>JARIBI010000071.1 GCA_029257435.1 Sporosarcina sp. | reverse complement strand
GGTGCGAAATGTTCCTAACTCAAATGAAATGTGGTCACACAATTTCGGTAAAGGTTAGGCAGTTTTAGGTTTCCTAAAACTGAAGGGTTATATCGAGAAGTCGAATGAGGAGGTAACGCTCTGAAAGGCTTCCTCTGCGTCGAGTAGCACGCGGATTAGTAAGAAAAAGCGTGTTATAAGCTCGGCTAATAGGCGTGAGAATTTACCGTAACAGTTCGGCTGACGAAAGCTTACCCGATGGGGTGGTGTAAATCATGATGCTTGGGTTGAACAGATATGGTGAGAATGCAATGTAAATACAAAACAAAATGTATTGCTGACGAACTTCCGAATGTACGGGTCTAGACGCCCATTATACAGAAATGTATATACTACCAGATGTAGGGTTAGCTGTGGATGAGTAAGAATCCGTTATATGAAAATCCATCTTGTGTTATAGGCACATGCAATGCTGACAGGCTCAGCGGAAGCACCTAAGTTTGTTTCATAATAGATGTAACTCAACGTTGTAAGCTGATAACGTGGAGGGCTTACTCCTGATGAAACGGTGAAAAGGAAAGTAATCGTGAGACTAGCGGCTATATAACTTTTCTTCATATCAGTGAAAGTGGTGGCACAGTACCGATGAAACCTGTAATGAACGTGGAGGGATAGCCACTAGACTAGTAAAAGATTCATTCAATCATGTTAGACACCTCTTTATCGGTTAATAAGGTTCTTGTAAGACTAATAGAGGTTCACCTTCTACGGAAGGCACCGACTTATTGAAACGGAAGAGTTGAGACACATCAAGTGTGGATGATTGAATGAATTGGATTAGTTGGCACGCCGTATGCGGTGAAAGTCGCACGTACGGTGTTAAGTGGGGGAAAAGCTGGAGATAACTTCAAAGGCTTACCTATCACTATCACATGGCTTGTGCTTCAAACGGGCTATGTTGTTTTAGAGATACGAGAGGGAAGAAATAATGAGAAATTTATTTAGAACTAGCCAAATACTTTTAATTGTATTGTTTATCGCGATAGCTATAGCTAGCTCCTATTCCACAACGGCGGTAAACATATTAGGAATTACCGGTATCGTAGTTTCTTTGGCTCATTTATTTCTTTATAGAAAGCTTAAAAGAGATTCTACTCATGGTTAATTCCGTATTCGGGGGCATTTCTTGAATAAGCTTTACACTTTAATTGGGCCAGTTTAACGAGAGAATGTTATAAACGCTAAAAGTACAGAAATTATTCTGTGCTTTTAGCGTTTTTTAATTGATTTTAAGAAAATAACATGTAATATATAAATTGCATATGGAATATATATATTACAAGAAAGCAGAGGCATTCATGAAAAACAACGTAAAGATAGCTCGAATAAAAGTATCTATGAAACAGGATGAGCTAGCAAAAGTGACTGGCGTGACACGACAGACAATTGGTTTGATTGAAAAGGGTAACTATAACCCAAGTCTGAATCTTTGTATTGCACTTGCAAAAGCACTGGATAAAACACTTGATGAATTATTTTGGGAGGTAGATTGAAATGGAAAAGACTTGGATTTCTAACTTATTATCGACAGATGAGTATAGAGAAAAACGATTTCTGTATTTTGTAGCTGAATCAGTACTTATTCTAAGTACATTGCTCTTTCTATATTTAATTGTTGATTCTTTTTTTATTAATTTAAATGCTTCTGGCGATATAATGGCACTCATTACTTTAGGGTTTTTGTGTGTATATATACTTTTGAGATCTACTTTGACGGGTATTGAATATCCTGAAATTGCAACAAAGGCAAGGTATAAAGAGGAAAAATGTTCTAAAGCTTATGGATCGATACGTTTCGGAATTCTATTTATAATCGTTTATGGTGTTTTTAAAGGTATTCCAGCTAACATACAAGAAGTAATAGATGTTTTTGGGCCAGCGATATTAGCTACAATATCCTTCTTTCTTTTAAATTATATTTCATTGAGAAAGTCATATCGTAAAAACAGAGAATTGCTAGATGACTAACATATTTTTAATCGTGACATTGTGTGTGTTTATTCTGGAATCAAAGACGTTTCTAACATTAGAATCTGTGCCTATCAACTAAACAATTATGGAATTCAAACAAACAAAATCATTTCTTTAGAAAAGGAAACTGACTAGGGTGCCCAATGAGATTTTTAACAGAGTTGCCAGAACGTATGGCCTGAAAAGAATGAGAAAGGAGATGGATTGATGTTGAAAATCGAAAATAAGGATGATTTGTTCGGTCACTTTATGAGCATGGGAAAAATAAATCTGAAACAGAAATAAGGATTCCAGGTAAAGGGAGTTTTAAAATTTCCTATCTGGCTTATGAAGAGGGTCAGAGAAATCTGGAATCAGATGCAATTGCGAAGGCAGAAGACCAATTCCTGCTCTGGAAGGATGTTTTGTTGAAAGTACAAGGAGGAATGAGTACGGCAAAGTTTGAAACATGGTTCAAAAATACAACTGCCATCCAATTTGAGGGACAGCATATTGGTGTTGTGTGCCGCAATAGCTTTCAGGTGGAATGGCTGAAAACCCATTACTGCCTGCTAATCCTAAACATCCTGGAAGAATTAACAGGGAAACAATTTGAATTGGAATTTTTGATTGAATAGATAGTGGAATCGTCATAAGCAAGATTGTATGAAAAGGGAAGCGAAAGCCAAATGACACCATTAAAGGCAGCGGAACAATTTGCAAGAAAGTATTTCTTGAATTTCCTAGATTAGTTAAGCAGCCTTCTGCAGATTTCCACATGCAGGCCGGTTGTTTTTCTATTCATCGGTGAAACACTAGGAGTCAGCAATGAGCCGTGTTAGCAAGCGATGGGTTTGTCAAGACTAGGTGGAATCTGTATCACGCAATCCAGCTAATTCAATCCAGCCTTTAGAAAAGAAGGTATGTCTGATGAGAAAAGTGCTTTATATAATGACCGCGGTAGTGATAGCAGCGTTCGTTATCCTGGGATTCACACTTAACAACAATACAGGAAGGAAATCTGCATCAAATGAGCTGACGAATAGTGAACGCAGTACTGAACCAGAAGAATCTACGATCACAACAGCCCATCAAATCGAAGTGATTGTAGAACAAGCGAAGCAAGGGAAAACACCGACCTTCCAAGGCACGGCAGGCAAAACTACATCTCAAGAAGTCGAGGAAGATTGGACCGCTTCAGGCACTCCTGCAGAAACGGAAGCAGGAATCTATACGAATTATCCTGATCGCGACGCAACAATCGGTACTCGCGGCGGTATTGTGTTCGACGTGCGTTATGCAGGAGAGGATCTGAAAGAGATTCACTATGAAGACCTTCAAACAGAACTGGGGAATCCAGACGAAATCAAGACGTTTAAGGATGCCGCGCATGACCAGATCATTTGGATCTATCAAGTAAGTCCCGATTACCAGCTGAAATGGATCTTGCCTCAACCGACAGAGAAGACTCCCAATCCAACCGTTGACCATATTGCGGTCTGGACAAAAGTTGAAACGAAGGAGGAAAAAATGCTGTCTGAAATGACACTGGAAGAAAAGATCGGTCAGCTTGTCATTGCGGGGATTGAGGGGACATCCATTAACCAAGCAACCAAGCAGCTCATAGAACACTATCAAATTGGCGGCGTCATTTTCTATGCGAATAACGTGGACACTCCTGAGCAAACCGTATACTATGTCAACAGTCTGAAGGCAGCCAACCGAACAAATCCTCTTCCGCTGTTCATAAGTATTGACCAAGAGGGTGGACGCGTGGCACGTTTGCCAAAACAAATCGCCAAGCTGCCGACTGCAGCGGCAATTGGCAAAACGAACGATCCGGATTACGCCTTCACTATAGGACAGACACTCGGAAAACAGTTGACGCAATTCGGCTTCAACATGAACTTTGCGCCAGTCTTGGACGTCAACAGCAATCCGAACAATCCCGTCATCGGAGACCGCTCATTCAGCGCAAATCCGAAAGTCGTGAGCGCACTCGGTATCCAGACGATGAAAGGAATCGAGAAACAAAATGTTATCCCTGTCGTCAAGCACTTTCCGGGACATGGCGATACCTCCGTCGATTCGCATCTAGAATTACCGAAAGTGAACAAAACGCTGCAGCAGCTTGAACAGTTGGAGTTGATTCCATTCAAGAAAGCGATTGAAGCAAATGCAGACGTCGTCATGGTTGCGCATATTTTACTGCCCCAGTTGGATAAAACTTATCCAGCCTCAATGTCCGCGCCAATTATCACCGAACTGCTGCGCAAACAGCTCGGCTACAATGGCCTCATCATGACTGATGATATGACGATGAAAGCAATTACGAATCATTACGGCATAGCGCAAGCTGCGGTCCAATCAGTCAAAGCCGGAAGTGATGTTATTCTCGTCGCACATGACCCGGCGAAAACAATTGCGGTCATTGACGCACTGAAAGAAGCTGTGGCATCCAATGAAATCACCGAACAGCGAATAGACAAAAGTGTCATGCGGATTATGGAACTGAAAGGGAAGTACAAACTGGCGGATGATCCTGCACAAAAAGTGAATGTCGAACAATTGAATAAAGAGATTCGTACTGTAGTGAAAAAATAACTTCATGATCGACCAAACCATGCTATTCTTTAATGCAACATCGGTCAGGAAATAGGGGGAATTACTATGACAAACAAAAGTGAAAGCATAGCTAAAAAAGAGCTGCCAGTGGAACAATGCGAGGAACTGCTTACGATTTTGAAAACTCGATTTGAAGATAACATGCACCGGCATGAAGGGGTGACGTGGGAAAATGTCCAAGCAAAGCTCGATGTCAACACGGAAAAGCTATGGTCATTAAACGAAATGGAAAGAACCGGCGGAGAGCCCGATGTCATCGGATATGACAGCGAGACTGACACGTTTACATTCTGCGACTGCTCCCTAGAAAGCCCTTCAGGCCGCAGAAGTGTATGTTATGATCCTGAGTCACTTGAATCACGCAAAAAAAACAAACCGGCACACAGCGCTTGCGGAATGGCGGCAGAAATGGGCATCGAACTGTTGGATGAAGAACAGTATCGTGCACTGCAGCAACTCGAAGCCGTTGATAAGAAAACGTCCACATGGATTAAAACCCCTTCAACTATTCGAAAACTCGGCGGCGGCTTATTTTGCGATTACCGTTTCGAAACCATCTTCGTCTATCACAATGGCGTCGAGTCTTATTATGCAGCGAGAGGATTCCGCGGTCTGCTGAACGTGTAAGGTCAAAAAAAGAGTCTCCATCCACACTTGGGATGGAGACTCTTTTAGGTTTAATGCTTAAAACTTGAAACTAACGCTTGTAACTCTTCCGCTATTTGAGAAAGTGTTTTAGCGGAAGCAGTGATTTCTTCCATGGAAGCAAGTTGTTATTCAGTGGTTGCAGCAACTTCTTCGGATGAAGCGGCAACAAGCTCTGTATTCTTCTCAATTTTTCCAACGGGCTTCTTCAACCTATCCTACATAGAACGAAATGCTTCGCCAAGCTGACCGATTTCGTCTGAAGACTTTACTTCAATCGTTTCTGTCAAATCACCTGTACTAATCGTTTGAGCTTGCTCTTTTAGCTTAACGATCGGCTGAATGATAGAATGGGTAATGAAATACGCGATCACTGCACCGAGAACTAACGCTATGATGACAATGAGCATAGTTGTTTTTAATATGGGCGCAGCGGCCTTCTGTACTTCTGCGTAATCGAGCGTGCCTCCAATTTTCCAACCAGTCAGGTCATTGGTCAAGAATGTCGTGAAACGGTTATGACCTTTTGACGTGAAGTTAAAGTTTCCTTTCGCTTCGGTTTTCAGTTTCTTGTAGTAATCATCGTCTACTGTACTCAGTAAAGAGTGATTGCGGAACGTAACCTCCAACATGAAAAAGCAATTCCAAGGGATTCATACTTCCCGCGGAATTGCTTTTTGCTATCCAATAAAGCACCAAAGAATGCTGAGACATCATGGTATAATGAGAGTAATCGAAAAACGGGAGGGGATTGTGATGATTCGATGGATTGTTGTATTCATCTTAGGATTCGCGATGACGTATATACTACCGGATGACTTCATCAGTACAGACCGTTTCACTGTTGAAATGATCATTCGAACAGTGATGTCATTATTTTTCGTTTTCATCATCTGGTTACTGAAACCCAATCCGAAACCTAAGTAAGGGAGTGAGACTCTACATGGCCATTCTGACATTTCTCATCATCGCTTGGCTTTTGACACTCTTTAGCTTCGAACAACTCATCATCCAATCCTTCAAAGAACTATTCGGGGAGATTGTTTTGCTGCTTCAAGGAACGTATTCAGAGTATTTCCTACGGGGATAAACCAGAAAAAGAGGGACACTATGAAAATCATCATCGATAATGAAACAATCCACTATACTGTGCAATACGGAAAAGGGAAGAAGCTGCAGCTGCAAATTGACGCTGGCGGTTTCATCACAGTGAAAGCTCCAAATGGAACATCGGACGATGCAATCGCTGCACAGCTTCAAAAGTGGGGGAGCTGGATTCTTGAGAAACAAAGAGAACGGGATGACAAAAAGATAAGCCCGCTCGCTCGTAAATACGAGGCAAACGGGACATTCCTTTATCTTGGAGAAGAACGTCCCCTTCACGAACTAATCCACACTGAACAGTTAACTGAAGAACAGTTGAAACTCAACTTGAAAAAGTTTTACTTTACACAATGTAAAACACTTATTGAATCGCGCATTAAGCCCTATCAAAAAAATCTCAAAGTTACATTTAAAAGCATCGACATCATCGAGTCCTACCGGAAATGGGGAAGCTGTAACTCCAACAAAAAACTGGAGTTCAACTACCGTCTTGCAATGGCACCTGTTGACGTAATCGACTACGTCATCATTCACGAACTTTGCCACTTAACGCATATGAATCACGACCGTTCCTTCTGGCGCCGCGTCGGCAGCATCATGCCGGATTATAAAACAAAAGAAACGTATTTAGAACGCATGAATCACTTGATGACGCTGTAAGAAATTCAGAGGATGGTCAAGCATACATCTCTAAAACTCTTTTTGAAGTCTCAGCAGGGGCATCGCTTAAATCGATAAAATACGGGAGCTGCCATTTTTGAGTAGCGATGGCTTGCTTACTAGCAGGCGTATCCCAGCTCGGGTACACTCTGAATGCCATTTTTCCATTTGAATGATCCGATTTAAGAATGCTGCGGGCTGCCAGGACTTTCTTAGGAAAGATGAATTGTCCGAAATGACCTTCAGTAAAGGTATTGATGACTACGAAGTCAGGAGAGTTGTCATAAGTAAAAGGCTGGTTTTTATTGGTATCATCCTTTTCCCACAACGCGACAAATTGACCGACCTTTTTGGGGGGTCTGTTAGCCACTCGAAAACGAATGGACTTCGTATTTAAAAGAAAGATACCTGCCCCGTATTCTGAGTTCTGACGCTCTTCTTGAACGTTTTGTATGGTGAAATGATTCGGATGGTAAATTAGGTTAGTTACATAGGTAAAGGCGTTTATAAAGTCATTCATTAATTGTTCCCCTTAAATAGATTATACTTTGTTAAGAACGTTTGTTCTATTTTAAAGGAATTAAGTAAAAGATGCAACCGAAAATGAAAGCAGCTATGCTCCATACAGATACTAGTGCACCCATAAAGGAGCGATCCAATGGAAACCGAGATCCTCAACATTTTCAATGAACACCAGCAACCAATCGGAACTGCGACACGGGAAGACGTCCACAGGCTTGGCCTATGGCACGAGACATTCCACTGCTGGTTTGTCACACAGGAAAATGGTTGTGACATGCTTTATTTACAACTGCGCAGTCCGATGAAAAAAGATTATCCAAACTTACTCGACATCACAGCTGCAGGTCACTTACTAGCATCTGAAACTGTGGAAGACGGAGTGCGTGAAGTTCAAGAAGAGACAGGCATTCATGTCGCTTTCAATGACTTGCATTCACTCGGAATTATTCCATACAGCATGACAAGACCAGGGATGATCGACAATGAACGGGCGCATGTTTTTGTTTATCGAGCAAGACATTCACTTCGCGATTTTAACGTACAACCGGAAGAAGTGGCGGGGATATATAAGATCGCATTTCAGGACTTTGTGGACTTGTGGCTGGGGAAACGACAAAGGATTGAGGGGCATGGATTCGTGTCCGATGAAAAAGGCGAGCTAAAGTTCATGAAGAATCAGGTTAGTAAAGACGATTTTGTTCCGCATCCTCAATCATATTATGAAGCTGTAATACAGGGGATAGAGAGAACGATTCAAGTAAAGGGTTAACACAGATATTTCGCAAAGTGTCTAGCTCCTAGACCTTTGACAGTCAATCTTATACGCAGCAAAAGCCGCCACACTCAAAATGAGCAGGGCGGCTTTTCCTGTTGTCTAGTTCACTTCAATCTGACCCATCATGCCATTATCTTCATGCTCTAAAATGTGGCAATGGTACATATACACCCCTTTATTTGCAAATGAAATCGCGATTCTCACTCGATCTCCAGGATGCAGCGCAATCGTATCTTTCCAGCCTTTTAGATTATCATCCGGCTCCTCGCCATTCACCGACAGCACTTTGAACTGTGTGCCGTGAATATGGAATGGATGGATCATGCCACCCATCGGATCTGGCTTGTTAGTAAGTTCCCAGACTTCGGTTTCACCGACTGTTTGGGTCATGTCAATACGGTCTTTATTGAATTTCTTTCCGTTAATCGTCACCATATCCATCATACCGAACAATTCAAGTTGTTTTGTGACAGGTAGATTTCGTTCTTCCTCCGTCACTTCAAACGAATTCAACTCTGCAGAAAGTGTATCGGAAGTCTTCTTTGCGTTGACTTCAAAAGGCAGAAGAATCGTTCCTTGTTCATCTACTAGCGCAAGATTGTCCACATCCTGCAGCTGGTCAAAGTCGATGATAATTTCCGCACGTTCTGCTGGAGTCAGTGTCAGCGTATCCATTTCCACCGGCTCGTTCAGCAGGCCGCCATCTGTGGCAATTTGCTGGAACGAATCCCCGGAGCTCAGGGTTACGGAATAATTGCGGGCATTCGATCCGTTCAGCAATCGCAGCCGGACTTTGCCTTGAGGCACAGATAGTTTCGGATCGAGTGTTCCGTTGACGAGCAAGCGATCACCAAGCGTTCCATCTGAGTTATAAGCTGTCTCGTAATTCAATTCTCCGTCATTAGTGAATGCACGATCCTGTAATAGAACGGGAAAGTCATTGACGCCATAGTTGTCCGGCACGTTCAAACTGTCGGAGTGTTCGTCCTCGATATAAAGCAGTCCGGCCAGCCCTTTGTACACTTGTTCAGCCGTTTTTCCATGAGGATGAGGATGGAACCAAAGAGTGGCGGCTTCTTGGGTGACTTTGAATTCAATCATCCGTTCTTCACCGGGTTTCAGCGGATTATGAGGGCCGCCATCGACATCACCAGGCACCTCCAACCCATGCCAATGGAACGTCGTATCCTCATCAAGTGCATTCACAGTTTTAATCCGAACTGTCTCACCCTTTCGCAGTTTCAGAACAGGACCGAGGAAGTCGCCATTGTAGCCATAGGTTTTCGTTTCCTGACCTTGCAGCAGCATACGCTTGCCTTTCTGTGCGGTGAGTATGTAGTCAACATCTTCAGAAGTACTTTTTGCGAGAAGGGGAGGAACGGCCAGTTCATTCAACCCTTTCGAATCTTTTAAGGGCAACGGATTTCCATGATCCATATGACCGCCCATCATTCCATCCATGCCTTCCATATTGTCCATTCCGCCCATGTCATGATGCATGCCTTGGTCAGAAGGTGCACCCGTGGAGCTGTCCTCTGATCCGTTCATTGAGCAGCCTGCTAGTAGTGAACCGATAATGACTAGCGTGAGCAATTCCATCATTTTTTTCATCATATAACGCTCCTTATCCTATTACTCTCAGTTAGACACATTCAACAATCCGTCATTTGCAATCTGCTTCCAACTTGCTCCGTCATTCGTCGTCCTGTAAATCGAATTGTCGAAGGTTGTTAAAACAAGTTCTTCTGAATTCTCCGGACTAATTGCTATGAATTGAACAGGGCTATCTAATACTTCGGGTAGAGAAATTATGGATTCTTCAGTTTCGCCAACTGTGAATTTCTGAAGTATCGGCTGTTCCTCGTCATCGATGGAAGCATAGTAGCCGCCATCTTCCGTCAGCGTGACATATGTTACGGTTTTTGCGTCATTTATTTCATTGAATGTGTTACCAAAATCCGTGGATACGAACAGCCCCTCTTGACTTCCGATTCCAATCATTTCTTCACGGGAAGGATGGACTGCCAAGTTGGATAGTGTAGATGCAGTAAATCCCTCCATTTTTGAAGCTTTCCATGTTTTCCCTTCATCGAGCGTATAGTTCAATCCTGCCACGAGGTCAGTGTTGGGCGCTTCATTGAATACATAAACTGCATTCGATTTATATCCTGCACCGAGGTAGTGAAAATCGATTTTTCCGTAAAATGCAAGTTGTTCGAAGGTGGCTCCTTTATCCGTGCTTTTCATGAGTCCAAATGGATTCTTCAAATCGGAGTTCACTGCAGGATGACCGCTTGCAAAAAAGCCATCTTCTGTAGGCTGGAAGCCCATATAATCATTTTTTTCACGATTGGCTTCTGCCCACTTGTCCTTTCTATATGCATACAAGCCTGCATGCGTCGCAATCACAAATTCTGGTCCACCATTGCTGAAACCTGTTCCATGTATGTGATTGACTTCGGGATTTTTCACTTCTTCAAACGCAAATGGCGCTTCTTTGTTTGAACAGGCGCTAAAGATCAGCAACCCTCCAAATACCACACCAATTAATGGTCTCTTCATCGTGCGGCACCTCACTTCCATTTGTATCCGATTCCCCAGACAGTATGCAAAATGTCGTCAATCGGAAAGTTCGATTTTCTCAATTTGTCTCGTAAGTTACGGATATGGGAATCCACCGTCCGAACTTCGGTATAGGTATCGTATTCCCATGCGACTTGAAGCAAGTCTTCCCGCGTGAACGTCCGGTTCGGCCGAGCCATCATCGCTTCGATGATATAGAATTCCTTTAGTGTAAGACGCACTTCATAGGTGTCATATAAGATTGAATAGGACTCCAAGTCGAGCGTGAAGCGACCTTCACGGAGCTGTTTAGGCTGATCTTTGTCAGAAACACGCCGTAACGCAACCCGTACTCTTGCCATCAGTTCGCGTTCGTCAAATGGTTTCGTAATATAATCATCAGCACCTTGATCGAGCCCTTTTACAACATCGGACTTATCGGAACGGGCGGTCAGTAAAATCACAGGAATTTCGGAAGTTTTCCGGATTCTGCGGCAAACTTCCCATCCGTCCATCCCCGGCATCATCACATCGAGCAGCACGAGGTGCACGTTCTCTTCCTCAAGCAGATTGAGAGCTCCCTCACCATCCGTCGCTTGCAGACAGCGATACCCGTGCGGAGCGAGGAACAGTTCGAGCAGATCGAGCATGCGTTGTTCATCATCAACCAGTAGAATCGTCTTCATATCCTTCTTCTCCTCCCGTCATAGTCGTATCGTGAACGTGCTGCCTTTACCTGGTTCACTTTGTACGTTTATCCTACCACCATGCGCTTCCGTTAACTCCTTCACAATCGCAAGCCCAAGACCAGCGCCGCCAAACGAACGCGATCGAGATTTCTCGACACGATAAAGCTTTTCGAAAATTTGCTGCTGATTCTCTACTGGAATCCCACACCCGTTATCTTCGACCTGCAAAACCGCTTGTTTTTTGTCCTGAAAGGCACGCACAGTTACAGGTGTCCCACTTTCAGAATAATGAAGGGCGTTGTCGAGTAGATTCAGGATAATCTGCTCCAGACGCATTCGGTCAGCCACCAAAGTGAAATCATCGAAAGGTTCGATTTGTAATGTAATTCCTTTCATATCGAACGATGGTTGGACAAGTTGAACAATATCCCGAATAAATCCAGCAGAAGAAAACTCCGATTTCGTAACAGTGAATGTCATCTCATCCATCTGTGAGAGATCCATCAAGTTTTTTACGAGTGTTTTTAAACGCTCGGCCTCTTCTTCGATTATCGATAAGTAGTTGAAACGCTCCGTATCTTTCAATTCTGTGCGCTGAGCCACCTTAGCATAGCCAATCAAGTACGTGAGGGGTGTCCCCATTTCATGGGAAACAGATGCTAGAAATTCGTTTCGTTCGCGTTTAATGCGACTTAAGTCTGTCGATAATTTGCGAATGGCAGCTGCCAGTTCTCCCAATTCGTCATTCGATAAGTTAGGCAAGTCGACATCGTAGAATCCTTCGCTAATTTGTTCAGTCGCTTCTTTCATCCGAATAAGTGGACGTGTAAGCCATTTAGATAGCAATAGATACACGACTAACAAAATGACAATGCCTCCACCGCCCGCAAGGATGAAGTGGATGTTTAGCCGATGCACAAGTTGACGGATGGGAATTGTACTTTGAAGCATTACCAGTGCGCCTGTATTTCCTGCTACTTGATAAGGATGAACACTGACGAGATAAGTAGACTGTTTCCAATCGACCGGTAAAATCATATCTTTGGTTGGTTTTTCTTCTTTGAGTTCCTTCAAGTAAGGAGCGAGAACCTCTTCGTTTTCCAATGAATGCTGCATGACATTACCTGCATCATCGAGGATTGCAACATCACGTTCGCCGCCGCTTTCCATTAGAATGATATGATGCAGCGTGGTTGGAGTATAGTTATCTTCCAGTACATTCCGGTGATTGCTGCCCGTTTTCAATAATCGATCCAGTTCTTCATCGACCCGAGCATGTGTGATGGTCTGGTGTAAGTAAACCATTAGTAATGTATCCATAATGAGAAATGAAATAATAAATGAAGCCGCTAGTTTCGTTGAAATTTTGTTCACAGCACGCGCTCCTTTTCACTCTATTGAGCAGTATAAGATAAACCTATCGAAAATTTGTGCAGAACGCACGGATTATGACCATATAAAAAGACTGCCGTAGAAATCAGCAGACACTGAATTCTACGGCAGTCTGTACAGAGACTCGCATTAAATTTTTAGTAACCGGGCGTTAATCGCCACAATAACCGTACTAAGAGACATAAGAATCGCTCCGACTGCTGGACTCATCACGATTCCAAGTGGATATAGCACTCCAGCTGCAAGCGGAATAGCAGCTATGTTATAACCAGCCGCCCACCATAAATTCTGCTTCATTTTGCGATATGTGGCTGAAGACAGTTTGATAATGGTGACAACATCGAGTGGATTACTTTTGACAAGTATGATATCTGCCGTTTCAATCGCGACATCTGTTCCTGCACCGACAGCGATACCGAGATCTGCTTTCGCAAGTGCAGGAGCGTCGTTAACCCCATCTCCTGTCATAGCAGTATGCAGTCCTTCTTTTTCTTGGATATGGACAATTTTTTCTGATTTCTCATGAGGGAGCACTTCGGCAAAGATTTCCTCAAGACCGAGCTTCTTGCCCACGTATTCTGCAACTTTTGTATGGTCACCGGTCAGCATGATCGATTTGACGTTCAATTTTTTTAACTCGCTCACGGCTTCTACAGCCGTTTCACGAACAATATCTGCAAGGGCGATCATGCCGGCAAGCTGATCGTCAATGAGCAGAAAGACAACTGTTTTCCCCTCAGACGACCACTTGCTGAAGGAATCTTCACTATAAGACAGATTTTTTTCCTTCATGTACCCGGGACTGACAATCAGTACATGCTTGTCATTGACCTGCCCTTGCAACCCTTTGCCCGTCAACGACTGGAAATCATATACTTTCGGCACTTGAATCTCCGCTACCTCCGCTTTCTTCGCAATTCCTTGTGCGAGGGGATGCTGGGATTGGGACTCGACTGCCGCTGCGTATGAAATCACGTCATCTTCTGTAAAGCCGTCTGAAGGAAGGATATCCGTCACACCGAATTCACCTTTTGTCAGTGTACCGGTTTTATCGAAAACAACGGCTTCGACTTTCCGGGCTTCTTCAAACGCTGGACGATTCCGGATGAGCAGCCCATTTTTTGCGGCAATGGAAGTGGAAACTGCGACGACGAGTGGAGCCGCAAGTCCAAGCGCGTGTGGACACGCAATGATGAGCACGGTTACCATACGCTCGATTGCAAACGAAACAGGGTAACCGAGTACGAGCCAAATGGTGAACGTGATGAGCCCCGCAGCAAGTGCGCCGTAAAACAACCATTTCGCTGCGCGGTTTGCAAGATCTTGTGCGCGCGATTTCGATTCCTGCGCTTCTTTTACGAGGGTGATCACTTGGGAAAGGTACGTATCGTCACCTGTTTTCGTCACCAATAAGACGAGTGAGCCTTCTCCATTGATGGACCCGCCAATGGCCTCATCATCTACTGATTTGTCAACGGGAAGTGATTCGCCCGTCAGCATGGACTCATCGACAGACGATTTCCCTTCTACAATCTTTCCGTCCACCGGGATATTCTCTCCGGGCTTGACCAGCACACGTTGACCTGACTGTAATTCCGAAACGTCGACTTCCGTTGTCGAACCATCCTCGTTCAATAGATGTGCTTCAGACGGCATCAGCTTCGCAAGCTCTTCAAGAGCCTTCGATGCCCCCATGATGGAACGCATTTCAATCCAATGGCCTAGCAACATGATATCGACGAGTGTCGCCAATTCCCAAAAGAAATTATTTTCGGCCAATCCGAATACAGAAGCCGTACTGTATACATATGCAACGATAATTGCGAGAGAGATGAGTGTCATCATCGCAGGGTTCCGGTCTTTCAGTTCATCTTTGGCCCCCGTGAGGAAGGGAAGTCCTCCGTAGAAGAAGACGAACGTGGAAAGCGCGAACAGAATATACAGATCGCCTGTAAATCGCCAGTCAACGTTCAGGAACTGTTGAATCATAGGGGACAGTATCAGGATCGGAATCGTAACAACGAGCGACACATAGAACCTTTTCTTGAAATCTTGTACCATGTGCGCATGGTGGTTCTCATGTCCATGACCGGAATGACCGCCATCTGCAGTCTGTCGTTCCAAGTGTCCTGTATGGTTTGTATGCCCGTTTGAATTGTGTGAGTGATTCGCCAATGTCAAAACCCCTTTCGTAATAGGTAAAGGTGGTATACCCACTAAGTATGCAAAATGTGTGCAATTCCCATGCAACTCTAGTTTTTTTTAGGTGTGCTGTTATAATGAACCGGGGATACGAAAGGGGCGATGATGATGAAACCACGCTCTAAAGACAACGATAAAAGAAAATCATGGATTCTCCTATTATTATTCCTTTCACTCGGATTGTTTATAAGCTGGCTGATCCTGCTCCTATTTTGGTCGAACTTTTTTTCTGCATCTTCAGATGATCCAACAAGATGGAAGAAGCCGATAATAAAGATGGCACCGGAATCACTGAGAGAACGGAATCTGTTAAATCTCAGGGAGAAGGGATCTGAGGTGGGGGCGAATCGTGAAAAGACGAAACAATCAGATATTGAGCTAGCTGATGGGCATGGATTTACCCCTTCAATGAACGAGTTGTTAGCGGATCATCCATTTGACAGAGAAAAATTCGATGCCCGTTTCAAATCGATGAAACGGCCTATTATTCGCCACCAAGACCTGCCGCACTCGACATTCGGGAAAAAGGTAGCGTATGTCTACCATTCTCACAGCAGAGAGTCGTTCCTGCCTTACTTTCAGGAAACGGATGATCCTAAGGATGCATATCACGAAAGTCGGAATATCACACAAGTCGGGGAGATATTAGAACGAGCATTGGAATACCGGGGAATTGGGACTCTTGTCGATACATCGGACATCATCCGGGAGCTTGACCAAAAAGGCTTGGACTTCCCAAGTTCTTATCAGATAACAGGAGAACATATTCGAACGGCCCGTTCAGCAAATAGGGATCTCACGTTATTTTTGGACATTCATCGGGACTCACTCAGAAAAAAGGCGACAACGGAAGCCATTCATGGACAACCCTTTGCAAAAGTGTTTTTTGTTGTGGGCACAAGTCATGCGTCTTATGAAAGCAACTTGGCTTTTACAGAAGCAGTGAATCGACAATTGGACACGAACTACCCAGGACTTTCCAAAGGGATCTTTCAAAAAGACAGCACTCAAGGAAATGGGGTCTACAATCAGGATGTCTCACCGACTTCCGTATTGATTGAAATTGGAGGGGTCGATTCGACGATTGAGGAAATACAGCGAACGACCGAAGCGTTGGCGGATGCTCTCAGCGAAGTATATTGGCATAGCGAAGAATAGGCGTGTAGCATGATATTGAAATTACAACAAATGCTTCCATGGAACTTGGTGAATCCCACCAACACCATGCAGCCGCAAACAACTTTTTACACCTTCTCACCGCACCATTCGCAAAAGAGACACTTCGATTTCAAATCAAGGAATCAGGAGTATATGAGTTATACTGCACAATCCTCGGATACAAAGAAAAGGGGATGAAAGGACAGTTTATTGTCAGTTGACTAAAAACCAATCTAATGGGGTTGGTTTTTTTGCTTTTTAAAAAACTGATTCAATATTTCATTCTTCATATATCTCCTTAAAAAATCCTTACTTTTGTCATGTAAGCGTAATCGAGTTGTAAAACTATTCTGTATAGTGGTGTGCTAATCTATGGGAGAAGAAAAAACAGTGTCGGAAAAAGAGAGAGACAAAAAATCAGATGAGGTGGAAAATGAGAAAACGTTTTATGAAAACAGTTGCCGCAGTAGTATTGATGGGAGCGCTTGCAGTTAGCTCAGTCGACGAAGCGAGGGGTGCAAGTTCGAGTGATATTGCGACGTATGCTAAAAAGTTCACTGGCACACCGTATAAGTTCGGTGGAACTACCACTTCAGGATTCGACTGTTCAGGGTACATTCGCTATGTCTATAACAATGCAGACATCAAACTTCCAAGAACTTCAGCAGACCAGTTCAAAGTTGGTAAAGCAGTGAGTAAGGACAAGCTACAACCAGGAGACCTCGTATTCTTTGCGAATACATACAAAAAAGGTATTTCGCATACAGGCATCTATTTAGGCGATGATAAATTCATCTCCGCAAAGAGTAAAGGTGTAATGACAGCCAACTTGAAAACAAACCCTTATTGGGCTCCGAAATATGCCGGAGCACGACGAGTAGCTGAGGTGAAAGTCGCGGAAAAACCAACCCCCAAGCCGACTCAGCCAGTCAGTGATCAATTTAAAGACTTACCCTTGAACCATGGTGCATACGATGCCATTCTTGCACTCACCAAAAAAGGGATCATCCACGGATACTCTGACGCAACATTCAAGCCGGAGAGTCAAGTAACACGTGGGCATGCTGCAGCAATGATCAATCGAGTTCTCAACTTGAAAGCAAGCCATCCCGTGAAATTTACAGACGTTTCGCCTAAGTATGGGTTTTTAGCAGACATTACAGCACTGAACGAAGCCGGTATCCTGCAAGGTTATTCAAATGGGGCATTTGGCGTAAATGATTATCTTACACGTACGCAATTGGCTGTTATTGTAGATAGAGCTTTTGACTTGAATGACAAAATCTCAAATGAAACTCGAGCGAATACAAGATACAATGACATTACATCCTCGTATTGGGCATCGAACTCGATTTTAGCATTGAAAGCGCTTGATCAAACAAGTGTCTTTAAAACATCAAGTTTCAATCCAGGTAAGACAGCAACACGAGCAGAGTTTTCAGCGGCAATATACGCGGCCATTACAAAATAAGAGCCCATCAAACAGGAGTACCTCTGAAAGGCCAAGAGGTGCTTTTTTCATGTTCTAATGAGTAAAGGAACCGAGTAATCTAAAATCGAACAGGATTTCATAGAACCCTGTAAAAGCCCGAAAAGAAATGTGCAATTTCTAAGGAGTTTAAGGATTTAGGTTATAACAGGATAAAAACTGGGGAAAGTACAATGGACTGTGAAAAAAGGAGCGATATTAGATGAAAAGACAATTACTTTCAATCAGTGCTGCATTTGCATTGGTTCTTGCAGGGTGTGGAGCAACATCCACAAAAGATGAAAAACCGGCTGTTAGTGACGAAGCAACCCATGATGAAATGGAAGGTATGGATCATTCAAGCGATGGCAGTGTACCTGAAGAATTGCAAGAAGCGAAAAATCCAAAATTCGAAATCGGTTCTGAAGCTAACGTCGAAGCAGATCATATGAAAGGTATGAAAGGAGCGACGGCGACGATTGCAGGAGCCTATGATACAACGGCTTATTCCATAAATTACACACCGACAGATGGCGGAGAAAAGGTAATGGATCATAAATGGGTCATTCACGAAGAGCTTGAAGATCCTGCAGCTACTCCTCTTGAAGAAGGAGCTGAAGTAACAGTGCTCGCCGATCATATGAAAGGGATGGAAGGAGCGAAAGCAGAAATCGAATCTGTTAAGCAGACAACCGTCTATATGATTGACTATGTGCCGACCACAGGTGGGGATGAAGTGACGAACCACAAGTGGGTCATTGAGGATGAATTGTCCGAAAAGTAGTCACCAAACAAAGAGCTGCCACGTGCAGTTCTTTTTAAAGTTCATCTGAAAAGAACGATTCTTTAAGCAGAAACTATGCAGTTTCACCTGCAAAAACACAGGTTATTACATAGTGGAATTTATACTCGCTTATCTGTTCGGTATCCTGCTCCAATTTGCTTCGATTTATCCCATGAATAAAGAGAAAGGGGAAATGCACGCGCTCATTGAGTCTTTTAAAGCGGATGCCATTTCGCTGATTGCATTCGAAGTAGGCAAGTTTGGCTGGATGGCCATCGCGCATTTTGTACTCTTCCAAACCCCGCCGGAACCGACAAGTCCTGTTTATTGGTTCATAATGCAGATTGCGATGATTCTTTGGTTTGCAAAGAGTTATCCTGCGAATGCATGGTTGATAAAGAAGGGGATTAAGACAGCGATGTGAGCCTGACCGGATGGCAACAAAAGATACACATGCAGTTAAATAAAGGTTGCAGAACTAGATGGTGATAAACCAGTTTCTAGAATCAAGCGTATATCCTACAAAATTCATATGAAAAACAACACAAGCTAATCGTCCGATTCAGGAAGATCAGCTTGTGTTGTTTTTTGATAATGGGCAATTGCAGACTTTCAATGAGAGCAAGCGCACGTTAGTAAAAGTGGAACGGAGTATATGAGCTGAAAACAACTGGATACGTGCAGTTAAACCACTTATCGTTGCTCACTCAACTGCCCGGATTGGCTCTTTACTTTGCTGAATTCACAATACTTTCAACAGCCAGGCGTAAGGAGTTCACGAACTTAATCTTTGAAGTAGATTCTAATGTACTCCATTCTTTTGCATGTTTCGGGTGCAGTCCTGAAACGAGCACAGTGAAACCGAGCAGCTGCAACATAGTCACCAGTTTTTCAAAACCGCTTAATCCTTGCTGGTCGATCTCGTCGACAGCGGTAAAATCGATGATTACATATTCAACAGTTGAATTGTAAGCACGCTGGGTCAAGGTTAACGCGATTCTATCCGACTTATCACTATCCAGTTCTCCAAATATAGGTACGAGGGCAGCCGTATCGGAAATTTCAACAAAAGGAGAAGACAGCTTGATGTTTTCTTTCAGCAGATTCTCCGCAGTTTCTTTCGCAGTCAGCAATTCAAAATTAGTGTCAGCTAAGCGAGCTCTCAGCTTGTCCAGCTGTGCACTGACTTTTGCAATCGCATCGTCTTTTCTTACAAGGATTACTTCTCCAATATCTTCTGCAGTCCAGGAGATATAAAGATCCACAAGTAATAGGGTACCGGAAGAAGAAATTGCGTTCACTTCCAAAGATTCAACAGCCGTGAATAACCGTAAATGAGTCTCGACTTTGGAACGGCTTTCTGTTTCAAAAAGCTCAAGGAAACTTTCTCCGGAAGTCATCGTATTTATGGCGGATTGATTCACCGAAATGATCTCCAGATTCTTATTAATGGCATACATGGGTAACGGGAAAGATGAATTAGGAAATGACATGTCGGATTACAGTTTCCTTTCCTGAATGGTTCAGCCACTCATGCAGACTGCGTAATGTGGGCATGGAAATGACTTGACCGGGTGCTGCTTCTTCGGCGAAATTGGCATGCGGTGCCATACGCCCGCCGATTAGGATCGTTGGCTTATTCTCTGTATTGGCGAGAACTTGAACGGACTTCTTAAGCATAGGGAGCCGATAAGAAAGAGCGGCAGACATGGCGACAACGTCAGGTTTCCACGCATTGACAGCCGTTTCTGCATGCTGCAGAGGCAGATTCGGTCCTAAGTATCGGACACTCCAAGAAAACTCCTGAAAGACCGCAGCCGCCATTTTTAAACCGATATAATGCTCTTCGCCTTCTACACCGAACAACATCACTTTTTTCTGGTGTTCAGGTTCTGAAGAAGCACTTCGGAACTCATAGTCGGAAATGACGTAGTCGCAAATAGCAGTCGCCAGATGCTCGTCCGCCACAGAGATTTCGTTCGTCTCCCACAACTTGCCAATGTGAATCATGGCAGGAGTGAGAAGGTCTTCATACAGCATGAGTCGGTTATTATCTAAAAGGACTTCGTTTATATAAGCGATGGCTGCCTGGTCATCACCGTGTAAGAAAAAGTCAGCCACTTTAATAGCATGATCTTGCATTCAAACGCCTCCTCGTTAGCCTACTTGCTGCAACACGGAAAGTGCTAGTTGCAAATACTCCGTGTAGGCGGTTTCTCTTTCGTTGTCGAGTTTACCGGGAAGGACCGTCCTCAACCGTTCAAAATTATCGACAATCAGTTCTGTCCCGACATTCCGGCTCGTGAGCACCTGTTCAAGCCACTTTGTGTACTCAATGAAAAATCCGCTGTCGTCCATTTGAAAAGCAGTTTCCAAATGGTCAAGATGATGGAAGTTATCCTCAGCGGTACGCATCCTTCCGTTGTCTCCGAATCTCTCCGTCAACCAAGGATAGGCTTCGTATATTTGCTGGACTATTTCTTCTACTGCACGCTCTTTCATCTGCTGATCCATCAGTCCGACACCACCTTATACTGGGCAACTTTCGGAACGATTCCTGCGAGTTCCTGATCGGGATATTTCTTTTCGAGTTCATGAATTTCTTTGAATTCATCACTGCGTGCCCATCGCAGATAGTGCTCACGTGATTCCCATTCCATATGGACGACAAGCTCGCTGGGGCGCTTGTGGTTTTGGAGCAATTGAAATGATTGAAACCCCTCTGCCTGATCGACCCGCTTCGAGCGGCTTTTATAAATATGAATGACTTCCTCAGCTTTTTCTTGCGGAACTAGGAATGTCGAATTGACAATATACATAGCAGACTCCTTTAAAAGTAGTTCAATTGACTAGGTAGTATTGTGCAAGTGTATCATAATTTGCTCTATTAAAATATTCATTGAACTATTCACTACACGGACGGGAAAAGGAGAAATCGCGAATTCCGCCTCGTATTTTCGGTCTCATAATGGTTTGCCAGCCTGTGTGAATTCACGCTTACGATTCTGTTTTAGCAGCAATTCAATGAGATAAACTTTATTAAGACTTTGTAAATTTCTTTAGGAATGCTGTCTAACTAGTGAGGGACATGATACCTTCATGATAGATGTTACGAACCTTTGAAAATGAATGATACAAATTAGTTAAGTCATACTCTTAAAGAAGGAGGCTCCCATGAAGCCAGCAAACTTGAAAAGAAGGTTAAAAACATTCATTGAAATCTTAGTAGTCTCAACTCGCCTAGGATTCACCTCATTCGGGGGACCCACTGCACACTTGGGTTATTTCCACGCGGAATATGTTCGCAAAAGAAAGTGGATGGACGAAAAAAGCTATGCAGATCTCGTAGCATTATCACAATTTTTACCGGGACCGGCAAGCAGTCAAGTGGGAATCGGAATTGGTGTTATGCGCGCAGGTGTACTTGGGGGCATTGTTTCGTTTCTCGGATTTACACTGCCGTCAGTACTCGCACTCATTCTATTTGCTGGATTGCTTGTGAGGACGGATATCGGAAACGCAGGCTGGATTCACGGATTGAAACTTGTCGCTGTGGCGGTCGTTGCACACGCCATCATTGGAATGGCCAAAAATCTCACACCAGATATAACGAGGAAAACAATCGCACTTTTTGCGCTGATAGGTACACTGCTGTGGCCATCTGCTTGGACTCAAGTCGGGGTGATTTTAATTGCAGCCCTCGTTGGATTCGTAGTGTTCAAGCAGCATAAAGAAGAAGAGTCAGCCAAAACGAGCTTTCCCATTACGAAGCGCGTTTCTGCAATCTGTTTACTTTTGTTTGGAGGATTGTTAGTGCTGCTGCCAATTCTCCGGGAACTGACAGGGTCCGTCTGGATTGCTATGATTGATAGTTTCTATCGATCGGGGTCACTCGTATTTGGCGGAGGACATGTTGTCCTGCCCTTACTCGAACAGGAATTTGTCCCAACTGGCTGGATTAGTAAAGAATCCTTTTTAGCAGGATACGGTGCAACACAGGCCGTGCCCGGACCTCTTTTCACGTTTGCAGCTTACTTAGGTACGGTCATGAAAGGATGGACAGGCGGACTCGTCGCAACCTTTTCTGTGTTTTTGCCCGCATTTCTGCTGATTCTAGGAGCGCTGCCTTTTTGGGACGAGCTACGAAATAATCTAAAGGTCAAAGGGGCGGTGATGGGTGTCAATGCAGCAGTGATTGGAATTCTAATTTCTGCATTCTATACCCCCATTTGGTCTAGTTCTGTCATACAAGCAACGGATTTTGCTTTAGCAGCGGTGTTGTTCAGTATGCTCGCATACTGGAAACTGCCTCCATGGATGGCAGTTGTGGCGGGAGCTGCTGGAGGCATGCTTTTGTAAGCTGCGGACGTACACCAAACAATTCATAGTAATGGTTGACTACACAGAGGAACAAAGAAATTCGTCTTCTCTCACTGCAGCGTATTCAAATTCGCAAACAGCTCCAGCGTATCCTTTTTCTGTGCATGGTCGGGATGGCTAATGTCTTCCAGCGGAGCTCCCATGACAATGCTAATGTACTCCCGGTCTCCAGAAGTGCCGAACGTTGCCCAGCACTGTCCGGCTTCGTACGTAGTCCCGGATTTCCCACCGAGAATCTCGAAGCCGTTTTGCACTTCTGCATTTAATGAAGAAAGAACGGTCGATTTTAACGCAATCCCCTGTGGATGATCCGCAGTGGACGTTGTTTGAAAGGTCCCTTTCGTAAAGATGGCTCTGAAGTTCTGGTTATCCAGTGCATAATCCAGCAGCTTGGCCATATCAGAAGCGGTGGTATATTGTTTTGCGTCATGTAGCCCCTCAGGATTCACGAAATGAGTCCGGGACATTCCGAGTTCAGCTGCTTTATCATTCATGAGTTTCACAAACGCCTTCGTACTTCCTGCCACATGGATGGCCAAAGAGTTGGACGCTTCACCGCCCGAAGGCAACATCGTGCCGTACAGCAAATCGCGGTACGTGACCTTCTCTTGGCCATAGAACCCTGCCATCGAAGCATTTTGCGCGACCATCTCCTGATACGTCGCAGTATCGACCGGAGCACTCGCAGAAAGAACGTCAATATGCTCAAGCGCAACAATCGTTGTCATCATTTTTGTCAGAGATGCGGGATACGCTTTCTCATCCGCATTTTTCTCATAAACCGCGTTTCCCGTCTCTCGGTCAACCATATAGATGTACGGACTTACGTAGTCATCCGTCTGATGACTGCCCGTGATCTCTGCAGGATCGGGGATATTCCAGCCGGTCACGTACATAGCAATCACCAGAACGACCGCAAAAAAGACCAACCCCTTTAAAACTGTCCACAACTTCCTCATCTTGCATCTACCTTTCATCCGGCGGCAACTCCGCACATTTCGTTTTCTATGAGGTTAAGTATAAAGGACAAACCTGAAGGAAAGCATAGGAAAAAAATGAAGTTTTTCTTAAGACTGTTTGGTAGAGGTCTAAACGAGCGAAATTGCAGAGATTTATAGAAGGTTTCAATTGTATATTGCTGACATCCCGAATAGAGCGTGGACAGTATAGAGGGGGACTATAGTGACCTGTTACAACAGTAAAAGAGGGCTGGAAATCGAAATGTGATTTCCAACTCTCTTTCTTTATTCCTTTATTTCAATGAATGTCACCGTCTTTCACAGCACTCTAAAACGTGACCTAATTATCGAGACTCGATTGTCCGAACGGGAATCGTATCTGAGTCCTGTTCAGCTTCAGACGTTACAGCAGGTTTCTTTGACCAGACGGTAGCAAGAATCGGACCCGAAATGTTGTGCCAAATCGCGCCCCAAACACTTGGCAAAGCAGCAAGCGCTCCAAAGTGTGCAGTAGCGAGTGCAACCCCGAGACCGGAATTCTGCATCCCGACTTCAATGGAGATTGCTCGTCGATCGGACTCATTCAATCCAAGCATCAAAGCAGTAAAGTAGCCCAGCAGCAAGCCAAAGCCGTTATGAAGGAACACTGCAGCAAATACGACAAAACCGGAAGAAATGACATTGCCTGCATTCGCAGATGTGACCGCAGCCACGATGATCAGGATCGCCAATACCGAAATAAGCGGAACAACAGAGACACTTTTCTCCACAGCTTTCGGGAAAAACTTTCGAATTAACAGACCCAATACAATCGGAACAATAATCACTTGGACAATGGACTTAAACATTGACATCGGGTCCACCGGCATCCACTGTCCCGCAAGCCATAACAACAACAGCGGCGTGACAACCGGCGCAAGTAATGTAGAAAGGGAAGTCATGGCAACAGACAATGCCAAATTCCCTTTCGCCAAATAGACCATCACATTGGATGAAGTCCCGCCTGGCACACATCCGAGAAGGACCAAACCAGCAGCCAATTCTGGCGGAAGCTTCAGGAGATAAGCAATCACAAACGCAACAAGCGGCATGATCAGAAACTGAGCAGCCACGCCGACAATGACCGGCAATGGTTTGGTCGCGATAATCTTAAAATCCACCGCCTTTAATGTAAGCCCCATGCCAAACATGACAACCCCGAGTAAAATGGAAATATAAGCTCCTAATCCTAAGAACGGCGCGGGGAATAAAAAGGCCATAAGTGCAGCGATAATGACCCACACTGCAAAATACTTTCCTGCAAATGAACTGATTGACTCTAGTGCTTTCATTGTAGAACCCCCTTGGCTAATTTTGATTTGCGGTTAGGAAAGCGATCCCTAAGTGAACGTATCGTGGCATTTGCTTACTATCGAGAATTGATCTTTGTCTCTTATCTTTGTTTCTAAAGGGGAATCTAAATAGTGAAAAATGTGGTGTGTAGAAACAATAAAATCAATTATACATAACTATCTGAATATTACAAGATATATTTCATATTGCTTGGTTATTAAATTTCAATACAATTGCAGGAGAATTTAGCAAAGCGCTGGGCTTAAGCGCTATGCAGCGGAAGTGCAAAGTTAACCAATAAGTTAATCCCAAATGCACACGAAGGTTTTTTTATAATGCTGACAATTTATATTGCTGAGAGATAGTGAAGCGGAGGGAATCCGAACATCTAACTGATACTTGTTCAAATATGTAAAAAGAGTTTGACATCTCGGGATGGCAAGTTATAATTTGAAATGTAAAGAGTATTTGACACTTTTAAAGGGGATGTTGAAATGGATTGGATTGTAGTATTGTTTATAGCCATGCTAGCACTGTTTGGACTGGCCATTATACTCACACTTATATCGTTGACTAAACTCGGAGATGAAAGAAAAACTCTAATTAAAATGAAGGCACAATCGTTTTCGTTCATAGTCGTCTTTTTCATGATACTTATCCATATAGCAAAATCAGCATATATGGCATTGGCTAAAGGTGACCTCGATTACGGAATAACCCCCCTCCCATTTCTATTTACAGTATCCCTGATCTATTTAGTAACGCTGCGGACGTTCAAAAAGAAATATGGTGATTAAGTGAAAAACCGAATTAAAGAGTTACGAAAACTGACAAAGCTATCCCAAGAAGAGCTAGCGTTCCGATGCAAAGTAAGCAGGCAAACGATCAATGC
>JARIBI010000204.1 GCA_029257435.1 Sporosarcina sp. | reverse complement strand
TTCATCGACCAATGGGCTAAATGGGGCAGCGACATCAAGTGCCTATAGTGCGTCTAAATTTGGTGTGATCGGGTTTACAGAATCATTAGCGCAGGAAGTTCGTCGGAATAATATTAGGGTTTCCGCTCTAGCACCGAGTACGGTAGCCACTGATTTAGCGTTAGAGTCAAACTTAATTTCTGAAAATGATGATACGAAACTAATTCAAGCTGAAGACGTTGCTGAAATTATTGTAAACCAATTAAAATTGCATCCTCGGATTTATGTGAAAACAGCTAGCTTCATTGCAACAAATCCATACTAAGTGATAAGTATATCAGTTACTATATTTCTTTATTAAAAGGTCTAGAAATATGTTGGACGTCGTTGTTGAAATTATAGGTACTGACAATTTAATAAATGGAATGTATATATGTGCATGAAAAAAGACCGCTAATGAGTTATTATTAGCGGTCTTTTGATGTGGAAGGATTACATAGGGTTTTCTAAAATGTATCATTCGATTGTTCTGTTTGGATTTGTTTTTGTCCTAAGTTTTTATCCACAGGAATGATCAAGTTCAGAATCACAGTCGCAAGTGCACCGACTGAAATCCCTGAAGAGAGAAGGTAATTCGCCCAGTTCGGGACGGTTGCTAGCACTTCTTTTGGAAGCACGGTAACTGCAATTGTCAGCAAAATTGGAACACCGATGACGATCATATTGCGGTCGTCGATAATGATTGGTTGAATGATTTTCATGCCGTTCGTGACAATTGCAACACAGACAATACCGAAGATCCCATTAATGACGGATTCTGGGATGCAAATAATGATTGCTGATAATTTTGGGATGAACCCCAGTAATACTAGAATGAATCCGCTCGCCATGATGACCATGCGGCTGCCGACTCCTGTAATCGCAAGTAACCCTGCGTTTGAAGAATACCCAGTGAGTGGCGTACTTCCAAATAGAGAACCTACGAAACATCCCAGTCCTTCGCCAAATGATGCACGATTTAAACGCTTTTCATCCAACTCTTCTTCTGTAATTGTTGAAACGACGAACCACGTCCCAGTCGTTTCAAGCAAGATGATTAAGTAAACAAGCATCATCGTGAGGATAGCGCCCATATCGAATACAGGCTTTCCGAATGGCAGCAGTGTCGGAAGAGAAAACCATGCTGCCTCTTTCACTGGAGTGAAGTCGATTGGATAATAGAAACTGGCTGCAATCGATCCAGCAACAATTGCGAGAATGACAGATACGAGTCGGAAAAATGAGCCGAATCGAGGCAAACGTTTGCCAAGTACCATACAAGTGACAAGGACGCCCGCGGAAATGGATGCAATCGCTACGTTTTGTCCGATGGTCCCTTCTGCGAAGTAAATATTGTTCAAGCCAACTGGCATTAACGCAATGCCGACGATAATGATCACTGTGCCTCCGACGATTGGAGGAACAATCTTACGGACAGTTTTTGCAAAAACTTTTAATGGATAGCCGAGGAGTGCAATCATGATTGCCCCAGGAATAAGACTTCCTGCAATCGCGCCGAGTCCGAGCTTGCCTCCAATTGCGGCAATTGCCCCGATTGGTACGTAGGAGGGACCTTGAATAACTGGAAGTTTTAAACCGAATCCAGTTTGAATGAGTGTTGCGAGTCCAGTTGCAAGGAAACACATTTGAACGAAAAACGAAGTATTTTCTGTACTTAACGAGAGTAAGCCCGCTACGATAATGGGCGCAATATACAAATCCATCGCGAGGACGTGCTGTAAACCTAGCGCGATTGCTTTAGGATAGCTTACTTTCTCATCAACACCGATGAGCAGACCATCTGGACGTTTCTTGGACAACATAAACACTCCCTAGTTCGTTTTTGTTACGGTATAGATTGGAGTATAAAGAATAAAATTTAGTTTGTACAGTGTAAATACGAACGTTTTTAAAAATAATTATATTTTAGTTCGTGTTTTTAGTTGACCAATATGATTTCCTTTCGTACACTTGTGGTAACCAAACAAGTGGAAGGGGATCTATCCATGTTGAAAGATCAGGCATTACAAGAAGAGTGGCTCGTCGCATGTCGGTCGCAAGACGTTCAAGAAGCACCTATTCAAGTTGTCTTAATGAGAGAACGACTGGCGATTTTCCGGAATAGCAAAGGCGTTCACGCATTCAAAGACTTATGTATACATAGAGGAGCGGCCCTATCGCTCGGCGAAGTGAAAAACGATTGTCTTGTCTGTCCGTATCATGGATGGGAGTATGAAGACAAAGGGGATTGTGTGAAAATCCCGCAGCTGCCTGAAGGGAAATCGATTCCGAAGAAAGCGAAAGCTGTCACGTATTCTTGTATCGAGAAATATGGGCTGATTTGGGTAAACCTTGCAGGAAATGAACCTGAGTTCTTTAAGCACCCAGAGATGGAATCGGAGGAATGGAGAAATGTGATTTGGGGGCCGCAAGAAGCAGAAGCTCTGCCACCGAGAATTGTTGAAAACTTCTTGGATGTCGGTCATTTAGCAGTCGTTCACCAAGGTTATCTCGGTGAAGAATCACATCGTGAAATTGAACCATATAAGATGAATGAAGCAGAAGGAAGAATGTATTCAGATGAAATTCGGATTTTCCAGCCGGATGCAGATGGAACCGGCGTCGCGAAATACGTTTATTATACGTATGAAATCGTTCGTCCGCTCACAGTTCGTTTTACGAAGCGAGATGCCGAGAATGATACACTGATGACGATTTTACTAACGGTTCGTCCTATGTCTGAAACGCATTCTGTTGCCTATGGAATCCTGTCATTCAACTACGATACAGGGCAGTCAGATGAAGAAATTATAGCGTTCCAGGATTTGATATTCGCTCAAGACAAGCCGATCGTTCAAAATCAGAAACCTGAAGAATTGCCTCTCGATTTGCAAGTGGAATTATCTCTTGTTTCGGACAGAGTCAGTATTGCCTATCGTCAGTATTTGAAAAAGTGCGGTGTCGTTCTCGGCACAGCTTAATTGAAAAAATCAGGCTGCCCGATTTGGGTAGCTTTTTTGTTTTGTATGATAAACTGATAGCAAGAATGTTCGATAGAAATGTTAGAGAATAGATAGAATAGGAGGGATTTCATGTTGAAACGCAAAGCGATTATAGTATCTATGATTGGTACGATTTTCCTTCTAGCCTCCTGCGGTTCGAATGCCGGCAGGCCCAGTACGGAGCCAGAACCTGAAGACGGATACGTGTTGAAAGATGAAGTGGCCAATATTAACGAACACTTAAATTATGACAACAGTGAATTGCACAAGATTTACTTTGCAGGAGGTTGCTTCTGGGGTGTGGAAGCCTATTTCGCAAAACTTTACGGGGTGCAAGACACGGTTTCCGGATATGCGAACGGAACTGGGGAAAACCCAAGTTATGAAGATGTCATTAAAGGGGATCAGGGATTCGCGGAAACAGTAGAAGTGACGTATGATCCTGACCGGATATCACTGGAATCCCTCATTGACCATCTGTTTCAAGTGATTGATCCGACTTCCATTGATAAGCAGGGAAATGATGCCGGTGTTCAATACCGTTCTGGAATTTATTATTCTAATGAAGAAGATGCAGAGATTGTGAAAGAAGCCGTGAAGGATGAACAACAGTTCTATAAGAAAGACATTGTTACGGAAGCGGCACCGCTGGATAATTTCTACAATGCGGAAGAGTTTCATCAAGATTACTTAGTGAAGAATCCGAACGGGTATTGCCATATCAACCTGCATTCTCTAGATGATGTGAAAATCCAGCCGATTCTTCGAGATGAAGAGGTTGTGAAGCAGTGGAGCAAACTGCAAGAAAAATCTTCGAAATAATGGAGGGAATACTGGATGAAAACGCTGCTGATTAGAAATGCACGAATCCGGGATGACCAGGAATTGCAGGACATCTGGATTGAAGAAGGGATCATCCAAAAAATTGGGATGAACTTATCAGAACCTGCAGACCGTTTTATAGACTGCGAAGGAAGAGTTGTTCTGCCAGGCTTGATAGGCTTGATGGAAGGGCATATTCATCCGGATAAAGCGTTTTTAGAGGAACGGAAACCGAATGTATCGGGGACGCTTGAAGAAGCGATTAAAAATACAGGTGAACTGAAAGCGGAATACACGTATGACGACGTTTACGCACGTTCGGAGAAAGTGCTGAAATGGGCGATTGCTAAAGGGACAACTGTCATGAGGGCACATCCTGATGTCGATCATATTGAGAAGCTGCTGGGTGTGGAAGTGCTGCTTGAGTTGAAAGAAGTCTATAAGGACCAAATCGATTTGCAAATTGTCGTGTTTCCTCAAGAAGGAATTTTAAAATCTGAAGGAACGCTTGTGCGAATGGAGCAAGGCATTCACATGGGGGCGGACGTTGTTGGCGGATGTCCCTATAATGAAAAGACACTTGAAGACTCGATTCGCCATTTAGAATTGGTCTTTGACTTAGCGTTAACGCATAATTTGCCGCTCGACTTACACGTGGACTTCGCTGATCATACGGAAGATCCCCGGTATTTACTGACGGAACGAATTTGCGACATGACGGTGGATCGCGGGATGCAGGGCCGGGTGACACTCGGACATGTGACGGCGCTTGGATCACTTGAGCCTGAAGAAGCGTCCGCGTTATTTAAGAAAATAGCAGAAGCCGGGATTACGATTATGCCACTGCCGGCAACAGATGTGTATTTGAATGGACGAAAAGACAGAAAAAATATTCGACGCGGAATGGCACCTGTTCTTCAGATGCTCGAACACGGGGTAAACGTAGCATTCGCTTCGAATAATATCCGGAATGCCTTTACGCCGTTCGGTAATGCGAATTTGTTGCTGATTGGGTATCTGCTGGCGGAAACGCAGTTTATGGGGTCTGCTGATCAGCAGCGCACTGTGCTCGATATGATTACGTACAATGCAGCAAAGTGTTTAGGGATTGAAGAGACGTACGGGATAGCCGAGGGAAAAAAGGCAGATTTCGTTGTATTTGATTCGAAGAAATTGAGTGATGTGATTCAAGATCAGCCGATTGCAAACTTCGTTATTAAAGCGGGCAGGGTGATTGTCGAACAGTCAATTCAGCACGCTTTCGAATAACTCGTAATATTGTTAGATTGTTTTGAAAACTAATGGATATGTGGTAAAGTAATACACATTACAATGTTTGAAGAGGAGGCGACTTGGATGACCACAGTTGGATTTGTACGCCATGGAGTAACCGCCTGGAACAAACAAGGACGAGCGCAAGGGAGTACGGATATTCCGTTGGATGAAGAGGGGATTCAGATGGCAGTACGTGCGGCAGAACGATTTGCAGCAGATAATTGGGACGCCATTTACACGAGCCCTTGGCAGCGTGCAAAACGAACTGCAGAATTGATCGGACAAGAAATGACGCATGCAGAGGTGATTGAAGACAGACGGCTGCGAGAGCGTGCAGGCGGATTGATCGAAGGGACGACTGAAGCGGATCGTTTAGCGAAGTGGGGTCCAGAATGGAAGCAGATGGACTTGCAAGGGGAGACGCACGAAAGCGTGATTACGCGAGGTATGTCTTTCATCGAAGAGATGCAGGAGCGCTATCCGGATGGACGAGTGCTCGCAGTCAGTCACGGTGGCTTCATCAAACGCTTATTGACGGAGCTGCTGCCTGGAACGACGTACGAAGAACCGCTTGGGAATACGTCACTGACGATTGTTAAGATTGGTGAACAGGAAAATTTATGTGAGTTGTTTAACTGCACCGACCATTTACAGCAATTGAAATCATAAAACCGGCTAGCCTCTCGGGCAGCCGGTTTTTTTGTTGGGTTGAGATTAAGGGGTGAGGGGGTAGTGGAGAATCGGCTAGATAATGTGCGGAATCGGTCAGATCGCTGGGAGAATCGGCCATATGACAAGAAGAATCGGCCACATACTGCAAACAATCGGCCACATAAGCACATGAATCAGCCAAAGCCTATAAATCAACCACTTTAAGGGATTAATTGGAAGCGCTTCGCGCGTTTAGGGAAGCGTCGCCCGATGCGCGAAGGAATCGGCCATATAATGTGCGGAATCGGCCAAATCGCTGGGAGAATCGGCCATATGACAAGAAGAATCGGTCACATACTGCGAACAATCGGCCACATAAGCACATGAATCAGCCAAAGCCCATAAATCAACCACTTTAAGGGATTAATTGGCAGCGCTTCGCGCGTTTAGGGAAGTCGTCGCCCGATGCGCGAAGGAATCGGTCACATAATGTGCGGAATCGGTCAGATCGTTGGGAGAATCGGCCATATGACAAGAAGAATCGGCCATATACTGCAAACAATCGGCCACATAAGCACATGAATCAGCCAAAGCCCATAAATCAACTGCCTTAAGGGATTATTCGCCAATCGATGAAGATGCAATGGGGGGCGTCACTAATCTCAGAAAGTCGTTCATTGTGCGGTGCATTCCATTCTTCATCCAGCACAGATAGCGCTTCCGCGATTGGAACGGGAGTCACATGATCTGTGAGTCCTTCCAATTCTTCTAAGAAAGATGGAGGCATAATATCTGCCCGTGCAGATAGAAATTGTCCGAGTTTAATCATCAGACTGCCTAATTCCAATGCGGTCTTTTTATAAATCCGTGCCTGATGCGTTACTAACTGCTCCCACTTTGCATTCACGGCTGGTGTGAATCTTCCTCGGTGGCGGAGTTGGAACAAAGTTACTTGAACGAAAAATACGATAGACATCCAAACAATTCGAGCGATTCGATATAGCGCAAGGTGCTTCATTCGGACGTCTCCTTTTTAATTAGTATACTGTGAAAGAGGCGTAAAGCAGGGAATAGTGCATTCCCGTCACAGAGTGGATTACAGGCATGTACAATAGGGTAAAGCCCAAAAGTATAACTGCAGAAGAAGAGGTGTGAACATGGCAGAACATGAATTTCATTTAAAAGCGGTTTGGCCAGGTGGCCGTAATAGTGAAGGGTACATTGAAGCGGGAAATCTTCAAACTAAAATATCCATTCCTTCAGCGATGGAAGGTCCGAATGTCGGGACGAATCCCGATGAAATGCTGTTGGGTGCAGCGGCTACATGCTATATTATTACACTCGCAGCAATGATTGAGCGGGCCCGCTTGCCACTCGAAAACATGTCGCTCGAATCTATCGGATTTGTCGATGTGACAATGGGTGTCTTCACGTATAAGAAAATTATTCATAAGCCTATGGTGTCACTTAAACAAGAAGCGAGCCCGGCTGATTTTGAAAAGTTGAATGTATTGGTAGTAGAAGCCGAGAAAAATTGTATGATTTCAAAAGCAGTTAAGGGCAATGTGGAGATCGAAGTTGAATCGACAGTATCATAATGATCCATATCTTTGGATCAAACTAGAAAGAGACGCGTTCCGTGAAGGAATGCGTCTCTTTTAATGCATCTTAGAGGTCTATGTCTGTTCCAATTTCGGCAGTGTCTGCTTTTTTGTAAACTCCATGCCCTACAGCCAGGTCAAAGTAAGCAGCACCTACACATTTGAAAAATGTAATTTCTTCATCATTCTCACGGGATGAAATGTCACCAGATGCGATTTCCTGAAGCTCGCCGTGGAGCGAGTCGAACGACCATGTATCTTGCTGGTTTGCATGAATGAGTTCCCCGGCTTCATCACTAACTCCAGCAAAGTCATCCACAACAATTTTGTCGCACCGTTCGATGAAGTTGAAATCGACTTCTCTCATATGAGGGAGATAGGAACCGACTCCATTGACATGTGTACCTGGTTGAATTTCGTTGCCATCGAATACAGGTGTTTCTGAACGGGTACTGCAACAAATAATATCAGCCTGCTGAATAATAGCGGATAAGCTTCCTAATAAGTGGACAGTAATATCTGGTTGTACGAACATTGTACGAAGGCGCTCTTTAAACGCTTCTGCTTTTTCGATTGTCGGGTTCACGAGATGGATGTTTTCAATTTTACGTACTTCAAGGACACCTAGTACTTGTTCAAATGTCATAGCCCCAGTGCAAATTACCGTAAGGACTTTTGAATCTTTTTTAGACAGCAAATCAGTCGCGATTGCAGATAGAGCTCCTGTACGCAATCTTGTTAAATAAGAGGCATTCATTAATGCAAGATGACTTCCGTCAGATGAATCGGTTAATAGCAGAGCACCTTGGGTAGTTGGTTTTCCTTATGATGGATTTTCAAGGGAAATAGATACAATCTTTACAGAGGCGATTTTGCTGACTTTATCTGCGCTATGCATATACAAAACAGACGCGCTCCTAGAAGGAAACTCAATAACTGTACGATGTGGATTTTCAACTTTTGAAGCAGTCATTGCAGTGAGTATATTTCGGACAACTTGGATTGCATCTTTCATGATTCGTCTAAATCTTGATTGTGACGATCTTTAACAGCAAGAATAGCAATTAGTGATACGACAGCAGTAAACATAATATACAGTGCCACAGGAATGTAAGAATCTTAAATTTCGCGAGCAAAGCAGTTGCAACTAGTGGGGCAGTACCGCCTGCAACGGCAGCACCTACTTGTTAACCTAGTGAAATTCCTGTATAGCGGACTTCAGCTGAGAAAATCTCCGAGAACAGCTGTAATCGATGCCCAAATGATTCCTAGTCCAATGATGGTAGCAATTACAAGTAACGTAACAGACCTTTGATGAATCATCCAGAAATAGGGGAATGCAAATAGCAGCATTGCTACTGAGGCATAGATATACAGTACTTTACGGCCGACTTTATCTGAGAGGCTGCCCATTATTGGAATCAAAATCGCTGTAACAACTGTTGCGATCATAACGGTATTTAGAGTAGCTGTGCGCGAGTAGTCTAGATTTGTAGTTGCATAAGATACAATGAATGTACTGAATATTTAGAAAGGTGCGGTTTCCACTACTTTTGCTCCTCTTGCAATGAGGACTTCCCGCCAATGTGTTTTTAATGTGTTCACGATTGGTAATTTAGGAATTTCCCCCCCGCTCTTGTACCGCTTTAAATAATGGTGTTTCATCAATCCCTTTTCGAATCCACAAACCGAACACCACAAGCAGTGCGCTTAGAAGAAACGGCACGCGTCATCCCTAAGTCATGAAGGAATCTTTTGGTAACAGGGAGATGATGAATAGTGCAAGTGTTCCTATCAACATACCGATTGTGATGCCCATTTGAGGGACAAATCCAAATAGACCACGTTTTTCTTTTGGTGCGTATTCTACAGCTAATAGTAATGCGCCTCCCCACACTCAGCCAATTCCTAACCCTTATATCAGGCGGAGTGTGATGAGCAAAATGGGTGCCCAAATTCCGATAGCTTGGTAGGTAGGGAGTAATCCCATACCAATCGTTGCAATTCCCATAAGACTCAGTGTGATGACAAGCGTTTTCTTGAGTCCATAAAAAAAGTAGCGGTTGCGCTGGAAGTTAGCCTGAACTGCTTTTTTGAAGAATATCAAGAAGCAAGAGAGGTAGCATCTTCCGACATCACTAAAAACAGAGGAAGAAAAAGCGGAATCTATTACGAAGATTTAGGTACTAATCAAGTAAATAAAGATTTCATTCCGATGCTAATCACTCTGCAGCCTAGTGAAACGCAAGGGAGTCCGATTGTTCATGCAGGTCAAGAGTTCGTCTTTGTGCTTGAAGGTAAACTTGCCTTTCAGATTGAGGGGATCGATCATGAGTTCTTGCCGGGTGAGAGATCATGTATGTTTCTGCGCGCCCGTATTATTGGCTTAACTATGGAGAACACGAAACTCGGTTCTTATGTGTTAGTCCAGGTATATAACACAATGAAAAGAGGTTACTAAGTGTAATTATCCGACTCTTTTGCTAGAATGGATGAAACCTAACGGAAGGATGATGAATAGTGACCGAAACGTTGTCGTGCCAGGATGTCATCTACGCATTCAGTAAAACACATCCGCCAGTAAAGAGAATCGATTCCGGAACAACCATTGAAATTGAAACATATGACTGCTTTAAAAACCAAGTCCAGTCACCAGATACGAGAATAAGTGGGATTGACTGGGATGCCATTAATCCTGCAACCGGTCCCATTTTTGTGAATGGTGCATCTGCTGGCGATGTCTTGAAAGTGACCATTCAAAAGCTGAAAATTGGCGACCAAGGAGTTATGGCGACGGGGCCGGATCTTGGTGTAATGGGGCACCGTCTAACGGAGCTTGAATCTAAAATCATTCCAATCGAAAACGGTGTTGCTAAATTTAATAATCGGCTGTCCATTCCGCTAAACCCGATGATTGGTGTTATTGGTGTTGCTCCTGAAGGGGAACCGATTTCTTGCGGAACCCCGGGGGCACATGGCGGGAATATGGACACGAAACTAATCACGGAAGGGGCCGTCGTGTACTTCCCGGTTTTCGCTGAAGGTGCGCTGTTTGCGCTAGGAGACTTCCATGCTGCGATGGGAGATGGCGAAATTGGTGTTTCTGGAATTGAAGTACCGGGCAGTGCTGTCGTCACGATGGATGTCATTAAAAACACGCCGCTTAATCATCCATTGCTTGAAAATGAAACAGGATTCACGTTCTTAGTTTCGGCGGAAACATTGGACGACGCGGTAAAGATTGCAGTCGAAGAGACAGCAGATTTATTGGCAGCAAGAACCAAACTCAGTCTATCTGAAGTGACCATGCTGCTGAGCGCAGTAGGGCAAGTTCAAGTGGGTCAAGTCGTCGATCCGCTGGTCACCGTCCGGTTCTTTGTTCCGCGTTACATCTTGGAAACTTACGGTGCCGCACTTTTGGCCGAATAGATAGAGAATGAAACCAGCTTCTAGGAAGGGAGCTGGTTTTCATTATGGGACAGAACACATTGCTGAAACTATTCATAGCAGGATTCCGTATAGTCAATTAGGATAGTGTAATTGGAAAGGAGGCAAATTTATGAATGTATTTGACGAAAACATAACCTTTTGCCATCCGTGGCGATCCTATCAGGCGCGAATACTAGAGGAGTTGGATACCCATTTAAAAAACAGGCATCTTCACTTAGTGGCTCCTCCGGGTTCAGGGAAAACAGTTCTTGGCCTTGAAGTGATGCTGAGATTAGACGAACCTGCACTTATTGTGGCACCCACACTTGCCATCCGAAACCAATGGATTGATCGATTTGTAGAATCATTTCTGCAAGACTTTCAACAGCCTGACTGGATTTCAACAGATATCCGAAAACCGGCTGTGATAACGGTCACGACCTACCAAACCTTACATAGCGTATTAAAAGGAGAAAATCTGGAAACGTTCTTCCAAGCATTCGATGCACAAAACTTCAAAACGATTATATTGGATGAAGCCCATCACTTGCGGACAGCATGGTGGCAAAGTGCGATTACGTTCAGGGACCGTTTGCAAGAACCGAACATCGTTGCACTGACCGCAACACCTCCTTATGATGTCGGGCAAAGAGAATGGAACAACTACATCCAGCTTTGCGGTCCGATAGATGAAGAAATCTATATTCCCGAACTCATACGTGAAGGCGATCTATGTCCGCATCAGGACTATGTTTATGCATCTGTTCCTTCACCGGAAGAAGCAGGGATGATTGCACAGTTCCATCGATCGGTAGATGCGTTTGTTGAGCATCTGTTATCCAATCAGGAATTTCTGACACTGCTGGAGGGACACCCTTGGATTCAGACACCCGAAGAATGCATGGATGAGTTGCTTGGCAGTCCGGCTTATTACTCGAGTTTGCTGTTGTTTCTGAGGAATGCAGGAAGTGAAAGCTGGCAGAAGGGGCTTGAAATCATCGGAGGGGATGAAAAGAATATCCCCGACTTTTCTCTTGTATGGCTTGAAGAATTATTAAATGGACTTTTGTATAAAGATCTATTTTACGATGGCGACCATCCTGTTTTGAAGCCTATCCGATTAGAGTTATCCAGAATGAATGCGATTGAACGCCGAACGGTTTCGCTGCGCTCAAGTCATGACATTCAACAGACTCTTGTGAAAAGTGTGACCAAACTAAAGAGTATTGAAGAAATCGTAGCGTTTGAAACCGAACAGTTAGGGTCTTCATTGCGGCAAGTAATTTTAACGGATTACATCCACAGAGACGATCTGCCACTATCAGCGGATGATGAAAAACCTCTTGTCCGTCTTGGAGTTGCGCCTATTTTTGAAAGTTTGCGCAGAACAGCAGGGCTGAATACCCGCCTTGGTGTGCTGACAGGTTCCCTCATCATTGTTCCGACGACTGCATGGCCGATCCTTGTTGAACTTGCTGAGAATAGCGGAGTTGAGCTATCATCAGTACCTTTAGTGCAAGACGATGGATACGTGTTCGTTGAAGCGGGATCCAATCGGCAGCAAGTGACTGCCCTCATGACAGAAGTGTTTTCTAGAGGCGAAATTCACGTGATGATCGGTACAGCAGCTCTTCTCGGAGAGGGATGGGATGCCCCAGCCATCAATTCACTCATTATCGCATCCACGGTAGGAAGTTATATGTTAAGCAATCAAATGAGGGGCCGCGCCATTCGAACACAGTTAGGGAATCCGGGGAAAACGGCAGCTATCTGGCATTTAGTATGTATTCAGCCCGTAATGGAAGGCGGCGGTCCAGACCAAATTGCCTTGGAAAGACGCTTCCAATCGTTAATCGGATTGGATGCAGAACTTCCGCGCATTTCTTCAGGGATCGATAGGCTGCATCTAACAAAAAGTCTTGAATCCGGAAGTATTGCAGAGCAACAAAATCAGAAGACGTTTAAACGCGCCATGGACCGAACATCATTGCAGAAAAGATGGCAGCAGGCTATAGGAAATGCAGAACGAGGTGAGCGGAAAGAAGAGCTCGTCGCCGAACGGAAGAGAATTCCGAAGCCGTTCGTATACGCAGCGACTGTTAAATCATTAGTCATTGTAGGAGTGGCAGTGTTTTTTGAAGCTGCTCGAGAAATAATGGGACCCGTTCCTTTCAATATATCGAAAGAACGGCTGATGATCGCGTTACTGGTCGGGATTGTACTAGCGTCTCCGTATTTATGGAAGTCAGGGAAAGCGATGATTCGCCATCGTTCACTGGAACGCAGTATGATTCAAGCTGCGACTGCTGTCTATGAGACACTGTTTCATGCTGGACTTCTATCCATACCACTGGCAGAAAATCGTATTCGAACAGAAGGAGGAGAATCTGTCTCTTGCAGTTTGGATAAAGGAACGATTCATGAACAAACAATTTTTTTGAAAGCGATGCAGGAATTACTTGACCCAATCGAAAATCCCAGGTATTTGTTAGTACGCAAGTCAAAGTTTCTATTCATGCATCGACGTGATTTCCATTCAGTTCCGGAAGAAATCGGCCGTAAAAAAGGAACAGCAGAGTTTTTCTTGAAACAGTGGAATCATCATGTGGATCACGCGAAATTGACCTATACGCGAACACCTGAAGGCCGAAAAGAATTGCTTGTTGCGAGACTCGCAGCTATGTCTGCTATTTTTCTTGATAAATCCGAGCGGATGAGTGTGTGGCGGTAGACGATTCGACCAAAGAATCCGATGATAAAAGTAAAATTTGCATGACAGAAAGGAGAAAAAATGATTGAGTACATACTTGTATTTTTAGGAGCAGCTGTACCTGCACTGGAAATTGCGATTGTCATTCCAGTAGGGATTGTAAGAGGATTGTCCCCGTTTTGGGTAATTCTTTTAGCATTTGCAGGGAATATGCTGACCGTGGTGCTGCTGATCTTTTTGTACCAGCGAATTGAACAATGGTATAGAAGGCGAAAAGGTGAAGACGCGGAGGGGGAATCGAAACGTCAGCTCCGCGGTAGAAAGATTATGGATCAATACGGAGTGGCGGGACTCGCACTAGCCGGACCAATTTTAATTGGTACACACATTGCAGCTTTTTTTGCGCTTCTTTTTGGAGCTTCCAAACGGAACACGATCATTTGGATGACAGTCAGTATCGCGTTATGGTCGCTGGTTTTCGGTGTCGTCACTGCAATGGGCTTTTCTTTTTTTGTTAAAGATTAAACGAATTTGAAACGAATGTATGTAAGGGTGCGATACGGATGCTATACCATACAAAATCTCCGCAGGTATTCTAGAACTTGGTTTATCTTAAACACCTTTCAGGATGGCAAGAATTCCTTGGTACACAGTCTGCCACTGATGGAACTATGATTCCTATTTAGCATAATTGGACATATTTCATATATAAATTCATAACACTATTTAACCATTTTAATTTTCATTCAATTAAATTGTGAAAATATATTGACATGAAAAACACAATCCTTTACTATTGTTTTCAGCATGAATAAAGTCATTCTTATTAGTAGCCGCGGAGACGAGGGGTCGACGATGCGGTGGCAAACCCATTCAGTTATTTTTTCTGGATAGGGCGCCCAACCTGAGCGCAGTTTCTTCATGGAACTGTGAACAATAAGAGGATAAGCAGCTGATGCAGATCGAAGCTTTCCTTAGGTTGTAGGAGAGCTTTTTTTGTGCTCCAAAACACATTTTTTGTAAGGAGCGGATTTAATTGGTTGAAAAGATTTTATTTACTTCAGAGTCAGTGTCAGAAGGACATCCTGACAAAATTGCAGACCAAATTTCAGATGCAGTTTTGGATGCAGCACTCGCACAGGACCCATTTTCGCGGGTTGCATGTGAAGTGTTCACGACAACGAACACCGTAATTGTTGGCGGAGAGATCACAACAGGAGCGGAGTTGGATATTGAAAAAATCGCCCGTCAAACGCTGATTGACATAGGGTATACGAATGATGAATTAGGAATCGATGGCTCTTCATGCAACGTGCAAGTTCTCGTTCATACACAATCACCAGATATTGCAATGGGCGTAGATACTTCAAGTGACACGAAAGAAATCGGTGCTGGAGACCAAGGATTGATGTTTGGGTTTGCTACGGATGAAACAGCAGGATTCATGCCTTTGCCGATTGAACTCGCACATGCGCTGGTAAAAAAAGCGTCTGTCCTTCGTAAAAACGGACAGTTCCACTGGGCACGTCCGGATATGAAATCCCAAGTAACCATTGACTATACATCGAAAGAAACGCCAAAGATCGATACGATTTTAATGTCCATCCAGCATGATGGAGATTTTGACAAAGAAGCATTCGAAGCATATGTGAAAGAGGAAATCATCTTCAGCACAGTTGAGGAATTCAACTTGCAAGGACAATTCCGTGTACTCATTAATCCGACAGGCCGATTTGTAACGGGCGGTCCTCATGGAGATGCAGGGTTAACAGGACGGAAAATCATCGTTGACACATACGGCGGCGCAGCTCGTCACGGCGGCGGAGCATTTTCTGGAAAAGACTGCACAAAAGTTGACCGATCCGCAGCATATGCTGCACGATATGTCGCTAAAAATATTGTTGCTGCAGGGCTTGCAAAGAAGTGTGAAATTCAGCTGTCTTATGCAATTGGAGTCAGTGAGCCAATCAGTATTGCGATTGATACGTTCGGAACAGGAAAGGCGGCAGACGAGCAATTGCTTCGTGCTGTACGTGAAGTCTTCAATCTGACACCAGCAGGAATTATTGACATGCTCGATTTACGGACTCCTCGTTATCAAGCGACAGCTGCTTACGGACATTTTGGACGTACGGAACTGGATTTGCCATGGGAGCGTACAGACAAAGTCGATGCATTAACGCAATCTGCTTATGACACTGTCGGAGCCGGGTGCTGATGAACATCGTCAAAGAGACGACCGTTCCAACAACAACCCTTCTCCAAACGGATGCGCCATTATTCGATGCACTCGTTCGATATGCGAACTCTGAAACAGTTTCCTTTGATGTCCCTGGTCACAAGATGGGTGCATTGAATACGCCGTTTCGGGATGCAATCGGAGAACAAGCGCTTCAAATGGACGTCAATTCGATGGCGGAGCTGGATTTGTTAAGCCATCCGAAATCGGTAATCAAAGATGCACAAGAGTTAGCGGCACAAAGCTTTGGTGCGGATCATGCGTTTTTTCTAGTCAACGGCACAACGGTTGGCATCCACGCGATGATTCTCGCTACATGTAAACCAGGTGAAACGATCCTCGTTCCACGCAATTGCCATAAATCAGTCATTGACGGAATGATTTTAAGTGGTGTCGTACCTGCCTTCATGCAACCGGAAGTCGATGATCATTTTGGGATTTCCCATAGTGTTTCAGTTGAAACGGCTGCATATGCGCTGCGTGAACATCCAGCGGCAAAGGCATTGCTAGTTACGTATCCGACGTATTTTGGAACGATGACTGATCTGAAGTTAATTTGTGAAATGGCCCACGAAGCAGGCGTGACTGTATTGGTTGATGCCGCACACGGTGCACATTTAAAAGTGTTAAATGAACTGATCGATCCTATACAAGCAGGCGCAGATCTTGTCACAACGAGTATGCATAAAACGGGTGGTTCACTTACGCAAAGTTCGCTTTTGTTGCTACAAGGCAATCGCGTTTCTGCAGATAAAGTACGGAAAGTGACCGGCATGCTGCAAACGACAAGCGCCAACTACCTGCTGATGAGCTCATTGGACGCAGCCCGCAGAGAACTTGTCCTTCACGGTGCAGATGCGTTTCAGCGATTGGAGCCCATCGTCGAAGTGGCAATCGAAACAATCGAATCGGGCGGTCATTATGAAGTATTGAAAAGTGAAGATGTCAGCACGCGCTTTCTCCAGTCACATGACTGGACGAAGTTAGTGATCCGGGTGAATGGACTCGGTCTGACTGGTTTCGAAGTTTATTCACTATTAAAACAACGGTATGGCATTCAGATGGAGCTTGCGGAAGGGTATGTAGTAATGGCGGTGATTACACCGGCAGATACGGAAGTCTCAATTGGCCGTCTTACAGCAGCTCTGCTGGATATCGAACGGACGTGCACCAAACAAAACGTTCTCCATTCTGCATGGACCGTTGTGGATTCAGTCAACGAACTCGTCATGACGCCGCGGGATGCGTTTTACGCTGAACAAGAGTCGGTAGCGATAGATGAGGCCATTGGACGGATCAGTGCAGATACGTTGATGATTTATCCGCCCGGAATTCCATTAGTCATTCCAGGGGAACGAATTACGTGTGAAGTGGTTCAGCATTATGCTTACTATGAGCAAGCATTTGGAAGTGTGTTATCAGAGTCAAAACAAACAGGCAGCGTGACTGTCGTAAAAGGGGGATATTAACGATGAGTTTAGAATTATCGGCGCTAGGACGCCACGTGTTGATTGAATATTATGGGTGCCCGAGTGAAATTATAGAGAACAACAAAGTGATTGAGCAGTTCATGAAAGAGGCCGCAGATTATTCAGGTGCTACCATCGTTGAATCGGTGTTCCATCATTTTAATCCGTATGGTGTGTCTGGTGCTGTGATCATCGCGGAATCTCACTTGACGATTCACACGTGGCCTGAATACGGTTTTGCTTCTGTAGATGTCTACACATGCGGTGATTCTGTAAGCCCTTGGAAAGCGGCAGATTATTTGGCTGAAAAGTTGCAAGCGAAAAAAGTAGAGTCATTTGAAGTACCGCGCGGCATGGTCGAAAAGATCCGTCAGTTTGCAGAGAAAGAAATTGAAGAAGTAACTGTGAAACCCGTATTGGCAGGTGCAAACGCATGAGCTGGTATACGGAACAGTGGAGTGAGGACTGCAAATTTTCTGTCGGGTATGAAAAACACTTGCACAGCGAAAAATCACCGTTTCAGCAAATCGATTTTTATGAAGGCAAAGAATTCGGTACGTTTTTCACGCTCGATGGCTTGATGATGGTCAACGAAAAAGACGAATTCATCTACCACGACATGATTGTCCACCCGGCTTTCGCAACGAATCCGGATATTAAGAAAGTGCTCGTAATCGGTGGGGGAGACGGAGGAACTGCGCGTGAAGTATTGCGCTATCCAGGCGTGGAACAAGTTGTGCTTGCTGAAATAGATGAGCAAGTATTCCGTCTGTGCCAGCAGTACTTGCCGATTACAGCAGCAGGTGTTGAAGAAGACCCGCGCATGGAACTCGCCTTCGGTGATGGACTTGCGTATGTACAAAATGCACCGGACGCTTCTTTTGACTTGATTCTCGTGGATTCTACAGATCCAGTTTCAGTAGGCGAAGGGTTGTTCACAACTGCGTTTTACAAGGAATGCTATCGTGTGTTGAATGACAAAGGGATCTTGATCAACCAGCACGAGTCACCGTATTTCTCGGAGTATGCGGAGAACATGAAGAAAGCGCGCACGAAGATTAAAAAAATCTTCCCGATCGCACGTGTCTATCAATACCATATGCCAACGTATCCATCAGGCCACTGGCTGTTCGGATTCGCATCCAAGTCGCTCGATCCGTTAAAGGATGCAGATGCAGACGTGTGGAACGCAATTGGATTGAAGACGAAGTATTACAATACGGACCTTCACCGCGGAGCATTTGCATTGCCGAGTTATGTGCGGGAGGCGCTTGACAGTGAAGAATAACACATTGACTACAAACGCATTCATTGGCTGTGAAACTGCTTATGAAGAGGCGGAAATCGTATTATTCGGTTCTCCTTTTGACGGAACTACAAGCTTCCGGCCGGGTACTCGTTTTGCGGGTCAAGCCATTCGTCCAGACTCCTATGGCTTAGAGACGTATTCCCCTTATTTGGACAAAGACTTGGAGGACGCTCGTATTTTCGACCACGGTGATTTGGAATTCCCGTTTGGAAATACAGAGCGGGTCCTTCAGCAAATCGGTACGTACAGCGGTCAAGTACTGGCAGATGGCAAGAAGTTTCTTATGATTGGCGGCGAGCATTTAGTCAGTTTGCCGTCAATCCGAGCGGCATACGATACATTCCCGAATCTGCACGTCATCCACATTGACGCACATACGGATTTGCGTGAAGACTATATGGGGGAACCTTTATCACACGCATCCGTAATCCGGCGCTGCCACGATTTCCTCGGCGACGGACGGATCTTCCAGTTCGGGATCCGCTCTGGCTTGAAAAGTGAGTTTGACTGGGCAAAGACGCATACACACTTGGAAAAGTTCACACTCGAGACGCTGCCTGAAGTGGTAAACTCGCTGCAAGACGTTCCCGTGTATGTCACGATTGACTTGGATGTGCTGGATCCTGGGACATTCCCGGGAACAGGGACACCAGAGCCTGGCGGCATTACGTATCGGGAATTGTTGGAAGCGATTGGACACCTTCAATTACTTGAAAACATCGTTGCCGCGGATGTCTTGGAATTATCCCCTCAATACGATCCGTCAGGTGCTTCGACAGCAGTTGCTTGTAAGACCATTCGCGAGATGTTGCTGACGCTTGCAAAGTGACCACTATATAATAGAAGAAAGCCGTCCCCAGTGTTGAGGGACGGCTTTCTTTTGGATTAATTCAAGTCAACAGCAGGTGTGCTGACACTAGATGGTTTTTCTTTCTGTGTATGTGACAGTGTCAACATGAAGACGAACGATACGCAGAACAGGATTGCGAGATAGATCATCGCGGCTGTCATGTCATAGTGCTGCAAGATGTACCCGACGAGTATGGGTGAGAATCCGCCGACAGCCCGTCCGAAGTTGAAGATTGTATTCGTCGCAGTACTGCGGATTTCTACCGGATAGAAACTGCTGATCAAAGCTCCGTATCCTGCGAACATCCCGTTAGAGAAGAACCCGACAATCGCACCGCCAATCAAGACTCCGGCACTGCCAGTTGCATAGCTGTATAAGAACACCGCAATGGCTGATGCGATTAAGAAAAGACCATACGCTTTTTTTGCACCGAGTCTATCCATAATTTGCCCGAAGACAAGCATCCCGGCAATCATCCCGACTGCTGTACTGATTGTCCAAAGAGCGGAGCTAGAAACAGAAAGCCCTTGTGATTGTTGTAGCATCGAAGGCAACCAGATCATTAATCCGTTGTACCCTGCGATTTGGACAGTCGCCATCACGGCAAGTGTAATGGTTGTGAAAGCAATCCGAGGGGAAGCAACGAGCAACCGAAGTTTCCCGGCATTCTCTTTTTTCTTCTCCGCTTTTTTCAATTTCTGGGACTCAAGCCATTCAGGGGATTCGTCTAAATTACGACGCACGATGAATGCAAAGATGACCGGGATGATCCCAACGAAGAACAATGCTCTCCAACCGAACGCCGGTAAAATAAGTGCGCTCAGCAATGCTGCTAAAATGACTCCGTATTGAGCGCCGACACTGACGTATGAAGATGCGCGGCCTTGTTTGTTTTTCGGCCATGCTTCCGCAACGAGCGCCATTCCGATTCCATACTCTCCGCCAGCACCTAGTCCTGCGATGAAGCGGTAGATGTAAATCTGTTCTATGTTCGTTGCAAGTCCAGTGAGGGCTGTTCCTAGTGCGAACAATATAATACTATAAGTGAACACTTTAACGCGTCCGAATTTATCTGCTAAAATTCCGAAGAGCACGCCACCGACGAGCATACCGATATTTGTAACAGATGAAATCAGGCCACCTGTTGCAAAATCGATTCCGAAGTCCGCAATGATCATCGTCATTGCAAAGGAAATGAACATAATGTCCATGCCTTCGAGGGTAAGACCGGCGACTGAAGCCACCACCGTTTTCTTTTGATAATTCATCGTAAGTTCCGCCTTCCTTTAGTAGGGTGTTACTCAACGTAAGAAGAATGGAACCGTTATTCACAGCGATTGCCATCCTCTTTCTGCGTCTCACAGAACGCTTTTTAAAAGAGTGCTCAGTATCAAAATGTGCACAAAAAATGCCCTTACCGTCTTAGAGGACAGTCAGGGCAAAGCACGACAAATCACGTAAGACAAGGCAGAGCCAGTCCTACAATCCCGTACCCTTTCCGGCCTCTCTGGACCGTGTTAAAGGAACAATTTAATTGTTTTTATCCTACCAGAAGAAATTCAGGTGTACAAGATATTTTTATTAGAAACAGTAATGTTGGAGTTTTCAATTAATAATTATAAAAGCATAGGACCGTGATTAATGATATAATTATTCAGTTGTTCATTTTTCAGGTGGAGGTTATATCGTGAATCAGCAGGAAATGCATCATCCGGCTCAGTCTAAACGAGTTCTTCTATATATCATTATCTTTTTAGCAATTGCCGTCATTGGTCTGACATACGTCAAATGGATGCCGTATGTGGATAAAAGCATGACCGCCATTTCTACACATTCCATTGGAGATTCAATCTTGGGGACGGATCCAGGCAAAGCAGAATCGGCTTCTTTTGCAGGAGCGTGGGAGTATGCAGTGACATATTTCGGTTCCGTCTGGAAAGCTGCCGTACTCGGAATTCTATTAGGCTCATTAGTGCAAGTGCTTCTGCCAGCAAATTGGCTCATTCGTGTCCTTGGTAAAACTTCTTTTGCAAGCACAGCTGTAGGCGGTCTTGCTGCAGTGCCAGGGATGATGTGTACGTGCTGCGCGGCGCCTGTAGCAGTAGGTCTTCGTAAAAAGAACGTATCTGTTGGCGCAGCGCTTGCATTTTGGATTGGCAATCCAACGTTAAACCCGGCGGCGCTCGTGTTCATGACATTCGTATTGTCTTGGAAGTTCACAGCGCTGAGGCTAGTGTTCGGGATTATTTTGACGTTTGGCGTAAGCTACTTAGCAAACCGATTCGCACCTGCCATTACTCCAGCAGATACGGAGAAACTTTTGCAGCAAGCGGCTGAAGAAGAGCAAGGATCGTTCCTTATGCGCTGGCTTAAGAGCCTCGGGAAAATGACATTGTTCATATTACCGGCGTACTTCTTATCCGTTTTGTTGATGGGCGCAGTGAAAGGTTGGCTGTTCCCTCAATTGGGTGAAGCGACTGGAAGTTCAATTTTGTTACTAGTGATTATTGCGATTGGCGGCATGTTGTTTGTCATTCCAACAGCGGCTGAAATCCCGATAATCCAGACATTCATGGCGTATGGAATGGGCGGCGGACCGGCAGCTGCGTTATTGCTGACATTACCAGCGGTCAGCCTGCCCTCATTAGTGCTTGTTTCGAAGTCATTTCCGAAACGTGTACTTGTCTTTGTCAGTGCATCGGTCGTTGTGCTCGGCGTTGTGGCAGGAATTGCAGGAAATTATATACTGTAAGCAAAAAGAACCGTCTCCTATTGGAAACGGTTCTTTTTTTGATGAACATCCCCAAAAATCGTCAATCAAGCTCATGGCTGCAGGGTATGATACACTCACTTCAAAGACGAACAGGAGGGATTTTGGATGAAACAATTAATAGGGAAAACGGCAATTGTCACAGGGGCAAGCAGCGGGATTGGCTCAGGGATTGCAAAAGAACTTGCGGAACAGGGAGCAAACGTTGTTCTCGCCGCACGCAGCGAAGAAAAGTTACAAGAATTAGCAAAGCAGCTTGCAGATGACGGCGGCTCCGTACTCGTTGTGAAGACAGATGTATCCAGTCAATCAGATGTCGAAGCACTCGCGGCTAAAGCGAAAGATACTTTTGGCGGCGTTGATATTTACGTCAACAATGCGGGGCAAGTACTAACAGCGGAAGTACGTTCCGGTAAAACGGAAGAGTGGGAGCAAATGATCGACGTCAACATTAAAGGCGTTTTGTTCGGCATCAACGCCGTCCTGCCATCTATGCTTGAAAAAGGTGCCGGCCACCTTATTAATATCGCTTCGGTTTCAGCAACAGAAGTGACGAAAACCAGCACAGTTTACAGCGCAACTAAATTTGCTGTCCGCGCGATCTCTATGGGACTTGAAAAAGAACTGGCAAAAACAGGTGTCCGTGTGACCAACATCTCACCGGGAATGGTCGATACTCGATTAGGTGAACAGTACGACTGGGGCGATCGCAAGAAACTTCAAACTGCAGACATCGCGAAAGCGGTTGTTTACGCCGTCACTCAGCCTGATTATGTCAACGTCAATGAAATTACTATACGGCCTGTATAACTAGAAAAAAGTCGACTTCGCATAGGACGAAGTCGACTTTTCTTTAATTAAGATGTCACAGGTTTCTTCAAAATTCCGAGTAGAATCGCGGATACAATCGAGCCGATTACTACGGCAAGTAAATAGAGCATCCAACTACCGTCCACGAGAGGGAAGACGAAGATCCCGCCATGAGGGGCTTGCAAACCGATATGGAAGGCCATTGATAATCCGCCTGCAATTCCTGCACCCACCATAACAGAGGGAATGACGCGAAGCGGATCTGCTGCGGCAAATGGAATCGCGCCTTCAGTGATGAACGATGCCCCCATAATGTAGTTCACCTTACCAGCCTCCCGCTGCTGAAGAGAGAAACGGTTTCTGAAAACGGTTGTTGCGATTGCAATCGCGAAAGGAGGAACCATTCCAGCGGCCATGATTGCTGCCATCGGTTCGTACACGCCACTAGCGAGTAATCCTGTACCGAACAAATAAGCAGCCTTGTTGATAGGACCACCCATATCGATCGCCATCATTAACCCAAGGACAATCCCCAGCATAACTGCATTTCCAGTTCCGAGACCTGTCAGCCAGCTGGAGATAGCGGTATTAAGAGCGCTGAATGGCGTATTCACAACATAGTGCATAATGAGTCCCGTACCGGCAATACCGAGCAATGGATAGAGCAAAATTGTCTTAATGCCATCGAGGGAAGGGGGAAGTGCAGAGAGCCACTTCTTCAATCCGACGACTAAATAGCCGCCGAGGAATCCGGCGATGATCCCGCCGAGGAATCCAGCGCCACTTGATGCTGCCATTAATCCGCCAACCATACCAGGAGCAAATCCAGGCCGATCTGCAATACTGAGGGCGATGAATCCTGCAAGTACAGGAACCATTAGCGCGAACGCATTTCCGCCGCCAATCGTATTCAATACAGCCGCGAATGCATTATAAGACGGATCATCTGGTTTAAACGAGTTCGGTCCGAACAAGAATCCGATAGCAATGAGTATCCCGCCGCCGATGACAAAAGGAAGCATGTTCGACACGCCGCTCATCAAATGCTTGTAAATTGTAGAACCAATACCTTTTGACGAAGCGGAATCATCACCAGCTTCTGAATCAGAACGTGAACTGCCTTTATACACAGGTGCGTCTTGTTTCACCGCACGGTCAAGCAATTCCTTAGGCTTCCGAATCCCTTCTGCCACTGGAACTTCGATTACATGTTTCCCGGCAAAACGCCCCATCGAAACATTCGTATCTGCAGCGACAATAACAGCTGTTGCCCGTTCAATATCCTCAGCAGTTAATACGTTCTGTGCGCCGCCGGAACCATTCGTTTCAACTTTGAATGGGATTCCAAGTTCCGCGGCTTTGTTTTTCAGCGAGTCTGCAGACATATACGTATGGGCAATCCCTGTCGGACAAGCAGTTACAGCAATTACATATGGCTTAGACGAATCAGCTGATGGCGGCGGCGTTGAATTGACGGGTTCTTCATCTGGCTGATCATGCGCGTCAATCAGTGACAAAATCTCTTCTTTCGATGAAGCTGCGAGCAGCTGTTTACGCACGTCTTCATTCATAAGAACGGTCGATAATCGCGCGAGCGCTTTCAAATGCATTCGGTTTGCACCGTCTTCAGCTGCAATCATAAAGAACAAATGAGCTGGCTGTCCATCGAGCGAATCATACTCAGCACCGACTTCAGACCGCCCGAATGCAATGGCAGGCACGTTAACTGCACTCGTTTTAGCATGGGGGATTGCGACCCCGTCTCCAATACCCGTTGTACTTTGTGACTCTCGGTTTAAAATGGCCTCTTTGAAAGCAGAGCGGTCATTCAGTTTACCAGTGGCATCGAGCACATCAACAAGTTCATCGATAACGGTTAGTTTATCAGTACCTTTAAGCCCCAGTAAAATCGTTTCTGCCGTCAACAATTCGGTAATTCTCATTGTTCGTTCCCTCCTTCTAATGATGTCACTATGACTTGAGGCAGCAAAGATTCAACTTGCTGTTTCGTACACAATCGATCGGAAAACGCTGTGGCACTGCCAGAAGCGATGCTCATTTTAAATGCCTGTTCAATGGGTTCATCCTGTTCAAGGGCTGCGAGGAATCCTGCAACCATCGAATCTCCCGCCCCGACAGATCCTTGAACAATGCCTTCAGGTGCATTGGCAATGAGTGATAGTGAGTCACTTACATACACGGCTCCCGCGCCGGCCAGCGATACAATTACTTGTTCGGCACCAAGATGAACTAGCGTTTTCGCATGCTTCACTGCATCTTGAAGCGACTGGATATCAGCACCCACCATTTCAGCCAGCTCATGATGATTCGGCTTTATGAGAAATGGACGGTAAGGCAATGTTTTCAATAAAGAAGGACCTTCAGCGTCAACAACAAAACGGATACCTGACTTGCTGCATAACTGTGCAAATTGTTCATAAGTATCTTCAGGGAGTGAAGCAGGAATGCTTCCTGATAGGACAAGGACATCATGTATTCCTAAGTTTTTCACTTGTGCTTTCAATTTTTCAAACCGAAGTGCGTCAATAATAGGGCCGGCAGCATTGACTTCTGTCTCTTCGGCAGCACGTAGTTTTACATTCACCCGAGTTTCACCTTCCACGGATATGAAACTCGTAGAAATACCGGTCTTTTGCAGAAGGCGTTCAACTTCCTGACCGGTGAAACCTCCCGTAAATCCAAATGCGCTGCTCGGAACACCCAATGCCGTCAAGACTTGTGAGACATTAATGCCTTTGCCGCCAGCTAAAAAGTGATCTGAAGTTGAACGATTTAACGCACCGAGTGATAGGGAATCGAGAGTCAGTAAATAATCCAAAGAAGGATTCAATGTCACTGTATAGATCATGCGTCCATCACCTTCAATTTCGTATTAGTTGGGAATGCTTGTAAAGATTCGAAACTCTCCTTCGTAGTCACGACAACTGCTTGGGACAGGTCCGCGAATTTCGCAAATGCCACTTCTTGAAACTTAGAATGGTCTGCCAGAATATAAGCTTCTCTTGATAATTCGATTGCCAATTCTTTAATATGTGCTTCTTCTTCGTCAGGGGTGGTAAACCCATAATCCGGATGAATCCCATTCACACCAAGGAAACACTTATCAAAGCGGTAGTGTTGGAGACTGTGAACAGCACCTCTGCCAATTAAAGCTTTGGTGGAAGGTTTTGCGATTCCTCCCGTGAGGATCGTTTTGCACCCGCGTGCAAGCAGCGCATCTGTATGTGAGATTCCATTGGTCACTGCAATAATCGATGGAGGAAGAAACGGAATCATTTCAAACACGGTAGACCCGGCGTCTAAATAGATGGTGTCGCCTTCTTCAACTAGAGCAGCGGCCGCTTGACCGATTTGCTGCTTTGTATGAAGGTTTTTAGATGTTTTTTCTGACATAGTGGATTCTTGAAGCTTCCCTTGAAGTTTTGAAGCCCCGCCATGTACTCGTTTCAGTTTCTTTTGACGTTCCAATTCTATTAAATCGCGTCGAATTGTGGATTCTGAAGAACCAGTTTCAGCGGTTATATCTTGTAAACGTACAGTTTGATTTTCCTGCAGCATCTTTAAAATTAGGTGATGGCGCTCGGTTTCTAACATTGGATTCACTCCTAACCAATCTCGTTATCTTCATCATATACCTAGAGTATTCTGATATCAATCAAAACAATCCAAAACCCTTCAAAAACATTCATTTAAAAGAGTTTTATACTTCACGATAATTATTTCAGAATCCGAAATAGTTACTGACCGCTGTATTTTGCTTTGTTAAAGTAGGGTGTCTAATCGACAATGTTCGACATGGATTTGTGAGTGTTTGCTTGTGTTGTCACAACTAGCTAACAAAACATACAAAAGATACTGCTGACTAGCAGTGAATCGTACGGGTAAGTTCAAAGTGAAAAAATTTCAGCCTTCGATTATTTGTATCGGGATTGGGCATAACTGAAGGTGAGTACAGTTCTTCATCCATCGTTAAAACATACTCTAGACAAATGTAAGACGTGTTTGAAAATTCTTTTCATAACAGGTTCTTATTCTTGCAAAAAAGAGTATTCAAGAAGCGATTATCTCTTTTGGCATGGAGCGGGACTGATTTCTTACAAAGGTGGTTAGCATCCTGCAGCAAAGGTCAGCCGCTTGTACGCCGTTTCGCTGTAAACAGTTAATTGCACTGTCAACTTGGCAGTAGTCTTTCAAATTAGAAAGGGGATAAAAGGCATGAACTTAGCAGCTATTGGAGTACCAGGGCTTATTATCATTCTTGTGATTGTACTTATTTTATTCGGACCTCGTAAATTGCCTGAAGTTGGTTCAGCAGTCGGAAAGACACTTGCGGAGTTCAAGAAATCTGCAAAAGACATCATGGATGATGATGAAAAAGCTGAAGCTAAAAAAACTTCTGATACAGAGAAGTAGGTGAGAAGATGGAACCTAATAGCGAGCGTGAAAGTATAAATCCAATGGATGATACAAATAAAATTGAAGCTGAAAAATCTTTGGAGGCCAAGTCTGATGCGGCGGATGAAGAAGCCTTGAAGATGCCGGAACCAATGACTTATACGGATGAGCACGGTTATCCGTCGAATATCCCGCCAAAGAAGTCAAAAAAAGAAAAAGCAGTTGAAGAGGACGTTGAAGGTGAAGATTCCAATCTGGTTGGACACTTAACTGAATTACGAAGACAGCTGATCAAGAGTATTGTTATTTTCCTGCTGTTTTTCATAGCTGCATTCAGCACCATTAATGTTTGGTTCCCTTATATTACACGGGGGCATAAGCTAATTGTTCTGAGCCCAATGGAAGTGATTTCGTTTTACACGACCATTTCAGCTGCGCTTGCATTTGGACTTTCGGTTCCATTCCTCTGTCACTTCTTGTGGCAGTTTGTCAAACCGGGTCTAAATGAAAGGGAAAGTCGTTTCCTGAGTCTCTACTCGCCGGCGATCCTGATCTTGTTTGTAGCGGGGGTGGCTTTTGGATACTATGTGGTAAATCCGCTAAGCTATAATTTCTTAGTGTCACTTGGTAAGATGAACTTTGACGTGATGGTTTCCGCACAAGAGTATGCACGCTTTCTTTTACTGACAACTATGCCGATTGGTTTGCTGTTTGAATTACCTGTCGTTGCGTTATTTTTATCCGCGATTGGAGTTCTCACATCAGGCTCTATGAAAAAAGTGAGAAAATGGTCATATGTAGTGCTCGGAGTCATCTCGGCACTTATTACACCTCCTGACTTTTTCAGTCAGCTCATAATTCTCATTCCAATGATTGGGTTATACGAAGCGAGTATATACCTCGTCACACGAACTGAAAAACGTGTAACAGCTACTGATGCAGCCTGAAAAATCCCGCTTTGCACAATGTGTGTAAAGCGGAATTTTTTTCATGCATTATTCAGTAAATGCGTAATTCACACGGACGACTAAGTTGTTTGTTTCACTGCGAAGTGTATTATATATTTCTTCAAACGCTTCTTTATGGCCGACAGGATTTTCGAACTTCCCGAGTTCCTCCCACATCGTTTTCATCTTCATCATTTCATCAAAAAGTGCTAAATACTTATTAATCATCAGTACGATGGTAGAGGAGAGGGCGCGAGTTAACCTGCAGGCTGCTGGAAATCGCTGAAGAAGTTGAGCAAATACGTACAGAGGATGAAAAGATGGAACCTAGTATTGTGAAATGACGTCAATTTTGTTGACAAGCACGTAAGCATGAGTATTTATGCAGTGTATCAGAAAGGGTTGAAAAGTCGTGAATCTTGAAATTCATGGCGTAACGGCAACGAATTATCGTGATATCTTACAGTTGAAAGTTGCCCAGTCACAAAAAGAGTATATTGAAACACCTTATGAATGTCTCGAAGATTCCGTTGAATGGAAGCAGTTCAAACCTGTCGGACTCTATGTGAACGAAGAGCTCGTTGGATTTGCAATGTATGGATTTTTCCAATCGGAAGGTACGAATGGCAGGTTATGGATTGATCGGCTGCTGATTGATGAACAATTCCAAGGCAAAGGTTACGGGACTCAATTCATGAAGATGTTAATGAGTAAAGTAACGATGGAATACGGACAGCAGCCCATTTACTTAAGTGTTTACCCTGAGAATGAAAACGCCGTTCGGCTCTATCAGAAACTAGGTTTTAAGTTCATTGAGGAACGGGATATTAACGGCGAGCACATTATGAGAACGCAATAAAAGGAAAGAGGTCTGAAATGGACCTCTTTCCTTTTTGTTAGTCGGATTCTTTTTCTTTTGAAAATTCTTCAGAAGCGTCCTGAACGTCTTCTGCCAGTTGTCGCTGCTCAGCCTCTTTTTCTGCACTTTCAAATGGTTCTTCACTTATTCCGTGCTTTTCTTTTTCAATTTGCTCCTTCTTTTCTTCAATATTTTTCATTTCCTTTTCATACTCATTGTCCACTTGAGTAGTGGAAGGAATAATGTCATCTTCACAGTAATCTACACGTTTTCCATAGCGGATCAGTTCATAAATAATCATTCCATTATTCGGTTTTCCGTTTGTCATAAGCATAGGAACTGCATCAATTAGAACGTAAAAAAACGCATAAAATATAAACCGGTTCCAAAACCTTGCTTGGTCTTCCATTAATCCATTTGCGATCAACGTGTTCAATGTAAGAGCAAATAGTGTGTTGGTAAGAATAGGGGAGGCGTATACCATAATATAGGCAAAATTACTTTTTCGTTTTATATCATCGAAAGAGAACCAGCTGTACATATGATAATATTTGCGGATATCAAAGACTCCGAACATGTATACACTTGGCCCGGAACCAATCGTAATCCGGGGATTTTTCACACCAAATAAATAAGTAACAGGCAAATATCCAAATTCACGTATGAAAACTGTAACAGGAATAATGATGAAAGAAGATATAATTAGCGCAAATAAATCTGAAATCCCAAACAAAATTGTTTCACTTCCTTTACGTACTGTCATATTAGAAATACCCCAAGAAAATTACTTTGAACCTCGTTATTAGGGCATAGAGGCGGATTATAGGAGATTCGGATGGGGGAATAGTTAAATAAGTTTAGTTTGAAGATGCGGGGTGTCGGGAATGATAATAATATAATCATAAAGAATTTCATTGCTAAAAGGAGGAAATTATTTTGGCTAAAATTGCAGTTGAAAAACCATTCGATGACGTGAAACAAGCGCTTGAGGAAAAAGGTCATGAAGTGAAGATGTTTGAATCCGATGAAAACATAAGCGGTTATGATTTCGGGGTAGTTCGTGCGTTAAGTGATGTCAATGTGGACAAATATGATTTTCCGGTCGTTAGTATTGAAGGAAACTCAGTTCAAGAGATCGTGGATGATGTTGAAAAAAGACTCGCTCGATAATAGCAAAAAGAAGCTCAGGCTCTTAAAGGGGGTCCGGGCTTCTTTTTGAGTGCTGGGAGTAGAAATTTCAACGCTCATTCAACTGGATTGGTACCGTGAAGGCATGGAGAGTGTCGATTAGGGATTTTTTTTGTATACTAGAACTGAACGTACTTTCTGAAATGAGGGATTGCAATGTCAGAACTTAAAAAGACATTAATGGCTGATATGAAAACAGCTATGAAAGAAAAGGACACGGTCAAAAAAGGAGTTATTAACTTATTGCGTGCAGGGATTCAAAACCAAGAACTGGATCTTAAACGCGAGTTAACGGAAGAGGAAGAGTTGAAAGTGGTTCAGCGTGAGCTTAAGCAAACAAAACAGTCTCTTGAAGAAGGTCAAAAAGCAAATCGTGAAGACATTGTTGCTGCAGAAACTGAAAAAATTGCAATCATTGAACACTATTTACCGAGACAGCTTTCTGTCGATGAAGTAAAAGAACTTATCGCCAAACTTGGGATAAGCAAAGAAAGTTCTATGGGCCAAGTCGTGGGTCAGATGATGAAAGAAACGGCTGGCAGCGCTGAAGGGAAAGTCGTATCACAAGCTGTGAAAGAATATTTGAACAGCTAATGTCAATTATATAAAAGGGACGATCCATTGAGTCGAATTGACACTCGGATCGTCCCTTTTTTAGTTCTAAAATAGTTAGAAGATATACAAACCGACACGAATAACAATACCGCTAAGCATGAGAAAGAAAACACAATATCCCATTATGTCTTTGGCGCGAAGCTCTGCGATTGCGAGTCCAGGTAGTGCCCAAAAGGGTTGTCTCATATTCGTACAAGTATCGCCCCGAGTGAAAGCCATTGCAGTTTTAGAATAACTAACTCCGAGCGTCTGGGCAGCATCCAGCATAATTGGTGCCTGGACAGCCCACTGGCCTCCGATTCGCCTATTCATTTTCCGGCAATACACGTTTTCAACAGGGCTAGCCGCTCGCGGAATCGAACTTTAGTTTCGACAATTTTTGGAGTTTTGGCGGGAATGGCATCCCATTCATAGCCTTCTTTTTCAGCAAGGTATCCGGCCCGTGCTACATGATAATCGCTAGTGATTATGGTGATTCCTGTCACGCTTTCAGGGATCAGTTTCTTAGTGTTGACTAAGTTTTCATATGTGGAAGTAGACTGATCTTCTACAATCATTCGATCTTCAGGGAAACCGTGTGCTAATAAATAATTCACCATAGCCTGTGCTTCACTAATTCCTTCATCTGGACCCTGTCCGCCAGAAAGAACGAGCGTTACGTCCGGATGGCTATTGGCGTAGGAGAGTGCTGCCTCCAGCCGGTATCGGAGTGCAAGTGACGGAGCAGTTCCATTCACTTTAGCGCCAAGAACGACTGCGATCGTATAGTTTCCATCAGCACGCTTGTTTTGAGCCTCTTTCATCGCATGTCCTGTTGAGAACCACCACGCAAAAACTATGAACAAACCGCTTAGTCCTATAAACAATAGACGTTTCCCCTTTTTCATCTAAGTCGCTCCATTTCCTAGTACGTACTTTTCTTAGTACTCTGTTAGTAACAAGACGGAAATGGGAGATGCAAGTTGCCGAAGTAATCATTTATTTTGTGTAAGTACTTCTTGAAGTGGAGAATTACACTATTAAGAAAGGATTTCGCATGAATTCTGAACAGCTTATTGAACAAATCTCACAACGAGCCATTCTCATACGTACAGAAGCAGGTTATTCTCAAGAAACCATGGCATCGATTCTTGGCATATCCAAAAAACGCTCGTACAAATAGAGAAAAACCCAACGGCTGCCAGCTGGACTGTTGTTGTAGCGATAATCGCACTATTTTCGGACAGTGAAAGCATTCAATCGCTTTTAGGAGATGCCTCTTTAGAGGTGATCCGTACGATTGCCCATGATGGATTGGATCGTCCAAAAAGAAAGACTATGGGCGGGAAAGTTTGGTGGAGGGAACTTGAAAACGAAAGTGAGTTTAGAATCCAGCAGAATCTAATTAGCCAGCATTTTAGACTAGTAGACAAAGAAGATTATGTCTGTTTCAGTACATTCGACGAACAAGAAGTGTTGGATAGGTTTCATGAACTAAGTCAAATCAAGAGGTAACTCCGTAAAAAAACTGCCAAACAAGCAGGCAGTTTTCATAGGGAAGTAGCAGTGTATGTATGCTGGAGGTTAGATAGAAGCAAACATGACGTCTTCGGTAATCTCGTCGAGTTTCGTTTGTGCATCCAACGCAAATTCATGCTGCCGGTCAATAGGAGCATCTGGATCTTGTGGAGCCTGAAATTGCTCCAATCCCGCGACTGTCATCGTGGCACTGTCTTCTTCGTCTAAGCCGATATTCATAACATGCTTAATAACGAAAGGCGTTTGAAAACGGATAACGGTCCTAGGGGAATCTAACTCGCCTTCGAGCACTTGGAAAGGGACTCTTAAATAGATTGTCGTTTCCTTGCGCTGATAAAGAATCGTATCAAACATACCGTGATCGTATTCCCACCCTCCTCCTATATCCATCCCTGCTTCTTTGAAAAGCTTCAGAGCATTTCCGTATATGACGGTCTTTCCTTCAATCTTACTTTTTAAAGCAATCATAAGTATTCCTCCTTCTTCTAGCTCAATTAACCTATAGGTACCCCTATTAAACTCTGTCAAAACCTGTAACGCGGGAAAGGAGAATCTCCGATAATCGGTCAATGTCTAGCAGGAATATCCCTACAAATCAGATGAACGTCTGCGAAAAGATTCTTCATATACTTCAGATCTATAATTGAGCACTGGATCTTCTGAACAGCTGAAGCCTAGCGTTTCGTTTGTGGGGTTAAACAAAATGTCTTCTGCTAGGTCTTCTCGTTTTTCAGTTAGAACCAACTCACCGACATCAATCACTAATCGATCTTCCGGCCATGAAATGGAAGGATCATTAATTGGATCTTCAGGTGCTGCCAGAGTCATAAGAAGTCTGAAATGAACTGGTGAATCTATCATGCGTTCCAATAATTCTAACTCCATATCTTTTGTTGTGAAGGGGAGTTTGTCTTCCTTTGCCACAGGTTCAAAGGAAAAACGGACCGCCTGGCGTTCACCTGAATCAGCTGTGAGAATATAAGCATGGATTGCCCAAAATCGAGTAGTGGCAAAACTTGCAGGTGTTTTTAATTGCTTGAGCAGGGCAGGAACGGTTTTGAATTCCGTATCGCTGCTAATGGTTGCGAGTTTTTCTTTTAGCGGCTGATTCTTTGTGCCGAATGCTTGGATAAGCCGTACGAATGCTTCAGGTGTTTTGGTCGGGAACACTGGTGCGTTGGCCATTACGAGAGAGATTGCCTTATCGTCAGACGTTGGAAACTGTACGGCCATTCCTTTTATTGGGATCAGTTGCTCGGAAGAGTTTGGGATAGGGGAACTATGGGAAAAACGAACGATGACGGTTTGCGCGTTTCCAAGTAAAAATGACGCTTGAGTGAAAGGCTTTGCATTAGTATTCGGCGTGAATATAGCATTGAATCCAATACCTTTTGCGTGTGCTCTTCGGTATCCCTTATGGGTCCCGGCGACGTGTTCAATGATATCTACGGCTTCAATTGGAGAAATGGACGGTTCCTGTTGTGATGACTTCATAGACCTCACTCCTTTGTAGCAGTATACCCGCACTCCGTGAAGTCAACCTTCGCTATCTTGGTCTGCCAGTTCTGTATAGACAACTAACCGTTCCTCGTGCGTTTTAGCTTTACGGTTAAATTCTCCGGTACACGTGATCAAATTTAAACGACTGCCATAAGAGAATCCGAAGATCTCGTCAATGGGTGCATCTTTTCGAGGATACCGTTCGGTTTTAGTGACGATGAAGGTCAATGATTTCCCTTCAGCATCTTTCACGACAACTTCATCCCCTTTTTTTAATTGGTCAAGCTTATAAAAAACAGCAGGACCAGTAAGGGAATCGATATGCCCGGCCATCACGGAGCTGCCGCGGTTTCCCGGTAATGTACCTGGTTCGAACCAGCCGACATTATCGACACCTTCAGGAACGCCCATCTGTCCATTTTCTAACTCCCCGACATTTTCGATATCGGACGTTACCCCGATTGCAGGTATTTCAAGTGTGACGGGCTTGATTCCTTTTTGCTCTGCTACTAGTGATAGTCCTTCAGATGAAGGTTTTTCAACAGCTGCTTCTTGTGTTGAGGGCGGGGAAGATTGAAGTTCCAGCCTCTCTTCGGATTGGGGTGGAGAATCTTGTGAACTGCTGCACCCGGCAAGAGACAGTGCGATAAGCCCTGAAGTAAGGAGTGCTGTAATTTTCATTATGACCACCTCCGTGGAAAAGTAGTGTAAAGTAAAAGAAGGGGAACTAGCCCCCCTTCAAATTAGTTGTTTTCAGTACGTGTCTTGCGGATCACAACAGCACCTGCAGCCATTGCAAGTATCAAACTAGTTAAAATCCACATAACTGTAGAATCATTCGACTCTTGACTCATGCCGCCTAACCCTGTTTTAGGCATATCTGCAGGCATTGAACCTGCAAATTTGTCTGGATACTGGTCGACAATTGCACCAGCCATCATAGTGCCTACTCCGAACATGTGGCTATAAGCTTCGTGAATGTCATCATATGCACCATCGTAATCGCCATCGTGATATTTGTTAAAGGCTGCTAGAAGCTGATCTACGTGAACTTTCAATCCTTCTTCTAGATCAGCTGCTTTCAAACGTCCTTCTGTTGCGGTCTCTAGAAAAGCGGCTTGTTTGACGCGGTAGTCATCAAGATTTGCCATTGCCGCTTTTTGTCCTTCAGCGTCATCTCCGGCTGTAGCTTTTACATAGTCTACGAAGTAACCGATGTGACTGCTCCAAATGTCATTAAACTGCTTGGCACCTTCAGCACCGTACACGGATTCAATTGATTTTGTAAGGTCCTCTGTGTTGCCGTTTAGTTCCGCAGCAGATACATCAAAGTCTTTCGCACCGTCAATTCCTTTTTGCATGGCCAGGATAGCGAGTGCTGCGTGAGTAGAGAACTGGTTATTCAGCTGCTCACGTAAATCTGCAGCGGGAGTATCAACAGACATTTTATCGAATTTGTCTGGGAATTGGTCAGTAATTGCCCAAGAGATCCCTTTACCTGTACCAAACATATGCATCATCGACTCCGTAATGCCTTCATACGCTTTCTCATATTCTCCTGCATTGTAATTGTCAAATGCCCAGATTAGCTGGTCAACGTGCATTTTTAAACCTTCTTCTAAGTCTTTCGCTTTAAGACGTCCTTCAGTTGCAGTGTCCAAAAACTTAGCTTGAGTTACTCGATAACCATCTAATTCGGAAACGGCTTTCTTTCGTCCTTCTTCATCATTAGCGGCTGTAGCTTTTACATATTCCACGAAATATCCAATGTGGCTGCCCCAGATTTCTTTGAACTGATTTGCTGCATCGTCTCCGTAAACAGATCCGATGGCTGCGGATAGCTCGTCTGTGTTTTCTCCTAGTTGGGCAGCAGCCGCATCAAAGTCTTTTGAACCGTCAATTCCTTTTTGCATTGCGATAATTGCTAAGTATGCGTGTTCGGAAAGGATTGAATCCAGAGTCGCTCTCAAATCTGTAGCTGGGTTAGAGACGGCCATTGAAGAGGTTCCGTGTCCTGAGTTATCAGCTGCATTTGCGATGGCCCCCATTGGGAATAATAGTGAAACACTTAATGGAATTGCTGCGAGTTTTTTGTAGTTCATCATGAATCTCTCCTTTTCGGTTTTGTAATAAGCTAACGGAATGAAAAAAAGAATGGATCACTTTTTGTCGAAAAAACTTTAAAAGATTCGGATGAAAAAGAAAAAGAACCGCTATGACAGCGGTTCTTCCAAGGTATTTATAGTATTAAATACTTCCTGCCAGTACCAAGGTTCCTTCTGGGGCTGGCAAGTCAGGTTCAGTTTCAATAGTGATCGCTACTGTATCCCATTCACCTTTTAGCTGATCCATCTTATGTGAAACAGATCCGCTGCCCTCATCTGTTGGCTTAAAGGATCCAGCTGGTTTAGGGGTATCCTTATCGATTACCCATACTTGATACAACTCGTTTTCTTTTAACTCTGGCAAATTACTGGCATCGATTAATAACACAGTTTCGTTGTTATCTTTAATCATCATAGCAACGGCTGACGCATTGTCGATACCAGGTTGGGGGTCTAATAATGCTTTACCGATGAGTTGAAGGTCATTTTCAGCGACTTCAGTTGGAGGAGAACCATCCATTGTTGCTAAGTAAGCATTTGTCATTAACGAAGCGACAAGTGCAGCTGCAAGTACTGGAACAGCGAAGCGTTTTCGTTTAACAGGTTTTGTTTCATTTGGCTTTTCCGGGAATGTTTTTACATTATTGATAGAAGGTTTGGTTTCAGTGCCTATTGAAATCGGTTCCTCATCAATCGCTGCAAAGACTTTAGCTTTTAAGTCAGAAGGAACTTCAATTTCCTCTGTTAAATAAGGAAGATCTGCAGTTAATAAATTGAGTTCTTCAAGTTCAGCACGGCAGGAAGGACATTCTTCGAGATGTTGTTCGAAGGCATGTATTTCTTCCTCAGTTAAAGAACGGTTGAAGTAGTCAAGGAGATGCATGCATGGTTCATTCAATCGAGTACCCTCCTTCCTGGGTGATGAGTCCTTTTAAGTGTTTCAGTGCTAATCGGATACGACCTTTTACAGTCCCGAGGGGCAGCTCGCATTGATCTGCAATTTTTTGCTGACTGAGCCCTTTAAAGTAAAACAGTTCTATAATTTGTTGCTGGTCTTGTTTCAGTTCGAGAACTGCGCTGCGTATCGCATTCTGCTGTTCGCCCCATTCAACCGTACTCTCTACACTTCCAGGCTGTTCAATGAGGGAATCTTTTTCAATCATCGGTTCGTGGTCATGCCGTTTTAAGCGGCGAATCTCGTCAATTGCTTTGTTTCGTGTGACAGTGAGGAGCCAAGAGGAAAAAGAGCCTTTATCTACTTGATAGGCAGTTGTGCCATTCCATAACTTAACAAAGACATCTTGCACAACTTCTTCTGCAATTTCACGGTCCTGAGTCAATCGGTATGCAAAGGAGAAGATCAGTTTTTCGTATCGATCATATAACGTTTCAAAAGCCGATCGATCTTTGGCGGCGGCAAGAGCATATAAGGTTCCGTCGTCTGTATGTTACATCCGAATCTCCTTTGAAAAATCTTTTTTCTAAGAATACCATAAGTCGCAAGACCTGTATTCTAGAAGAACAGGAGACTCTTAATAAGCTAACGAAACGAAATGAATAAACGATCACTAATATCACTGTGAGAATGGTTACAATTTTGTGGACAAGTTAAAAAGTATAAGGTTGATGAAATCGCCATTTTTTTAAGGAGGGTATAAGAAAATGCTTTTTACTGTGAAGAATAAGATGAGGCGGAAACTTTTTCACCATTGTTTAGGAAACGATTGTTTGGTATAGTATAGGAAATAATGATCGATGAAGTGGCCAAGTAGATAAGAATTGTGAAACAGAAAATAGAGCGCGTTGCTGAAAGCTCTATCACCTCTTCTTGTTCGAACCCTACCACCGAGATGTCGTGTAAACACGACCGGTTCGTCCCGTTACGAAACGATAGAGGATTAATATGCGATTTTCGCTTATTAGTCGAACTAAGGTGGTACCGCGTCCAAAACACAAAGACGTCCTTTTACAAGGATGTTTTTGTGTTTTTTTTGTGGGCAAAGACTTCACAACCAATCATTGAACAGGAGGAATAGACATGTCGAACACGCAACAAAATGATTTTTCGAAGTGGTATATTGATACGATTCAAAAAGCGGATCTGATGGATTATACGCCAGTACGCGGGTGTATCGCGTTCAAACCGGATGGCTTTGAAATTTGGGAGCACATTCAGGATGAAATGAACCGTCGCTTCAAAGAAACAGGTCACCGCAATGCGTATTTCCCGATGTTAATTCCTGAATCCTTCTTCCAAAAAGAAAAGGATCATATTGAAGGATTTGCCCCTGAATTACCTTGGGTAACTGAAGCTGCGGGTGAGCCTCTTGAAGAGAAACTTGCGCTTCGTCCAACATCAGAAACAATGATTGGTCACTTATATTCTGACTGGATCAAGAGCTATCGTGATCTTCCAGTCCTTATCAACCAATGGGCGAACGTATTCCGCTGGGAAAAGAAGACATTGCCATTCATTCGCACATCCGAGTTCCTATGGCAAGAAGGCCACACGGCTCATGCGAATGAAGAAGAAGCACGTCACGAAACGATGCAAATGTTGAACATTTACAAAGAAGTCGTTGAAGAGCTTCTAGCAATCCCGGTATACGATGGACAAAAAACACCTTCAGAGCGATTTGCAGGAGCGGTGGATACGTATTCCATCGAAGCGATGATGAAGGATGGAAAAGCGGTTCAAGCAGGAACGTCCCATTATCTGGGAACAAAGTTCGCGGAAGCATTTGATATTAAATACCTGACAAAAGAAAATAAACATCAATTCGTTCACACAACTTCATGGGGCACGTCAACTCGCCTAATCGGTTCTGTCATTATGGTTCATGGCGATGAGCAAGGCCTTGTGTTGCCACCACGCGTTGCACCAACACAAGTTGTGTTAATCCCAGTGGGTCCTTGGAAAAAGAATCCTGCGATTATGGAAAAGCTTGATGAAATCTATGCGGAATTGAAGTCTAAAGGAATCCGCGTACGTTTGGACGATTCGGATCAGTCTCCTGGTTATAAATTTAACGAGTGGGAACTAAAAGGCGTGCCCGTTCGCGTTGAACTTGGACCACGTGATTTAGAAAACGCACAAGCAATGTTGAAAATGCGTGACCTAGAAGGTAAAGACGCATTTGCATTAGAAGGTTTGGTTTCGGAAATCGAAAACCAACTGACAACGATGCAAAGCCGCTTGTTGGAAAAAGCGCGTACGTTCCGCGATGAAAACTCACATACAAACATTGAAACATTGGAAGAGCTCACTGCTCATATTGCGGCATCACAAGAAAACAGTGAAATCCCTGGTTGGATTCTTGCAGGATGGTGCGGCGATGACGCGTGTGAAGAGCATGTGAAAGAAGAAACAAAGTTCACGACACGTAACATTCCATTCAATCCACCAGTTGAAAAGCATACATGCATTAACTGTGGTAAAGAAGCAAAACATACCGTTTGGTTTGCACGTGCTTATTAAAATGATAAAACCCCATCGAGTCCGGACATCGGATTTGATGGGGTTTTTTACAATGTATTGATTGTGGAGAGTTAACAGTAACATCTATGCTGCGTATTGGTTTACTCCACCGAAAAATGCGTTCTGCATAAAGAAGGGGTTCCTATATAGAGTCTTATAAACTGCGAGATGCCATTCGTTCATGACTGGCAAGTTTTGAAATTTCCAAGCCTTTCATCGGCGTCCCGATTCCCTTTGAAAGCTTAGCAATTAAATCATAGTTTTTGTAATCAGCTGTAGCCTGTACGATTGCGCGGGCAAATGCTTCAGGATGTTCTGACTTGAAGATGCCGGAACCAACGAATACCCCATCAGCTCCTAGCTCCATCATCAATGCAGCATCAGCAGGTGTAGCGACTCCGCCAGCGGAGTAGTTAAGAACAGGCAGTCTTCCTGCTTTTTTAATGGCTAGCAGCAGTTCATAAGGAGCACCGAGTTCCCGTGCTTCAGTCATGAGCTCCTCGTTGTTCATATGGACAACCTTTGTTACTTGCGCATTGATCATTCTTAGATGGCGCACAGCTTCTACGATATTCCCCGTGCCGGGTTCGCCTTTTGTTCGAAGCATCTTTGCTCCCTCTCCTAAACGACGAGCAGCTTCCCCGAGGTTGCGTGCGCCGCATACAAAGGGAACACGGAACTCACTTTTTAACAAATGGAATTCTTCATCAGCAGGAGTTAACACTTCACTCTCATCGATACAATCCACATGAAGGGATTCTAATACGCGCGCTTCTGAAATATGGCCAATGCGTGCTTTCGCCATAACAGGAATCGATACAGCACCTTGTACTTCCTCGATAATTGTTGGATCAGCCATTCTTGCAACACCGCCTTCTGCACGGATATCGGAAGGGACTCGTTCCAATGCCATTATTGCTACTGCACCTGCTGCTTCTGCAATCTTCGCCTGCTCTGCGTTAATGACGTCCATAATGACGCCGCCATATGAAAGATTCATAATTCTCCCCCTTTTTGATAAGTTAAGTATATCGAATATTGACCACTTTAAAATGGTCAGTTATGAAATAAAAGAAGGGGTCAGAATTAGTAGCATCATAGGATCAGGTGTTCAGGCGGAGAAGTCCAACTGCTTAGTTTGCAAGAGAAACTCATTGGTTTTCATGCAGAAAACGTATAAAAAGGGGCTGATCTCGTTGAGCAGACCGGCGAAATGTTCTAGAAGATTTCTGAAGCAATTAGCCGCATCTCTGCACAAATAGATGATGTGACGTGCGGTACTGAAAGAAACTGGGTGGAATCTAGAAGAATTGCCGTGGTCATTGAACAGACCGCTGCCATTGCGATGAATTCCGCGAATCATACGGAAAATATCTCAGCTGCTTTAGATACGCTCGCTAAAATGACTCAAGAGCTTCAAAAAAACGATTCGCAGATTTAAACTATAATGCATACTCTGCACCTTCTAGGACACATTAGTGTTTAAGAAGGTGCATTTTTATCGGGAGATTCCTGAGCAAATTACTAAGGTTTGAAAGAAAAAAGTGATATCCTTATTTAAGAATAAGAAATAAAAGAACACAAAAGGAGTTTCTTAAAATGACAATACGTGTAAAAGCAATTATCGGAAGTACAAGTTCAACTTCCTACAATAAGAGATTAGTGAACTTCATGAAAAAACGTTATGCTGATCGATTGGACATTACATTAGTTTCAATCAATGATGTAGAAATGTTCTCCGTTGATCATGAAAGTGAACCGCCAGCGAATGTCCGTGCATTTAAAGAAAATGTAAAAGATTCGGATGCTGTATTATTCGCAGTTCCTGAATATAACTTCTCCATTCCAGGCGCTTTGAAGAACGCGTTAGACTGGTTATCACGCGGAGGAGAAGCAACGCTGCGTGAAAAACCTGCATTCATTGTAGGATCGTCAATGGGTGTTTTCGGCAGTGTCCGTGCTCAAATTCATTTACGTGAAATTCTATCCAATCCAGGTCTTTCTCCGCTAATTTTGCCAAACAATGAAGTGTACATTGGCTCTATCCATGAGAAGCTGAGCGACGATGATGAATTAACAGACGCACCGACAGTCGCATTCTTGGACTCTGTTGTGAATAACTTCGTTGACTTTTATGAGCGCATGACTGAAATGCATGCATCAAAAAAAGCATAAGTAAACTAAAAAACAAGCATTCTGTGTATAACTGCAGAATGCTTGTTTTGGTTAAGGAAGGATTGCGAAAGAGCGTACCGGAAATCCGGATGCCTTTTCAGGTTTCGGAACGATGTTGAAAATGTCAGCGCCTTTTGCTGGCAGTTTATCTAGATTCGTTAAAAGTTCAACTTGATACGTATCTTGTTCAAGTACGTAGTATTCTCCATGGAGCGAACCGTTTTTTCTGAGGTCTGCCGCAGAATCGGTATCAAATGTCTCGTGGCCAACTGCCTTTATACCGCGTTCTTCAAAAAGGAATTTTAAGGCATCCAAGCCCCAGCCTGGAATTCGGTTATTCCCCTCATCATCTATGTTGCAAAAACTTTCTGTGTCGGGCCAGCGTTTACTCCAATCGGTCCGAAGAGCAACGAATGTATCCGGTTCGATGGATCCGTGTTCTTTTTCAAACGCCAGCAAGTCATCCTTTGAACACGTAAAGTCATGGTCTGCTTCCGCATCTTTGGATTTATCTACGACGATTAATGGAAGCGCAAGCTCTTTTAACTCCAGTTCCTCTAAATAGCGTGTATCCCGCACGAAGTGAATAGGGGCATCGATATGCGTGCCGTATTGACCTGCAAAACTGAATTGCTGGGCAAAGAACCCCTCTTCATGATTAAAAAGGGTATTGAACTCGGCGTCTTGAAACATGAAGAAGTGAGGAGAATCCGGTCCGAATGTATGAGTGAGATCCACCCATTCTTTTGCCTTCAATGCATTCAGTGCAGCCAGCAAATCTGTTTGTGTTTGTGTTGTCATCTCAATCCCGCCTTTTTTGTGCCGAATCCCGGCTAGTATATACAAAAAGAAGGCCCTCTATAAAACTTAAGAGGACCTTCTATGCATTCCGCATATAATCAGTTCTCATCTTTAGAGATGCTTATGCACCTCCTGGAATTAGCACCTCGGCCATTATGGCTGGTTGCTGAGACATCACAGGGCCAGTCCCTCCGTCTCTCTTGATAAGAAAATATTGAATTGTTTGTAAAATGATTATTCCGATAGTATCATGCTTTAATGATGAATGCAATAGTGCTCAGATGATTTCTTTCTTCGGGGAATTTGATATACTTGTCTATAGTTTGGAAATTCTTCAGAAGATGTTACCTGAGCTTTTATTTACGCTTGCAACTGAAAGTGATTGCGGGTAGAAATGTGCAATAATTTTTTTAAGGGTAGAGTTGTTGGAAAAACGGGTAAAGCACAGTTATAAACGATCTACATAACCTATTTGGAAGAGGCGAATTAGTGTGAGCACAAACTATACAGATGATAGCTTGGCATTACATACAGATTTATATCAGATCAATATGATGGAAACGTATTGGGCGGAAGGTATCCATAATAAGAAGGCAATTTTCGAGCTGTATTTCAGAAAACTGCCATTTGGAAATGGGTATGCCATTTTTGCAGGGCTTGAGCGTGTACTGAATTATTTACGGGATCTGAAATTCACTGAAAGTGATATCGCTTATTTAAAAAATGAAGTGCATTATAAAGAAGACTTTCTTGAGTATTTGAAAGACGTCCGTTTTACTGGGGACCTCTATTCCATGAAAGAAGGGGAAACCGTATTCGGGAACGAACCGATCATGCGGGTTGAAACGACATTGGCTGAAGCGCAGCTTATTGAAACAGCGCTCTTAAATATCGTTAATTACCAGACGTTAATTGCGACCAAGGCTTCTCGTATCAAGCAAGTTGTGAAGGATGAAATGGTCATGGAATTCGGAAGCCGCCGTGCGCAAGAAATGGACGCAGCGGTTTGGGGGGCGAGAGCTGCGGTTATTGGCGGTGTGGAAGCGACTAGCAATGTCCGCGCGGGTAAATTATTCGGCATCCAAGCGAGCGGTACCCATGCCCACTCCCTGGTACAAGCCTATAAGAGCGAGTACAAAGCGTTTCACTCGTATGCAAAGCGGCATCGTGATTGTGTGTTCCTTGTAGATACGTATAACACGCTGAAAATCGGCGTTCCAACAGCTATTAAAGTGGCTAAAGAACTCGGCGACAAAATCAACTTCATAGGTGTTCGCTTAGACAGCGGGGACATCGCGTTTTTATCCAAAGAAGCACGCCGTATGCTGGACGAAGCAGGGTTCGAAGATGCGAAAATCGTGGTTTCCAATGATTTGGATGAGTACACGATCCTTAACTTGAAAGCACAAGGGGCACAAGTTGACATTTGGGGGATTGGCACAAAACTCATTACCGCATATGACCAGCCTGCGCTTGGTGCTGTTTACAAACTTGTTGCGATTGAAGGAGAGAATGGTGAAATGGTCGACACCATCAAAATTTCTTCTAACGCAGAGAAAGTGACGACACCAGGACGTAAGAAATTGTACCGGATTATTGATAAAGAAAACGGGAAAGCTGAAGGAGACTACATCACTATGTATGATGAAGATCCGAATGCCGAGAAGCGTATTAAAATGTTCCATCCCGTGCATACATTCATCTCAAAGTTTGTAACGAATTTTGAAGCTAGGAACCTTCATGAAAAAGTGGTTGATCACGGACAAGTCATCTATGACGTCCCGCCAACTTTAGAAATCCGCCAGTATGCAAAAGATAACTTGAATCTGTTATGGGATGAATACAAACGCTCGCTTAACCCTGAAGAATACCCAGTCGATTTGAGCCAGAAATGCTGGGACAATAAGATGAGAAACATTCAAGAAGTCCAAGAAATGGTAAGTGACTTCATCCACGAATAGGAGGGACTGGAAGTGAATGATTTACAACAGCAAATTATTCATGAATTGCACGTGCTGCCAAAGATTGATCCGCAAAAAGAGGTTCGGGTTTCTGTAGATTTTCTAAAAGAGTATTTAAAGAAAAATACGTTTTTAGAAGGCTATGTTCTTGGGATTTCAGGAGGTCAGGATTCGACGTTAGCTGGAAAACTTGCGCAGATGGCAGTGGATGAATTGAATGAAGAACTTTCGACTGACCGCTATAAGTTTGTTGCAGTCCGATTGCCATACGGTACGCAATTCGACGAAGAAGATTGCCAAGATGCTCTGCGTTTTATAAAGCCCGCTGCTACGTATACAGTGAATATTAAAGAAGCAGTAGATGCCAGCCGACGTGCATTGGACGCAGCCGGCATTTCCTTATCTGATTTTGAAAAAGGGAATGAAAAAGCGAGAGAACGCATGAAAGTCCAGTTTTCAATGGCAGCGTTCCATCATTGTGCAGTAATCGGAACGGATCATGCAGCAGAAGCCATTACAGGATTCTTTACAAAGTTTGGCGATGGGGCTGCCGATGTTACACCGCTATCCCGGTTGAACAAACGCCAAGGGAAGGCAATGCTTCGCGAGCTTGGATGTCCGGAACATTTGTATAACAAAGTTCCGACTGCCGATTTAGAAGAAGATAAGCCTGCGTTGCCGGATGAGATAGCGCTTGGCGTCACTTATGAACAGATCGATGACTATCTGGAAGGAAAGTCAATACCGGACGCGGCCCGTCAAACGATCGAACGTCATTATCTCCGTTCTGAGCATAAGCGGCATCTTCCGATTACTGTATTCGATGATTTTTGGAAATGATTGTAGAAACCTCTCTTTTCTTGAGAGGTTTTTTTGTTGCTGGTCAATTCTGTTTGTTTTGTAAATTTGTTTGTCGGACTGTAGGTATTCCGGTATGATGGAAAGAACTGTAGAGTCATCCAGCAAATGAGCAGGGGGGAAATAGGATGTCATATAAAGAGAAAATCGATGCAATCTTAGCGCGCATCGAACAAACAATTGTAGGAAAACGGGAAATTAGCGAACTTAGTCTGACAGCACTGCTGGCAGGTGGACATGTACTTCTCGAAGATGTACCGGGTGTAGGGAAAACGGTGATGGTGAAATCCTTGGCGGCTTCCATTGGAGCGGAGTTCAAGCGAATTCAATTTACGCCGGATTTGTTGCCTTCAGATGTGCTCGGCGTTTCGATTTACAATCCGCAGCAGATGGAATTTGAATTCAGACCGGGGCCGATTGTCGGCAATATTATTTTGGCAGATGAAATTAATCGGACGTCTCCAAAAACCCAAGCAGCCTTACTGGAAGGGATGGAGGAATCCTCCATCACGATTGATGGAAAAACCTTGCAGCTTCCTCAGCCGTTTTTCGTGATGGCCACACAAAATCCGATTGAATATGAAGGAACGTATCCTCTTCCTGAAGCTCAAATGGATCGGTTTTTATTCAAACTGAAAATGGGATACCCAACGAGGGATGAGGAAATTGAGGTCCTCTCGCGTTCAGAATCTCAAGTCCCTCCTGAGCTCACTGCTCCGGCTATTGCGTTGGAGGATTTGCTCGAACTTCAAGTCGCTGTGTCCAATGTCATTGTAGATGCAACGGTTAAATCATATATAGTAGATTGCGCGACAGCTACCCGGAATCACGCGTCCGTATACCTTGGTGTCAGTCCTCGAGGTTCGCTTGGTCTCATGAAGGCATGCCAAGCCTATGCATTCATTAACGGACGTAATTATGTAACGCCAGACGATGTGCAGTATTTACTTCCATATGCGTTTAGTCACCGAATCATTTTGCATCCTGATGCAGAGTATAGTGGCCATTCCATAGACGATGTACTGATCGATGTCTTAGCGAAAGTTCGTGTTCCATTTGTAAGGGCGAACTCTATATGACTCGAAGACATGCAACACTTACCATTCAAACGCTCTTTGTTTTGCTCGTAATAGGCGGAGCATATTCGTTTGCAATGTTTCAAGGCGGCATGGTTAGCTGGACGATTTTTTACTTCATCGTACCTTTTTCTTTGTATGCGCTTTCCATTGTAGTTTATCCCTTAAAAAAAACCTCTGTGAAAAGAGAGATCCAACAACCTCTGCTTGGTATTGGCGAGTCAACAATTGTGAAGATTCGTGTGGAGCGTACAAATCGCTTTCCGTTGCTGTACCTCACCGTAACAGACCCAGTGAATGATGGGTTTGCCTCCGTCACACAAGGAGGAACTTCCCGGTTGTTTGTCATGGGATTTCAAAAAGAAGCTGTTCTTCAATATGAACTAAAAGGCACTCAAAGAGGAGAGCATAATTTTCCACTTGTAAAAATTGAGATTGCAGACCTTTTAGGGTGGGTGAAAAAGAGTGAAACGATTGTTGCAGAAGGAGAATCCACCCTGCTCATTTTCCCTGAGACGAAGTCAATTCAGTACGTCCCAATCGGTTCTTATCATGACAAAGGGACAACCAGATCGCCATTTTCATTGATAAAAGAAACGACCGTAGCAACCAGTGTCAGAGACTACCAACCGGGAGATCGAATGTCATGGATTCATTGGAAGTCATTTGCGAGGACACAAAATCTGATGACAAAGGAATTCGAAAACAAACGTGGAGAGCATGTTACGTTATTGCTGGATGCCAGATCCTCAGGCGCATTTGAAGAGCAAATCCGATTCGCAGCCTCCATTTTAAAAGAAGCGTCTGCACGCAAGGCGGATTTAACGTTTTTAACGACAGATGCTGCCAATTCTGTGATTCGTACTATATCAGGTGATGGTCAGCTTCGAAAAGCACTTACTCAGCTAGCCCGCCTGCAGCCGATTGATGAAGCACTAGCGAGACAGCCCAATTATGCGGTTGCTTTGCAAGGCGCTGGAGCGATTGTCGTCATTTCGGGGAATCCAGACGCACTATTCTTGAGAGCTGTGCTTAGTGCATCGCGCGCGCAGCCGGTATTTTGCTTCGTGGTAAAAAAAGGATCAGAGCCGATACCGAGCTTTGTTGATCAAAACATAAAAGCAGCGAAAGCGCTGGGTGTGACTGTTCAAGTGCTGACGGATGAACAGTTTGAACGCTCGTTTCAGGGGGTGGCTAAAGCGTGAAAGAAATTCGAATGGATAGATGGCTCGTAATTCTCTTATATACGCTTGCCTTCTTCATGACCATTGAGTGGCTCAAACCGGTTGCGGACCTGACTGATACGGGTTACATAAGTCATTTCTATGGATTTATAGCGTTGTGCTTAATGTTTGGTTTGTTCCGTCTCCCAGGATGGATAGGCATTCCGATTAAGATTATTTATATAACGCTTTCGCTCCAATATGTTTTTTATGGAGATGACTGGCTTTCGGCCGAAGCGCTGAACATGACAGCGGCATCTGTGGGGCAAGGCTTTGCCTCCGTTTGGACCGGCGAGTGGATGGAGATTTCCTATTTGTTCCGAACAGGATTATTCTTCATATTACTTTGGATGCTCGCTTACTTAATTCGATTTTGGATTGAATATCGCAAGTCGATCATGTTGTTTTTCGGAATGACGGTAATCTACCTCTCCGTCGTGGATACATTCACACCGTTTGACGCATCTTTTGCTATAGTACGTGTAATGGTTATTGGACTGCTATTGCTGGGTCTGCTGTTTCCGCTGCGGTTATCCGCGAAAACAAATACAAAGCTGCCGATCACGAATTATTTTAAAGTGATGGCTCCTTTAGGAGGTTTGCTGCTGCTCGTTGCGATCGTAGCAATTTTGGTCCCTGTGAAAGAGCCTGTATGGCCGGATCCCGTGCCTTTTATACGCTCTGCAGCTGGTTTAGGGGACACGGGAAGCGGACAAGGGGTTTCTAAAGTTGGTTATGATCCCGACGATACGCAATTAGGAGGAGCGTTTCAGCAAGATGATACGCTCGTGTTCGAAGCTTATGTAGACTCGCGTCAATATTGGAAGATGGAGACGAAGAATACATATACGACGAAAGGATGGGTCCAGTCTTCTGGAGATGAGTATCAAGACCACCAAGGGCGTTTTTCAGGTTTGATTGGAGGACAGGTTTTAATCCCGCCAAGACAGCGTGCTGATGTAGATTTGTATGAACCACTGCCGATTTTGCCATACCCTTATGGATTTGAAGAATTACAGACGGCGGAAGGACTTTTGTATAATACGGAAGAGGATACCGGGAAGCTGTCTTTGAATTCCAGTGAACCGTTAGATATGACATACCGGACGGAATTCGTTCAGCCGGAATATAGTCTGAAGGAACTCCGTGCAACAGAAATGGGTGAGCTCGCTTCTATAAGTTATGAAATGGATCCATATCTGGCGTTACCGCTGGAAGTTCCGTCACGTGTGGAAGAACTGGCGCAAGAATTAACGAAAGATGCACCAAGTGTTTATCAAAAAGCGCAAGCTATTGAACGGTATTTTGGAAGAAGCGGATTTGTCTATGCGAGAGAAGATGTGGCTGTCCCGAAAGAGGATGAAGATTATGTCGACCAGTTTTTGTTTGAAACGAAACGAGGATATTGTGATAACTTCAGTTCATCTATGGTGGTTATGCTTCGCTCTGTCGGAATACCGGCGAGATGGGTGAAAGGATTCGCACCTGGTGAGTTGAATCGCGATGATAATCGGCAGAAATACTACACGGTTACCAACAATCAGGCGCATTCATGGGTGGAGGCGTATATGCCTGGCATAGGCTGGATGCCTTTCGAACCGACAATTGGATTCAACGGCGTATCGAATGTCAATTTCGATATAGAAGCTGCAGAAGATGATGTGAAAGAACAGGAGCAAATCAAACGTCCAGAAAAGAAAAAACAGCAAGAACAACAAAAACAAGCTGCTAAACGTAAAAGCCAGGAGGAGTCTTGGCTCTTTCAAATCATTCCGGATTGGCTGCGTTCTTGGGCGGCTGTTAGTATCCTAACTGGAGTCGCTGTTGTTGCAATCGCAGGAGGGTTCTATGTCACACGTAAAAAGTGGCTGCCTCGCCTTGTGATACGTAACAGCAGGAATAAATCTGAAGGCTGGGAAACCTTTGCTGTTCAATATGAACAATTATTGAAGCACTTGAACAGGGTGGGGATTAAAAAACCAGATGGAATGACGTTAATGAACTTCGCGAAAGAAGTAGATCGAATGCGCGGAGATGCCCAAATGAGTACGTTGACAGCAGCTTATGAAAAAGGTTTGTACGGGCAAACAGAAATAAATCAAGATTGGGCAGAATTACGTAAAATGTGGGAAGATTTAATCATTGACACAACCGGTTGATTTTTTCTTCAGACCGCAGTAAGATGAGTCCAGGAATATAAATACTTGAATGCTCTCATATAGGTCCGATAATATGGTTCGGATGTTTCTACCTGGTCACCGCAAATGACCTGTCTATGATAGCGAAAGCAGCTACGGGAAATCCGTGGTCTGTTTTCGTTATTTCATAGATATCGATAGAAACAGAAGACGCGCAGAAAGAGTATACTTTCTTACGCGTCTTTCTCTGTTTACAGGGTATACTTGAAATAAAACGAAGAAGAGGTGGATTTCATGTCAGCAGCTCCATTATTGTCAGAACAAGAGAAAATCGTAGTTTTGGATTTAGGCAGCACGTACAACCAGCTTATTACACGAGTTATCCGGGATTTAGGCGTTTACAGCGAGCTTTATCCGCACACAGTAACAGCGGAAGAAATTCGTAACATGCATGCAGCTGGCATTGTCTTATCTGGTGGAGATACGAAAATGGACGCAGACATTGATCCAGAAATCTTTACATTAGGACTCCCTGTTCTTGGACTTGGCTCAAGCTTAGAAGTCATGACACAGCAATTTGGCGGTAAGACAGCATCTATGGAAGCGCATGGTGTAGCGTCTACACTAACTGCTGAAGGATCTTCTAAATTATTTGCAGAAATCAGCGGATCTTTTGCAGCGCACATTGGCGGTACTGAAAAAATTACAGAACTGCCTGAAGGCTTCACTGCAACAGTAAAAGACGAGCATGGACATATCGCAGCAATCGAAAACGCTGATAAAGGACTATACGGCGTTCAGTTCCATCCAGAAGTCGACAGCACAGAAAATGGAGAAACAATTCTTCGCACGTTCCTTCGCACAATCTGTAATCCGACAGGCGAATGGACAATGGAAAGCTTCATTGAAGCAGAAGTACAAAAAATCCGCGAACAAGTCGGCGATCGCAATGTTTTGTGTGCGCTTAGCGGCGGTGTTGATTCTTCAGTAGTTGCAACACTTATTCACCGTGCAATTGGTGACCAGCTGACATGTATTTTTGTAGATCATGGTTTGCTGCGTAAAGGTGAAGTAGAAAGTGTTGTCGATACATTCAGCACGAAATTCCACATGAACTTCATCAAAGTGGATGCTGCAAAACGTTTCTTGGACAAGCTGGCAGGAGTTACGAATCCAGAGGAAAAACGCAAAATCATCGGTAACGAATTCATTCGTGTATTCGATGAAGAATCAGCGAAGCTAAAAGGCATTGATTTCCTTGCGCAAGGTACAATTTATGCGGATATCATCGAAAGTGGTACAGCAACTGCTGAAGTCATCAAATCTCACCACAACGTTGGCGGATTACCGGAAGATATGGACTTTGAATTGATCGAGCCGTTGAAGGCATTGTTCAAAGACGAAGTACGTAGTGTCGGTAAAGAGCTTGGATTACCTGAAGATATCTACAATCGCCAGCCGTTCCCTGGACCAGGTCTAGGTGTTCGTGTACTTGGTGAGGTAACGGAAGAGAAGTTGAATATTGTTCGTGAAGCAGACTACATTCTTCGTGAAGAGATTGCTATTGCGGGTCTAGACCGTTCAATCTGGCAGTATTTCGCAGTTCTTCCTGGCATTAAGAGTGTGGGTGTGAGAGATGGCAAGCGTTCGTATGACCACGCAATCGGTCTTCGTGCAGTTCATTCTTCAGATGGTATGAGTGCTGACTGGGCACGTATCCCTTGGGATGTTTTGGAGAAAATCAGTTCACGTATTACAGCTGAAGTGGATCATGTAAACCGCGTTGTTTATGATATTACAGCAAAACCGCCAGGCACAATCGAGTGGGAATAAAACTGAATAACTGATTGTCGTATATCCTTGGGAATAAGGCCCAAAAGTCTCTACCAGAGCACCGTAAATGCTTTGACTACGATGAATGGAACGCTTCTTGCTAAGTTTGTGCAAGAGGGGTCCCCATTTTGAAGAGTTTGAAGGAGCATGCGACAAAAATTGTCGCATGCTCTTTTTAAATCCAAAACACGATGAGGACGGTTGATGATGAAAAAGTATTTCGAGTTTGATAAATTAGGTACAAATTATCGCAGGGAAATCATTGGAGGAGTAACTACATTCCTCGCTATGGCGTACATATTGGCTGTAAACCCGCTTGTATTATCTCTTGACGGAGTACCTGATATTCCGGATGCAATGAGAATGAACAAAGGTGCAGTATTTGTTGCAACAGCACTTGCAGCCGCAGTCGGTTCGTTATTTATGGGACTCATCGCGCGTTACCCAATTGGTTTAGCACCGGGTATGGGACTGAATGCATTCTTCGCATTTTCTGTCGTACTTGGATACGGAATTCCTTGGCAAACTGCATTAACAGGCGTTTTATTCTCAGGTCTTATTTTTATTGTTCTTTCATTAACAGGACTGCGTGAAATGATTATTAACGCAATCCCAGCGCAGCTGAAATATGCAGTAGGTGCGGGAATCGGTTTGTTCATCACATTCCTGGGGCTGCAAAACGCAAATATTATCGTAGGAGATCCAAATACGCTAGTCGCTTTAGGTGATTTATCTCAAGGGCCGGTTTTACTTGCGATCTTTGGATTAGTAATTACAGTAATTATGATGACCCGAGGAATTAAAGGAGCCATTTTCTACGGAATGATCTTGACGACTGTAGCGGGAATGTTAGTAAGTCTGATTGACGTTCCGGAAAAAGTCGTTTCAAGTGTCCCAAGTGTGGCGCCGACCTTTGGTGCAGCATTTGAAGCAATCTTCAATAATCCAGGCGAATTGTTTACAACACAATTTCTCGTCATCATCATTACATTCTTGTTCGTGGACTTCTTTGATACAGCTGGAACGCTTGTTGCAGTTGCAACTCAAGCGGGTTTGATGAAAGAAGGAAAGCTTCCGCGTGCAGGGAGAGCATTATTAGCAGATTCCATGGCGACTGTTACTGGTGCGATTTTCGGTACTTCAACAACAACTTCCTACATTGAATCAACAGCTGGCGTTGCAGCTGGTGCGAGAACAGGATTTGCATCTGTTATTACAGGACTCTTATTCTTACTCGCATTATTCTTCTCTCCATTATTGTTTGTGATTACACCGGAAGTGACAGCACCTGCTTTGATCATCGTCGGAGTACTGATGGTTTCGAACTTGGGCAATATCGAGTGGACACGTTTCGAAATGGCAGTCCCAGCATTTTTCACTGTCATCGCAATGCCGTTGACGTATAGTATAGCAACAGGAATCGCGATTGGATTCATTTTCTATCCGATTACGATGCTGCTCAGCGGACGCCGCAAAGAGATTCATCCTATTATGTATATCTTGATGGTGCTATTCATCTTATACTTCATCTTCATTGAATAACTTAGACTTCTGAAGCAGCTGGCTTTCCT
>JARIBI010000101.1 GCA_029257435.1 Sporosarcina sp. | reverse complement strand
TTCTAATTATGCTCTACCTAATGGTGGCCAAACCTTCATTTTGGTGAAGTGAAAACAACAGCAGCAACTTAGGAATAGCTTAAATAAAAAAACGCATGATCCTGTTTGATCGGATCATGCGTTTTTTCTGATCCTGGAAATAGGTTTTTAATGCGTGTGTATACTCACGTTGACAGATTTAGTGTCAAGTGACTTAAGAAAGGTTTTGTAAGAAATGCCTCATCTCGGTGGTACTTGTAAAAAAAGTGGATGCCGATGGAGAGTGAAAGCTGTTTAATGTTTTATAATAAATTCTGGTAATTTTTATAATGTTTGATACAATTTAGTTGATATGTCAAACTACTGCGATCCACAATATCTTTTTTATGATGTAGACAAATTGTTACTTTGCGCTTTAGACATGGGTGCCGCATGAGCCAGCTCAGTCGAATAAACGCTTTCTGCGGAGTCTTAAGACGAGTACAAAGTTGTGCTCCCTCTCGTTGTGCTTCATTCGCAAAAGGAGCTCTTCGTTACGACTTTTGCTAATTTCTTCGAAGTCGTTCGTTTTCCGCTTCAAGCAATGGGTGTAGTTATTATGAAGCATATATTCAAGAATTGGGCTATTTTACGGAGAAGAACTTTAGCGTAGATGTAAGATAAGGTCAATTGGATAATAATTCTTTGGGAAGGTGAATTTATGAATTACAAGGTTATTGAACTTAATGATTTACAAGTGGAAGATATTGAAAAGAGACTTGAAAAGTATGACAAAAATCATATTACTTATGAAATTCCAGGTAGCATAAAAGTTGGTGTGATGAACCGTGATAAATTAATTGCCGGAGCAGATGCATGTATGACTGCATTTAAGATTTTGTATGTCTCTACTGTATTTGTTGATGAAGATTATAGAAATAATAAAATTGGTACAATATTAATTAAAGAGATTGAAGAGCGAGCGGAATTATTAGGAGCTAATATGATTAGATTAGATACATTTAATTGGCAAGGGCGAGATTTCTATCGCTCACTGGGATATGAGGAAGTTGGATTTTACGAGAATAAAGATGATGGTTTTTCTGAACATTTCTTTTTAAAGAGGTTATGAAATAAAGCACATTATTTGTATGATATACAGATAGATTCATCCGGAATTGGGTGCATTTGTTTTATAAGCAAGTGCCCAATAACGCAATAGTGAGCGATTGCGTAATGAGAACAGTGCATCAAACGGGCCAAAATTTTGCTTTAAACATGGAAAGATAAGAGGGAAATCAATATGAGGGTCAACAAGTGGTACAGCTTGATAGCTGCGGGTTTGCTTTACTTTATTTACGCATTTAGAAGGGGAATTTACGCGGGGTCTGGTTTCTTAGATTATTTAAATCTGATAGTGAATTTCGGAATAATCCTTGTATTAGCTGTCTGGCTTATTAGAAAATCAACAGTTAGTAACATCATTGAGCAGATCATATCATTTGGTTTTGTGCTGTATCTGTTCGTTTTGCATCTCTTTGTAACTTACATTTACATACCTTATTATTTTACTCAAGAATATATAGGGAATTCCGGGAGTGTAAAATATCTTGTGTAAATGAATAAATGCAAAAAGGAAGACCTTTTCCTGGTAGAATTAAGTCACCACAACCAATCCTAGAAAAGAGGTCTTCCCTATGACTCAGTTTACAACAGATATCGTTCAAGCACTAGTCCAAAAACAAGATATAACCGAAGTATTTCGATCCCATTTAGAAACAGCTGTAAACACATTATTGGCTACGGAGCTCACAGCGTTTTTAGATTATGAAAAGTATGATCGAATCGGTTTTAACTCTGGAAATTCACGGAATGGATCTTACGATCGAACATTACATACTGAGTACGGCGACCTTCGGGTCACCATTCCGCGTGACCGTAATGGAGAGTTTAAGCAACAGACAGTCGCACCTTATAAACGTTCGAATGATACACTCGAGTCCTTTGTCATCCACATGTTTCAAAAAGGTGTAACGATGGCAGAAATCGCAGATTTGATTGAAAAAATGTACGGGCATCATTACACACGCCAAACGATTTCTAATATGACCCAAGTCATGGGAGAACAAGTAGAAGCCTTCAACAACAGACAACTCAGTTCACGTTATGTCTGTGTGTATTTAGACGCGACCTACATTTCGGTAAGACGTGAAACGGTTTCTAAAGAGGCGGTGTATATCGCTGTTGGGATTCGCGAAGATGGTTCAAAAGAAGTGATTGCCTATACCCTAGCTCCGACGGAGTCTGCTTTCAACTGGAAAGAGCTCCTACTTGAAATTAAAGAGCGTGGTGTTGAGGAAGTTCTTCTCTTCCTATCAGATGGTCTAACGGGCATGGTGGACACCATTACAAGTGTATTTCCTAACGCTCAATACCAGACTTGTTTAGTGCATGTCGCCCGTACGATTTCCCACAAAGTACGTGTTGAGGATCGTCCGGAGATTTGCGAGGATTTCAAAACGATTTATCGCTCGAATGACCAGGAATCTGGACAAGTAGCACTCGACCAGTTTTGTTCGAAATGGCAGAAATCTTACCCGAAGGTGACTAAATCATTGGCTTCAAATAGCCATCTTCTGACCTTCTATCAGTTTCCGAAGTCGATTTGGCGCAGCATCTATTCAACGAATTTAATTGAGTCATTTAATAAGCAAATCAAGAAGTATACGAAGCGTAAGGAACAGTTTCCAAACGAAGAATCACTTGAACGCTTCCTTGTCTCACTATTTGAAGACTATAACCAGCGCTTTCTTAGCCGGTGTCATATTGGTTTCAATCAAGCTCGTGCAGAACTCGCAGAGATGTTTGAATCGAATAGAGAATCGCACTTAGAAAGAATAAATATATAATTTTTCAAGAGTGATGAATTTCTGGGAAAGGGTTGTATCTTCATTTACACATAAATATTGACACTCTCGGAATTCCTATATAAATTTTGAACGAATTAATTTAATCCCTTTTAAAACCATATCTAATGATTTATTTGGAACGGTAGTTGCTCCTGTAACAGTTATACAAACTTTTGGGAATCTATTTTTGTTATTACCCCTTGCCTTTGCTTTATTGGCATTACAAATTGTAACAAAGAAGAAAAAGGTAGCTATGATTGTATTTTTCACGACGTTGTTTATCGAGACATTTCAACTTGTCGAAAATTCAAGTGTTTCAGGGTATCTTTATTCAGAAGGTGGAAGACGTGCAGTAGATGTTGATGATCTTATATTAAATACACTTGGTGGCATAATTGGGATATTCCTATTTACGTTTTATAAAAAAGTTTTTATGAAAAATAAGCTTTTAAGACATTAACGAAGGGTGCAAATAAGCCTTCCTTACTCAACAAACGGGCAATTCTAGCATAAGGATTTGCGTCCATTCATCAATCGGGCCAATCTTGAATAACTTATTACAGAAATATTGAGATTCCAGAATAATAAACAAGAGATAACTTTTCAAAAAAAGAGTGCGGTCCCCAAAAAAGGATTTGCGCTTTTTTTACATTTAAAAAACGCCTTTTCAAAAAAAAAAATATTCAATGCAACCAATTGATACTCTCACATATCTAATCTATTGAACAACAAACGACTGGTAAGGAGGTGTTGAAAATGGGATCACTTAAAGCCTTAGTCAAGAAGGCGAAAAAGGGAGATGGAGAAGCTGTGTTTTGCAAGAAGAAAGTGCATAAGTTTGCAATGAAAAATACACAAGCTTGCCAGCCTTCAATTTAGTTCTTATCTTTGTCGTGATAAAGCGTTTGTAACTCTGAAACTATCTCCAGTGAAATTCAAAATGTGAGCGTGATGGATCACACGATCTACCAATGCAGCAGTTAGTCTAGAATCACTAAATACACGATTCCATTGACTAAACTCCAGGTTTGACGTGATAATTAAGCTTTTTTGTTCGTACCAATCTGAAATAAGTTGAAAAAGAAGCTCAGCTCCTTCTTTGTTGAAGGGTACGTATCCCATTTCATCTAAAATAATTAAATTCACACTTTTGAATCGACCTCTGAACTGCGCTAATTTGCCGTCGCGCCATGCTTTTTCTAATGATTCAGCGAGATCAGAAACTCTGTAAAAGCGTACTTCTAACCCACGCTTACAAGCCTCATAACCTATGCCAGTTGCGAGATGTGTTTTCCCCGTACCCGGTGCTCCAGTTAATATCAAGTTCTCTCTACGACCGATAAAGTCTATCTTACATAGCTCCTCACTATCAATGTGTGCTGGAAAATGAATTTGTTCATTCCATTGAAATGAAGAAAGTGACTTCTTCTGAGTAAATTTAGCTTTCTTTATTAAGCGTTCTGATTTTGCTTCCTCCCGGAATTGAAGTTCCTTTTGAAACAACTCATCTAAAAATTGAGTAGGATTCTCGAAAGGGATATCTTCGTAAATCTCATTCACATAAGCCAAGCGTAATGTTTTACAAATACTTTTCAGATTAGAACTCATGGAGTCTCACCTTCAGTCTGTGACGTACTTTGTAACTGATCATACATACTCCAATTAACGTCATAAGGATGCTCTTCAGGTTCTTTTAAGACTTCAGATTGGCCGCTCAAGAGGTCGTAGAATTCATCATTGATTTGGTTCATATTATGAGTTGCTAATAGTGCTATTAACCAATGTAAACGTTCTTTACGAATCGTTAGATTTGAAATATTGATGTATTCATAAATGCGACCTGGAAGATACGGAGAGAACCGTGAATAGCTGACTGCACGCGGTTTACTTAACCAAGATTTTAAGATTGATTGCCAGGGAATCTCGCGATTCTTATGCATGTAAGGACGGTTGTCTTCATATAGAATCTCTCCGTGAGGAGATAGTACTTTGAACCGGTCCCAATATTTCACAATAGATAAGGATGGATAGTTATTTCCTCTTGGAATATAGACTTTCACTTTATCTAAAGTGATTTCACCATACTTATTAGACTGAATCTTACTCTCTTTAAACACGGGGAATTCTTCATCTGGTAGAGCCAATAAGTATTCAAATTCTTCCTCTAAAAGTTTTTGTATCGAGATTTTCTTCTCATAATGAATTCGTTCTCGATCTTTTGTGTGCTTTTGCTGCAATAAGTTCGTCAGATGTTCCAAGTTCTCTATAACTGGTGAGGGCGTGATGAAGTTATATCGAACATAGCCAACTTTATTTTCTACATTTCCTTTCTCGTGTCCTGAATACGGATTACAGGCTTGAGGTTCGAATCCGTAATGATTCGCAAACTGTAAGAATTCATTTGCAAAAACAGTTTCTTCGTGTTTATTTCTTGGTTTAGTGACAGCGGTTACCATGTTGTCGATTCGGATTTTTCTTGGTACGCCACCTAGCTGCTGAAATATTCTCTTGAGTCCATAGAGAAGACATTCTTGATTTTCTGATGGCAACGGAATTGAATAGGCATCATTACTGAACGGTAGGGTCATAATTAAACAGTGGATATCACGATACTTACCATCTTGGACAGCTTCCATTAACCCGAAATCTAACTGCGCTTCTGCAGGTGGATGTATAAGACGCTCATAGTTTTTATCTGTAGTTTCATCTTCAATATCCTCTCTACTTTCTCGCCACTCTTTAATAAAGTACGATACGGTCCGATAGGACCCTTTGAATCCTAGAGCTTGTAGCCCAGTAAAGATTCCTTGGTTTGTTCTCCGTTTCTTTCTCTTTAGCTTTTGATCTTCCCAAAGCCAATCACTAACAATTTCTCCCCATTTTTCTTCGTACATCATACCGGATCTTTTCGCCACTTTTTCTTGAGGCAGTTGGTCTTCATCCGCATACTTTTTAACAGTTCTCCAATTAAGATGTAACGTTTTTGCTATGTCATTTATAGATAATGATTTCTGATTCCTCATTAATTTGATACAATTGATTTCAGGCATTGCCAGCATTCCTCTCAACCTCCACTGATTTGATTCGACACCAATACAGTAGAGAAATTTTGGAAGGCTGGCAAGCCTTTTTTCATTGTCTTACAGTTGCAACGTTATGTACTTTTCCTTTTCAAAGCTCTGTACTTCTATTTTGCACTACACATACGTCCATTAATTTAAATTAGTTCTTCTTTTTTCGAACATAATAGGAATCAAAGTGTTGTCGAAAAAATATATTTAAAAGTGCACTATTCCTTTTTATTAATCTATTCTCCATTTTACATTTATCTTCCCTTTCAAATTATCCCCTGTAAGGACTACTCTATATATACCTGACTTTTTTGCTTTAAACTGGAATGCATT
>JARIBI010000241.1 GCA_029257435.1 Sporosarcina sp. | reverse complement strand
AAATGGATTTAGCGTTCCGTTTTGACGAAATCGCAAGCACGTTGACCACACCTGACATTTTGACCGGTGAGCTGATTTTAAATGCAGCAAGTCAAATGCGTGAAGCTGTTCTGAATGTATACAAACGGAAAACAGATGATTGGAAAGTCCGTCTATCAGAGGGGGCGAAACGTGAAGGAGAGCATGTTTCAGGAAAACTGCAAAATCAACTGGAAGAATCCAAGATGAAACTAGCTTCAATTCAACTTGTGTTATCACGTACTGTGCATCTTCAATTATTTGAGAATGATCAGCCGCATGAATGGTCTACGGAAGAACTCGTTTCTTTGGATCGGCTAAAAGCGGAATGGAAAGCTCAATCTGAGCCTGAAGTTATGGACGTACAACATCAGCAAGACGCTGAAATCGAAAAGGAAGTAGCTGTACAAAAAGACCATGAATTAGATAATAACGAGAAAATCTTTAATGGAGACCTTGAGTTAATCGTCAAGCGGGCGCAGCAAGTGGCGGACGATGTCGCTCACATACCAGGGTTTAACGATCTTTCTGTATATTTAAAGTCAAAGTCAAAAAGACTGGAACAGCAAGAGTTCACGGTGGCGTTATTTGGAGCGTTCAGTGCGGGGAAATCATCTTTCTCAAATGCTTTGCTTGGAGAAGCGGTATTGCCTGTATCCCCGAATCCGACAACTGCAGCCATTAACCGGATTCGCCCGACTTCTGAAATTCATGCCGACGGTACAGCAGATATTCACTTCAAAGCGCTTGAGCAGTTGACTCAAGATACGGTAGATGCATTTGCCGTGCTTGGATTATCAATTTCCACGCTGGAAGAAGCATTTGAACGTGCAGAAGAAGCGCTGCAACTGAAATTAGTTGAAGAATCTCTTCATATCCATAAATCGTTTATCCGTGCTTTCCATAAGGGATACCCAGCTTATCGCGATTTACTTGGCACTGTGCTGACTGCAGAGCGCGATGAATTCGTTCGATTTGTAGCGGAAGAAGATCGGAGTTGTTTTGTTGAGTCGATTGACTTATATTATGACTGTGAACTGACACGCCAAGGGATAACGCTAGTAGATACCCCGGGTGCGGATTCTATAAATGCCCGGCATACAGATGTAGCGTTTGAGTATATTAAAAATGCGGATGCGATTTTGTTTATTACGTATTATAACCATGCATTTTCACGTGCGGACA
>JARIBI010000033.1 GCA_029257435.1 Sporosarcina sp. | reverse complement strand
AGGTATGAAGCAGCGTGTCAGTATTGCCCGTGCGTTTGCCAATGATCCAGAGATTTTGTTAATGGATGAACCATTTGCTGCGTTAGATGAACAAAATAAGTTTATCCTCCAAGAAGAATTGTTAAGTATTTGGGCGGAAACGAAAAAAACAGTACTGTTCATCACCCATAGTATTGACGAAGCATTGATGCTCAGCGATCGGATCTTACTTATGAGTGCACAGCCAGGGCAAATCATTCAGGAAGTCAGAATTGACCGCCCGCGTCCGCGAAAAATCGAGGAAATACGGAAAGATCCCGAATTGGCAGCACAGTTTGTCGATATCTGGCAGCATCTGCAAAAAGAAGTGCAGAAATCGAGAACATGACGAAAGGGGAAGCGTGTGAAACAGTGGATGAAAGTAGGTTGGCTGTCGGTCATATTAGGCGTTTCGGTTGTACTTGGAGGATGCGCTGAGAAAGAAACAACGAAGCCTGCGCCAGTGACAAAGCCGAGCGATGGAGCTGAAACAGGTGAGCTTACTCCGCTTGAAAAACGTACGAAAGTGGTTATCGCAGAAGATGGCGCGGCGTCCGGAGCTGGATTTTATATTGCGAAAGAACGCGGGTATTTCGATGCGTATAACATTGACGTGGAATTTACTGATTTTGCAAATAGTGACGATATGCTTCCAGCACTTGCTGCTGGGGAAGTCTCGATTGCCGGCGGAGTTTCTACAGCTTCGTTCTTCAACGCAATCGCTCAAGGCATCGATGTACGAATCATTGCGGATAAAGGGCACAACATGCCAGGCGAATCGTATTTCTCTTTCGTCATTGGCAATCACATGAAAGATGTCATTAAAGACTATCCGGACTTCAAAGGGAAAAAAATTGCGGTGTCTTCGCGTAACTCGATTGATGGATACATCTACGAGGAAATGCTGAAGCATGCGGGCCTTACAGAGGACGATGTAGAGTACGTCCATATCGCTGACTTCGGTGCAATGCTAGGCGCGATTGATTCTGGAACTATCGATGCTGCGCTAAATATTGAGCCGCTGATAGCACAGGGAATAGACAAAGGATTCCACTTGCGCTTCGGTGACGCAACGGACTTTGCCCCAGAATCACAGATTGCAATGGTACTCGCTTCACCGCAATTCATGGAAGACAAAGAACTGTCTATCCGCTTCATGGCTGCCTATTTACGAGGCGTTCGGGACTACAACGATGCATTCTTTGAAGA
>JARIBI010000158.1 GCA_029257435.1 Sporosarcina sp. | reverse complement strand
CTTCAACGCTGCGCTATGTTCGAGCATGGTTGGCGGAATGGATGAGCTGGTCAAAATGACAGCGGAATATGCAAAAATCCGTGTTCAGTTCAATCAGCCAATTGGACGTTTCCAAGCGATTAAGCATGGAATTGTTAACATGAAGCTTGATCTGGAGACAGCACGCTCTCTTTCCTATTATGCAGCGTGGGCTGTCGAAACTGATGCTGTGGATAAAGTTTCGGCTGTGCACAATGCTCGGTCGTTCATCTCAAAAGCATATATCAAGGCGGCTGGTGATTCGATTCAAATTCATGGCGGTATCGGGTTTACGGAAGAATTGGATGTGCAGCTGTTCTTGAAACGCGCTCGATATTACGAGAACTATTTCGGTTCAGTACGCGATTCACGTAAAACGACGGCACATTCTCTTGGATGGCACTCGGTTTCTGCTAAGCGTGATGCTGTTTCTGTTTCTTGAGGATAACCCGTTGATAACTTGTGAGTAAATAATGCACAATGAGTGGATATTTTGTTGGCAACTTGTTAGTAACTCGTTAGTAACTTTTTATTATGTGTGGATAAAGGCGTATAAACAGACAGCTAGTGGGGTGGAGGATGTGTTGTTGGGGGTTATGAGCGCTTTCCATGGGTTATGATCATTTTCCGCGATTTATAAGCGCTTTGCATGGGGTATGATCACTTCCCACGATTTATGAGCGCTTTCCAAGGGGTATGATCACTTTTCGCGATTTATGAGCGCTTTCCGATGGTTATGATCACTTTTCGCGATTTATGAGCGCTTTCCATGGGTTATGATCACTCTTCGCGATTTATGAGCGCGTTCCATGGGTTATGATCACTTTCAGCGATTTATGAGCGCTTTTCATGGGTTATGATCACTTTCCGCGATTTATGAGCGCTTTGCATGGGTTATGATCACTTCCCGCGATTTATGAGCGCTTTCCACAAATTGCGGAGACTTCCCTACACCACCACAGGAATTCCAATAGAATCGCAAATAAAAACACCTATATAAGGAGGAGAATGATGATGGCAGTGTCTACAGACTTGAAAGAGTATCAGAACTTGATTGGCGGAGAATTACGTACAGCTAAGGGCGGTGCACTTACAGATAGTATGGATCCCTCTACCGGAAGGGTATGGGCGCGGGTTCCTAAAAGTTCCAAGGAAGATGCAGTTACGGCAATTGAAGCTGCACGGAAGGCGTTCCCTGCGTGGAAAGCTTTGTCAGCTGGTGAGCGTGCTGCGTGTTTGCGTGATGCAGCTGAAGTTATCGCCTCTAATGGCGGAGAACTTGCTGGACTTGAAACGCAAGACAACGGATGGGTGATCCGGGAAACTTCTTATGGATTGATTCCTGTTTTGCAGCAAGTTTGGCTGGATGCAGCGGGTAAAGCGACCGAAGCGAATCGGGGTCAAACTGTTCCTATGAGCCCAACAAGTCTCGGATATACATTGCGTGAGCCTTATGGGGTTGTTGTGGGGATTACACCATGGAATGCTCCACTCTTTACATTTTCAATTAAAGCAGCTTATGCCCTTGCTGCAGGAAACACGGTTGTCATCAAACCCTCTGAACAATCGGCGGTCTCTTCCCTTCACCTGGCTAACTTGCTGAAAGATGTTTTCCCTGAAGGCGTCCTCAACGTCATTTGCGGCCCGGGCTCTGAAATTGGAGACACGCTTGTGGAACACCCCGATGTTGATAAAGTGAGTTTAACAGGTTCAAGCGGTACTGCCAGCTCCATCGCAAGAGCAACAGCTGGAAAGCCAAAGCCTTTAATTTTAGAACTTGGTGGAAAGTCTGCCAATATCCTATTTGAAGATGCTGATATAGAAAAAGCAGTGGAGGCCATCAGTTCATATAGTATTTTCACTGGAAACTCAGGGCAGCTTTGTGTGGGAAGTTCACGCCTCCTCGTTCACCGGTCGATTATTGATCAGGTAGCTGAAGGCATTACAAATTATCTTCAAAACCCGGAGTTGAAACAGTTTGGTTCGACAATGGATCCAACGACAACTACTGGTCCTATCGCAAACAAATCACAGTTTGAAAAAATACGTTCCTATATTCAACTTGGTTTGGATGAAGGCGCGGAACTCGTTTACGGCGGCCGCTCTGGTGGTTCTGAACTCATTCCAAATCGGAGCGACTTGGCGGACGGCTATTGGATCGAGCCTACTCTTCTTAAATCAGAGTCCAATACGTTAAGAGTTTGCCAGGAAGAGATTTTCGGCCCTGTTGCCGTCATGATTCCATTTGATACAGAAGAAGAAGCGATTGAACTGGCGAACGGGACTGAATTCGGACTGGCTGCCGGGGTTTGGACGAAAGATTTAGGTCGTGCCCACCGCATGGTTGCTTCACTTGAATCAGGAAACGTATGGGTCAATACGTATGCAAGAGTCGGTGTGGATTTACCATTCGGCGGTGTGAAGAACAGTGGATTCGGAACGGATTCTATAGAAGATTACTCACGTGAAAAAGCATGCGTGATTGAATTGTAACTTCCACTCCTGCCGGACATCACCGTCTGCAGGAGTGATTCAGACTTAAAACAGTGCTTGGATGAGGGTTAAAATCGAGAAGGCGGTGGTCAAATGAACGTTAAACTTTCGAACAGGGAAAACTACGATCAGGATTTGCCAGAAACACTCGAAATTCCGAACGTCACAGCGGGTGCTATCCTGAAAGGCAGCGTGAAGCAATACGGGAAGAAAGATGCGTATATCTATCGTGACACGCGGATTACGTATGAACAGATTTACACAGAAGCAAAAAGGTTTGCAAATGCACTGCGAACGCTTGGCGTAGGACGCGGTACGACAGTCTCGGTACATTTGCCTACATGTCCGCAATATGTGGCAGCGTATTATGGAATTATTTTATCAGGCGCTGTGTATTCTCCGGTGAATCCATATTTACCCGCAGGTGATCTAACGCATCAGCTGAATGATTCTGAAACAAAAGTTGTCATCACACATGAATCTGTCGCAAAGTCGATTCAAGCAGTCTTGACAGGTACGGACGTTCAGCACGTCATTTTGACAGGAGAAAGCGAAGTCTTTTCGAATGATACACCTGTTGACGTCACTGCTTACAATGGCTGGCACAGTTTTGCTGCCCTCAAAACGGCGGCTTCTGAAGAAGACTTCGACCCGGGGATTGATCCGCAAGAAGATTTAGTCCATATCGCATACACCGGTGGAACCACTGGCAGCCCGAAAGGTGTTATGATCACGCACGCAAACCTAGTCAGCAATATCACGCAGATCGCTGCTTGGACAGCCGGTTCTCTGCCCGTTGTCGATGAAGATGGTGCCTTGCGTTTTGTGCCTGTGGAACAGGATAAAGAAGCGTACTTGGAAAAGTATCCGATTCCTCTCGGAGAAGAAATCCGGTTAAGTCCTTCCCCACTATTCCATATTACTGGCGGTATCGGGTTGATCGTGTCTCCAATGGCGCAAGGTGTGACCACACTGCTGCCCGACCGCTTTGTTCCTACCCAGTTCCTGGAGTTGATTGAAAAGTACAAAGTCTCTTCAATTAACGGGGCGCCTGCCATGTGGAATGTACTTCTGAACTTACCGGGAATCGATTCCTATGACTTTTCAACGATTCGTAATATCAGTTCAGGTGCTGCGCCTTTGTCCCAAAAAGGGCTGTCGATGTTAAAAGAAATGTTTCCGAATGCGCGAGTTGGTGAAGGGTACGGTATGACTGAAGCCACGGCATCGGTTGCGGGCAGCGTTATCATTTCAAGCGGCGTCCATAAAATCGGAACGGTCGGCTTGCCAACATGTAATACAGAGATCAAGATCGTTTCACTCGATGGCTTAAGTGAAAACCCTCTGCCTCCTGGTGAAAGCGGAGAAATATGCATCAAAGGGCCGCAAATCATGAAGGGTTATTTCAACAAACCTGAAGAAACCGCAGCGACTCTGCGCGGCGGCTGGCTGCATACGGGGGATATCGGCATTATCGATGAGGATGGCTATCTGGCGATAATCGATCGAAAAAAAGAGATGCTCATCTATAATGGCTACAACGTATATCCTAGCCGCATTGAAGAAGTGATTGTTTCGCACCCGGAAGTACAAAATGCAATTGTCATCGGAAAGCCAGTTGAAGGCGTTGGAGAGATTCCAAAAGCATTTGTCATTGTCAAACCAGGAAGTACACTTAGCGTTGAAGAGCTGATGACGTACACGAACGAACGCGTCGTCCATTACTCTAAAGTGCGTGAACTTGAGTTCATGGAGCAATTCCCAATGACGGCTGCCGGAAAGATTTCAAAGATCCATTTGAAAAAGATGGAACTTGATAGCCAATAATTTAGCGCGCTTCGCCCATGTGGCGAGGTGTTTTTTAATGGAGTGATGCCGAATAAATTCATAGTTCACCGGCCTTTTAGAAATTAAAAGCACCTCCATAAAAGAAGGCGCCCGTTCATCTCTATTGCATTACTGAAGTTTTATACACAGATATCTGGTTTTTCCCATTCGCTTTTGACTGATATAAGGCTTGGTCTGCACGGTAAAAAACGTCAGAAAACTGTGAGAATGTCCCATTTGCATTATCTGCTATGCCTATACTTACAGTGACTGGGATAGGTTCTCCATTAAATGTGATGGTCTTTTTTTGAAGTTCAGCTAGCAGAAGGTTGACTCTCTCCTTGGCGTCATCCAGGGATGCCCCGTTCAGGACGAAGACCAGTTCGTCTCCCCCGTACCGTGCTAATAATTCAGTTGAGTCCGATTTCCATAGAACTCGCTGACATGCATTACAAACTTCACGTAACGCTTCATCTCCAGCTAAATGACCATATGTGTCGTTGATTGACTTGAAATTATCGAGATCAAGTGCAATACAGGATACACAGCTGCCTGCCTCAGCTGCTTGTACCAGCCAATTTGCTGCAACTTCTTCTAGATGTCTTCTGTTGAATAAACGAGTGAGGTAATCTACTTTTGCATTTCGTTCAATGGAAGCAACATTATGCTTCACTTCCAGTTTTAACGCAGTCATAGCCAGTTCCTGTTCTTGCAGCGTTTTTAAAAGCTTAATATATTCTTGCTGCAAGACAAATCCAAGTTGCCGATCATCTAGAATTTCACAAAGATCACAGCGTCTTTCTTGAATTTCCTTTAATAGGAGAAGATCTTTAATGCCCAGCGCTTCATTTTTAGCAACATCAAACGCTTTCAAAGCACTTGAGAACTCATTGTTCTTCACTAAATAGCGTCCGTACAAATCATAGCTCTGTGCTCTTTCACGCGGATAGGTGGCCAAGATGGAATCCGCTAGCATCTCTTCAATCATAGGACCCGCATGTTGAGTATCTCCAAGTCCTACATACGCGTTGGCAATGTTCAACTTTACACGGAATTTAAGGATCGGACTATCCGGGACATGGCGTTCTGCCATTTCAAGACCAATTAGCGCGTATTTAAGTGCATTTTCATAATCGGATTCACTTGCACAGATGTGACTGTAATTGCTGTAGGCATTACTAACCATGTTCCAATACTCAAGACGTGTTCCTAATTCGATGCCGCGCTTCAAAACAACTTTCGCTTTCTCATATTCTTTATTGTAGTCATATAAAATGACCAGGATATTAATGCCATTCAACTGTTCAGTGTCGTCACCGTATTGGGAACAATAGTGTAAATGTGCATCTACACTAAGAAAAGCCTCTTCAATTGCCCCTATGCTATAGAAAGCGGCTGCATGATGAATATGCGCACACAGTACAGCTTTATGGTCCTGTTGTTTCAACCCTTTTTCCAGCAGTATATCACAATGCTCGATCAACTCTTTATAACGGCCTTCTATCCGTAACTGCAGCGCCTTTTCCCTCATGGAAGCTAACAATTCATCAGTCATTCGCATTTCCTCCGTAATCGCACTAGTTAGTAGTAGGAATAAAAGCTATAAACATTTATACCCTACATAGTAACATAGTCCGACGTTGATAGACTCACTAAATTGAAAAATAGTTCCACTAACCCTATTATTTACCGACAAAAAAGCTATAAAAAAAACAACTCTTCTGCACATCGTCAGAAGAGCTGGATTCAACACCAAATTAGTTCAAATCGTTGATTGCCGCCGATGTATTTCAGTAACGATGTGTCCTCTTCGATCACTTGACCCAGGACATTCACTCTCTCATCTGCTGGTAAATCCGTTTTCGTCACTTGGAGCTCACCTTGATAACGTAAATAACGCTCATTATCAACAGTGATTGTTCCCTGTGGCCGCGGTGCGCAATATTGTGCAGTAACGGAACTTCCCGATTTCATTGCCGCAGGCCGTGATTCACTGGAACGAATGACATCCCGAGCGCTGTCCGGACGATTTGTATGAAGTGTCGCAGCCATTTTTAATGCTTCTGAGTCTGCTTGTTTAAAAGACTTAGCACGGAGTTGGATGATATTGTTCTGATATGCTTTGAATTGCGTTAAGCTTGTCTCACTTAAACCCGGGTCCCCGATGAGCACTTTATCGACAGACGCATCTTTCATCAGTTCTAAACTTGCTGCGAGCGGTGATTCGTGACGGTGTTTTTCAAGCGTTGGTAACGTCTCGAACAGCGGACCTCTAAGTTGTCCATCTCCCGGTGCAAACGCCATAACGCGCACACCTTCATCATGCAGCCAGGTGTTTCGTTGGATGAAATCCGCCAGCCCAAGTGCCGTTTCCGGCCGCGGATAAAAGTTATGCCATGCTTCCGTCGCTTCCAGACGCAGCCCTTCAGCTTTCATCTCACTCAATTCTTCATGGGTCACCGTGCTCGCATTCAACGCGATACGCATCACTCGTGACAATTTCGCGATCACTTTCGGAGAAATTCCGTAGTCGAGACGCAATCCGCTGATTCCCCATTCGAGCAATCCTTCTGCTGATTCCAACGTAAATCCAAGACTATTGAGCGCACTTGGACTGACATCCACCATCAGCTCCATCCCTAGCTCTTTCGCTAACTTCCCAAGTTGTTGAATTTCATCCTTATAGGCAGACGCATCGTTTTCTGGAATATGCAGCGATGTGAAAATGGATTGGAAGCCCGCGGAATTCATCTCACGTAACCGTTTTTCGTGTTCTGTGAAACTGACCGTTCCTAAATAGACCGACATGCCAAGCATCTCGTTCACCATCCTTTTCTCGTATAAAAAAAGTAAGGCACTCATCCCCATTATCGCTAATGGAGATGAATGCTGTTTTCTGTTAAATATCGCGTGCCATTTCTTCTTTGAATCCAAACAGATAGGTGAACAAGAAGCCGCCGCCATAAGCGATGAGCAGTCCAAGGAAGTAGTACAAGTACTTGCCGTCATCGATGAGTGGAATAAGCGAAATCCCCGACACACCGATTCCTGTCGCTGCCGTGTGCATCACTGCTTGGAAGGCACCACCGAGCGCACCACCCATACAAGCGGTAATGAACGGACGGCCGAGCGGCAACGTTACCCCGTATAACAACGGTTCTCCTATCCCTAAGAATCCAACAGGCAATGCGCCTTTGATGATGTTGCGGAGGCGGCGGTTTTTCGTTTTCACGAAGATCGCCATTGCTGCACCAACCTGCCCAGCTCCAGCCATTGCAAGAACCGTCAGCAATGCTGTATTTCCATATGTGTTGATCAATTCCAAGTGGATCGGTGTGAGACCATGATGCAATCCGACCATAACGAGCGGAAGGAAGAAGCCAGCAAGGACAGCCCCCGCTACAACTCCGCCGACATCAAGAACTGCTATCAATCCTTTTGTAATCCCGTCTGCCAGCAGACCCGCAACTGGTACAATTGCATAGAGTGAGAAGAAGCCGACTGTTAGTACGGTAATCAATGGGGTAAGAATAATGTCAATCGCTGCAGGCATAACTTTGCGTACATTCTTTTCAACAAACGTCATGAGGAATGCAGCAAAGATGACTCCGAATAAACCGCCTCGACCGACTACTAATGGTTCACCGTATATCGTAATCTCTGCAAGGAATGGATTGAATAAGAACATTCCTGCGATGGCACCAAGTACAGGTGTGCCGCCAAATTCTTTCGCAGTGTTCCAACCGACAATGACTGCCAAGTATGTGAAGACACTCGATCCGAGAAGTAGCAAGATTTGCATCCACGTCTGGGTCGGATCGACGCCTGCGTTTTTCGCAAAGTTCGCTGCTCCGTTAATAATTCCTGATGCAACAAGTCCCGGAATCAGAGGGATGAAAATGTTACCAACTCTTCTTAGGAAACTTTTGAACGGTGTCCGGTTTTTCTCTTTTCTGCGTTCATTGTCAATCGCAGCACGTTCTTCAAATGTTAAGCTGTCATACTCGGGTTCAGACTCTTCCCCGATTCCAAGACCCGTCAGCTGACTCATTTCATCCGCTACCCGGTTCACAGTCCCTGGTCCGATAACGACCTGCAAAGTTTCGTCGACCACAACCCCCATGACACCTTCGACTTTTTTCAATGCGGCAATATCTGCTTTACTATCGTCTTTCAGTGTTAGACGAAGCCGCGTCATACAGTGGGCGATTTTACGAATATTGTCTTTGCCGCCAACATGTTCGAGTATGCCCGTCGCCATTTGCTGCTCTTTTCTCATCCTGCACCCTCCCTCTCTTAACTGCTAGTGAATGATTCATCAAAACCATTTTATGCTTGCTGTATAGCTTTTCGAACAAACCCGCCGGTTGCTTTGATTCGTTCTTGCGCCTGTTCCTTTGAACAATCGAGCAGGATCATGACAGTCGCGGTTTTCACATGTTTTCCGGAAGCCTCATAGAAAGATGCTGCCGTTTCTAAATCCGCACCCGTTGCTTCCATAATGATGCGTTTCGAGCGCTCTTGAAGCTTCAAGTTCGTTGCTTGAACGTCGATCATCAAGTTCTCGTATGCTTTGCCGATTCCAATCATCGCGGCAGTTGAAATCATATTGAGAACCATTTTCTGTGCGCTTCCCGCTTTTAATCTAGTGGACCCTGTTAATACTTCAGGGCCTGTTGCGAGTTCAATTACAATGTCAGCATGACTACTCATTTCAGCGCCTTGGTTACAGCTAATGCTCACTGTATGGGCAGCTGTGTCACGTGCATAGTCCAGTGCACCAATCACATAAGGGGTTCTTCCGCTTGCTGCGATTCCGATGACGGTATCGGTTTCATTCAACTCAATATCCTTCAAATCTTGAACGCCCAGCTCGGGATCGTCTTCAGCGCCTTCTACAGCTTTTGTGAACGCTTTCAACCCTCCGGCTATTAAACCAACAACCATATCTGGTGAGACACCAAATGTCGGGACACATTCAACTGCATCCAAAATTCCAAGACGGCCGCTTGTTCCTGCCCCAACGTAAATCAGTCTTCCGCCTTTTTGAAACGAATCAATCACGGCATTGACTGTTTCTTCGATTTTCGGCAACTGTTGGTTAATCACCTCAATTACGGAGCCATCTTCTTTATTCATCGCTTTTAGCACATCTGCGACATTCATCGTGTCTAATGACATCGTATGTGCATTGCGTTGTTCTGTGCCCAATTTCTCAAGCATGCGCCCACTCCTTTAACCAAGTCATTGGCTCTATTGTACGCTCTCGAGAAATTATAAGTCAATAGTTTATTACCAATATATGAAACTCACTTTCATTTTATGCAAAATTCATTACCTTCTCAATTTCACCGCCTGTTCCCGCGCGTTTTGGTATCGATCGATAATAGACTCGCCCATTTGGTTCACGAGACTGATGTATAAGCTATCAATAACGGTCAGCTGTGTCATGCGTGACGTAATACTGCCAACGCGAAAATCCTTCTCGACATTCGGTGTTGCGAGCTGAATATCCGATTCCTTTGATAATGGGGATTTGTTCAAATTGGTAATACTAATGAGTGTAGCTCCCTGTTTCTTCGCAAATCTTGCCAGTTCAACGACGTCTTTCGTTTCACCAGACATACTGATGGCTACGAAGATATCGTTTTCGCTCAAAAACGGGATAACCGACAACATGTAATGGAAGTCTGCTTGATATTCCACTTGGTAACCGAGTTTTGCAAATTTAAATTGAGCATCCATCGCTGCAATCGCGGATCCGCCTACGCCGTAAAACAAAATTCGGTGCGCCGATTGAAACGCTTTGACTGCCTTCTCAAGCTCTTTCTTTTCAATAGAAGCGAGCAGCAAATCGATCGCCCCGCGGTTGACATGGACCACCTTTTGAAACAATTCATAAGGAGAATCTTTCTTCTGTGTGATTGAAAAGTCTGTTATGTATTCTTCCGTGGTTGCAAGCTCCTGTGCCAATAAAATCTTGAACGCTTTGAAGCTGGCAATCCCTACAGACTTTGTAAAGCGCACGACCGATGCCTCACTGACGTCCGTCTTTGCCGCCAATTCCTTAGTCGTCATGGTCGGGATCAGTTCTGCATGGTTCAGAATATATTCTGCGATTCTAAGCTCTGTTTTCGAGAA
>JARIBI010000229.1 GCA_029257435.1 Sporosarcina sp. | reverse complement strand
TCATTTTGAATAATAGTGTGTTTGTATCTCCGGAACTGGTTGAAGGAAGCGGAGCGAATTTAATTCTGCTGCACTTTTTAAGTGGATTTATCCTCATGCTTGTTGTTCGTCAAAACGCAAAGAACTTCTCGGAAATTGAACGTTTCGTTGAACAAACAGAATTGCTTAGAAGAGAAGAAGCAGAACTTGCGGAACGTTTGAATCGAACTGTTGAGAAAATCACGGGTAACTTAGGAAAACTTCGTGCTTCTTCGGAGACTTCATTAGGTTCACAACGTGAAATGCTGACAGCGATTCAAGAAGTGAGCGGGGCCAGCCAGCACCAGGCGGATCACATTTCGGATATTGCGGAACGCTCTGAACAAACGCATGAATCGGTTGAAAAGATTTCAACTGGACTTTCAGTGCTTGTGCAAAAAGCTAATGAAGCGGGAGAGCGTGCTGGTGAAGGAAGTTCGCGGATTGCCGGGTTGAAAAATGGAATTGATGCATTTGCTGACTTCTTTGAAGAACTGAATCGTACGTTCTTGGTGCTTTCTGAGAAAATTGCAGAAACCAATGCGTTTGCGGGTTCCATTAAAGAAATTACCGATCAGACGAATTTGCTTGCGTTGAATGCTTCCATTGAAACGGCCAGGGCAGGGGAGCACGGAAAAGGATTCGCGGTTGTTGCGGATGAAATCCGTAAGCTCGCTGGCATGACGGATCACACGTTGTCGAAAATCGATACGAATTTATCTGAAGTGAATACATTCAACGAGCTGGCAGTTTCGAAGTTATCGGCTGGGAAACAGCAAATTTCTGAGCAGACGGAAGTTGCGGATTCATCCAACACGACGTTCACTGCATTGCATGGGGAAATGCGTGACTTGCAGAAGGAAATGAAGTCATTCATCGAAGCATTTAAAGAAATCACGGTGAATACCGATAATGTTCGCGGCCGTACGATGGAATTTGCGTCTGTTATAGAAGAGAGCACCGCTGCGATTGAAGAGCTGGATGCGACATTGACACATCTTGTCGACGAACAAAGTGAAATCGACGCCTATTTACAAGAAACGCATAACGAAGCAGTTAGCTTACGAAGCTAATGACGGCTCGCTTAGCAGTTGCTGGGCGGGTTTTTTATACATGAGAGGATGTTCCGTATCATACTGTAAACAACGCCGACATTCGAAGAGAAATGTTTCAGTACGCGTTTGTTTGGTAATAGTAGAAGACGGAGCACTTAATTATGATTTCGGGGAAATTTAGGGCGCGAAACTGGTAATTGCTTGGTATACTGAAGGGACTAGAGAAGTGGATGGAGTGTGAAGATATGCACTATAAACGTGATGAAGCGTTCAGATATTCCTTTAATGAATCAATCCCAGCTGAATTCAGTATTTACCTTAAACACAGTGATCGTCCTGGAACCGGAACGGGTGACTCCAAGTTACTGGATATCAGTCCAGGCGGAGCCCGTATGGAAACGTCGTTTGATATTCCAGTAAATCGTGACGAAGTGGCTCTCAAACTGCGCTTCCGCTTATACCAGCAGCTGATTGAGACAGACGGTGTCATCGTCTGGAAAGAAGTGGTTGGAGCACGCTGGATGTACGGCATAGATTTTGATGAGAACGAATCCGTAGCCGAAACCATCGTCAATGATCTAAAGCTGCGCAGACAAGCTGAGCGGTAAGCAGCTGGAAAAGCGCTTCGGCAGTATCCGACAAAATTCTTTTTAATTTTCACATAAAAAAGAAGGGTTTTAGTTGGGCAATGGAGAAGATAGAGATAGGGTCAAATTAAAGGAGGAGTTTATATGTTAGACTTCAACATTCGTGGCGAAAACATCGAGGTTACTTCAGCAATTCGGGAGCACGTCGAAAAGAAAGTCAGTAAACTGGAAAGGTACTTCACTGAGTCTTTGAAAGCAACTGCTCATGTGAACTTGAAAGTATACAGCGATAAGCAAACTAAAGTTGAAATTACAATTCCAATGAAAAATTTGACACTCCGAGCAGAAGAACGTCATAACGATTTATACGCAGCCATTGACTTGATTGTCGATAAGCTTGAGCGTCAAATCCGTAAATATAAAACACGCGTGAATCGCAAGTTCCGTGAGCGCGA
>JARIBI010000217.1 GCA_029257435.1 Sporosarcina sp. | reverse complement strand
ATCAAATCGGGCAATGGCAAATTGTCTTTCAGTACACGCGTATAGCGCCGGCGTATGACTTCCCGCATAGCACCGTAATCGTCATGCGCAGCTGCGGTTTTTGTCTTGTATTTGCGGTAATCTTTTCGATTCGGCTTTCCATCGACGAAAGAGACCATTGCGGAAACCGGCTCTACTCCGTGAGTATGAGAGTTATCAAACGCTTCGATGCGCAGCGGAATTGAAATGTTCATGGCATCACTCAATTCCTCACAGGCCCCAATGGTGCGTTCTTCTTGCCGGTCGATCAGCTGGAATTTTTGCTTCAACGATATGGAAGCATTCTTATTAGCCAACTGCACCAAATCTTTTTTCTTTCCCCGTTGAGGAATATAGACATGCACATCCAGTAATTGTTCAACGATTTCCTGGTCAATTCCCGGAGGCAACAACACTTCGCTCGGTTTAATATGTGATAGCTTGCTATAAAACTGCCCGATGAATGTCAGTAATTCTTCTTCTGGATCTCGGTACACCGGGAATAGCGAGACATCTCGCTCAATCAGCTTGCCTTGGCGTACGAAAAATACTTGAACGCACATCCAGCCTTTTTCAACAGCATAGCCAAAAATATCTCGATCCTTAAAATCATGCATCGTCATCGTCTGTTTTTCCATAACGGTTTCAATGTTTGAAATTTGATCGCGATATTCTGTTGCTCGTTCAAATTCAAGACTTTCAGCAGCATCATTCATCTTTTGAGTGAGCTCTTTCTTCATGCTCTTATACCCGCCATTCAAGAAACGGGCGATATCGTCAGTCATTTCTTTGTATGTCTCTTTCGGGATATCATACACACAGGGTGCCAAACATTGACCTAGATGATAATACAGACAAACACGATCCGGAAGTGTATGACACTTGCGATATGGATACAACCGGTCTAACAGTTTCTTCGTCTCTGTTGCAGCCGTAACGTTCGGATAGGGTCCGAAATAGCGGCCTTTATCTTTCTTTACAATACGGGTAACGATTAGTTTAGGGTGACGTTCCGCAGTCAGTTTCAAATACGGATACGTTTTATCATCTTTCAACATGATGTTGTATTTAGGATCGTATTGTTTGATTAAATTCAGCTCAAGAATCAGCGCCTCAATGTCAGACGATGTAATAATCGTTTCAAAGTCTTCAATTTCAGTCACAAGCCGTTGTGTTTTCGCATCATGGGAGCCCGTGAAATAACTGCGGACGCGGTTTTTTAAAACTTTTGCTTTGCCCACATAAATTACAGTCCCCTGCCGGTCTTTCATCATATAACAGCCCGGCATATCAGGAAGGATCGCGAGCTTATTTTGGATTAATTCATTCATCTTAATTCACCTGCCAAAAAAACCGGGTTCCTCTAGAAAAGGGACCCGGTTCAGGATAGTAAACTTATGCGTGCTGCTCAACCAATTTAGCGAGCTCTTCTTTCGGACGGAAACCAACCACTTTATCAACAGTCTCGCCGTTTTTCATAACGAGTAATGTCGGGATTGACATGATTCCGAATTTGCTTGCTGTTTCTTGGTTATCGTCTACGTTTACTTTAACGATTTTTGCTTTCCCTTCGATTTCGCCATCCAATTCTTCTAGAACTGGAGCGATCATCTTACAAGGTCCGCACCACGGTGCCCAAAAATCAACAAGTACTACACCATCATTAGTTTTTTCTGTGAAATCTGCATCTGTTGCATTCAAAATAGCCATTGGGTATGTCCTCCTTTATAGGTAACAACTATGAAATCATTATAGCATGCAACTTTTGAACAGGCCAAATATCTGCCTACTCCTGTTGCTGTGCTATTTCACTTCAGATAAGTAAGAGCAGAAGTGACTTCTTCACTTCTGCTCTTATCGTTAGTACCCAATTACACCCTCTAGTTAAACAGCAGGCGAACCTTTTAGCTTCTTAACTTCTTCAATCATCATTGGAACGACTTCAAATAGGTCGCCTACGATTCCGTAGTCCGCTACTTTGAAGATGTTCGCTTCCGGATCTTTGTTAATCGCAACGATAACTTTAGAGTTCGACATACCAGCCATGTGCTGGATCGCGCCTGAGATTCCGACAGCAATGTACAAATCAGGTGTTACAACTTTGCCTGTTTGTCCGATTTGCAGTGAATAATCACAGTAATCCGCGTCACATGCACCTCGTGAAGCCCCAACAGCTCCGCCCAGCAACTGCGCAAGCTCTTCAAGCGGTTTGAATCCATCTTCACTCTTCACGCCGCGTCCGCCAGCGATGATTACTTTCGCTTCTGACAAATCTACACCTTCCGTAGATTTACGAACAACGTTTGCAATAACAGAACGAAGATTTGTAATATCGACCGTTAATGATGAAACGTCACCTGTGCGGCTTTCATCTTTGGCAAGTGGTTCGATGTTGTTCGGACGGATCGTTATGAATAGGAGTCCGCCTTTGCTTTGAACTTTTTCAAATGCTTTTCCTGAATAGATCGGGCGGATGAATTCAGCTGAATCGCCTTCCCCTTCAATTTTAGTTACATCCGAAATAAGTCCAGAGCTTAATTTACTAGCTAGTTTTGGAGAAAGGTCTTTCCCCATTGCTGTATGACCCAATACAATTGCGTCAGGCTTTTCTTGCTCATAGACTGCCATGAATGCTTGACTGTAGCCATCAGACGTATATTGCTTCAAGTGCGGGTGTTCAACTGTAACAACGCGATCTGCGCCGTATTGAACCATTTCTTGAGCTAAATTTTCAACAGAGTCACCAAGGAGAACAGCGGTAACTGTTCCGCCTCCTGAAATTGTTTTTGCTGCAGCAATCGTTTCAAATGAGACATTGCGCAGTTCGCCTTCACGAGCTTCGCCAAGTACTAATACATTTTTAGACATATAGAGTCCCTCCTAGAACGGTTTAAGTTGCCGGTATTATATGACTTTCGCTTCTTTGTTCAACAAGTTTACCAATTCGCTTACCTGATCCGAGATATCGCCTTCAAGAACTCGTCCAGCGGCCTTTTCAGGTGGCATGAAGATGTCTACTGTTTTTGTTTTCGCTTCAACATCGTCTTCATCAAGATCCAGATCATCCAATTCCAATTCTTCAAGAGGCTTTTTCTTCGCCTTCATGATTCCTGGAAGAGATGGATAACGCGGCTCGTTCAATCCTTGTTGAGCTGTTACAAGCAGCGGCAATGATGTTTCGATTGTTTCAGAGTCTCCTTCAACATCACGGACAAGCGTTGCGGATGTCCCGTCAATTTTCAACTCAGTGATTGTTGTGACATAGTTAATGCCGAGAAGTTCAGCGACACGCGGTCCAACTTGACCAGATCCGCCGTCAATCGCAACATTTCCTGCGATGATCAAATCCGCATCTTTGTCTTTTAAGTATTCAGAGATAATTTTAGCTGCTGAGAATTCATCCATCTCATCCAGATCATCCTCTGTGTTGATCAATACCGCTTTGTCTGCGCCCATAGCAAGTGCAGTACGGAGTTGCTTTTCAGCGTCTTCTCCGCCAATTGAAAGTACTGTTACTTCACCGCCGTGTTCGTCACGGACTTGAATCGCTTCTTCAACAGCATACTCGTCGTATGGGTTGATGATGAACTCTGCGCCATCCTCCTGGATCGCACCGTTCTTTACAACAATCTTTTCCTCTGTGTCAAATGTACGTTTTACTAAAGCATAAATGTTCATACTGCAGACCTCCTTGACGTATTATCGTCCATTAAATTTAGGTTCACGTTTTTCTATAAATGCTTGAATGCCTTCTTTGGCATCGTCTGATACAAATACTTCGCCAAACGAATTTGCTTCTGCCTCGACGCCCTTGTGATAGGAATCGTCTTTGGTGAATTGAAGCATAGCCAATGCAGCTTTCATTGCTACAGGGCTTTTCTTAGCTATTTTGTGTGCGATTGCCATCGTTTCGGATAGCAGCATGTCTTCAGCAAAGACGCGGTTCGCGAGTCCCCATTTCACAGCTTCCAGTCCCGTAATCGGATCGCTCGTCAGCAGCATTTCAGCTGCTTTCGCTTTCCCTACGTACCCCGGAAGTCTTTGTGTTCCAGCGAAGCCGGGAATCAGGCCAAGCTGCAACTCTGGTAGACCGAGTTTGGCGTTTTCAGTGACAAAACGCATGTGACAAGCCATTGCAAGTTCGAGTCCTCCACCCAATGCTGCGCCATGAATCGCTGCGATCACCGGTTTGTGGTAGGTTTCTAACTGGTCGAAGATGCGTTGACCGTCTGCTGACAGTTTTGAGAATTCCGCTCCTGAAGTGACCGTTGTAAATTCTTTAATGTCGGCCCCAGCTGAGAAGAACTTCCCTTCACCGTGAAGGACGATGACTCGTACTTCGTCAATGTCTTTCAGTTGTTCTAGCAAGTCGCCAACTTCTAGAATGAGCGCTCTTGAGAGTGCGTTTGCAGGGGGACGGTTGATTGTTGCGACGGCGACCCCTTGGTCAATTGAGACTTTCAAAAAATCCATGTCATCCCATCCTTTTTCAGTACGGTTTGCTGTGATGATTTTTAAAATGGAAGCGCCTTCAATGATAGCATACTAGTTTATTAAAAATAAAGATTTTCCACTTTGTTGCGACAATTTGGTGTAAATATAGATGTTTAACTAGGTTGATTTCCACTCCAGATGGACGCTTTCCGAGGGGCTCGACCTCAGCCGCTTCCCTCGCTTCACTCAGTCCAAGGTCTTCGATCTTCGCTTATCCCTCCGGAGTCGCCATCTTCCGTTACAATCAACGAATTCATATTAGCAAAACAATAATCTTCAATCTTGAAGTTAAACCAGTTACCCTTTCATTCCAGAGAGCAGCAGTTTGTGCACTCTTGGTGCCAGTTCAACCAAATCATATTTCTGGTCGTTCATGACCCAGGAGGTTGTGGTCTCGTCGATTGTGCCGAAGACCATTTGTCTGGCGAGCCGGATGTCCAGGTCCGCCGGGAATTCACCGCTGTCGATTCCTTCTCTCAGCAAAGCATCCAACAAAGTAAGGTATTCTTTTAATACCTCGTTAATGCGAAAACGCAGTTCTTTACTGGATTGGCGTAACTCCAGCTGAGTGACAATCGCTAAGTTGCGATCATCGTGAAGCACTTTAAAATGATTTTCGATCATTTTATAAAGCTTGTCGGACGCGGGTAAATCCATTTCCAATATTTCTTTAACGTAGTCTGCAAAAACAGCCATCTTCTCCTGGAATACCGAAATGAGAATGTCTTCTTTGTTTTTGAAGTACAAATAAATGGTTCCGTCTGCGACGCCTGCTTCTTTTGCGATCTTAGATACTTGTGCTTGGTGGTACCCATTCTGCGCGATTATCGACACAGCGGCATCCACGATTTTTTTATACTTCGGTTTTTCACGCTTCAGTTTCTCTCACCACCATAAAAAAAGAAAATATGAATGATGGTTCATTCATATTTTCATATTAATAGCTATTCAGTTTTTAGTCAAGTATTTTAGTCAAGAAGTAAGCTGCTCCTGGTGGTTTTGTTCTGCTTTCTTTTTCTCTTCATCTACCAGAGCTCTGCGCAAAATTTTCCCCACAGCAGTTTTAGGAAGTTCATCTCTGAATTCATAGATACGCGGGATTTTAAATGACGCGATATTTGCTCTGCAATACGTATCCAATTCTTCTTCGGTCAATGAATACCCTTCTTTTAACACAATATACGCTTTTACAGTCTCCCCTCGATATGGATCTGGGACACCGGCGACGACACATTCTTGAATGGCTTCATTTTCATACAGCACTTCTTCAATTTCACGCGGTGAAATGTTGAATCCGCTTGCGATAATCATATCTTTCTTACGGTCCACTACATAGAAAAATCCGTCTTCATCCATATAGCCGAGGTCCCCTGTTAAGAACCAGCCTTCGCGGAAAGTTTCTTGTGTTTCTTCAGGACGATTCCAGTACCCTGTCATCACTTGAGGTCCTTTAATCGCAATTTCACCGACTTCACCGGGTTTCATAGGCTCTGCTGAATCTGGAGGTAAAATAGCTGCGTCTGTGTTTGGCCATGGAACACCAATTGAACCGCGCTTCCGCTGTCCTTCCCACACAAAGTTAGCAATTGCTACCGGTGACGTTTCGGTTAATCCGTATCCTTCAACGAGTTTACCACCAGTCACTTTTTCGAACTTCTCTTGTACGTCCACAGGCAGCGCAGCTGAACCGCTCAAACATGCTTTAATGGACGACATATCATACTTCGCAACGTCTGGATGGTTGAGTAATCCAATATAGATAGTTGGCGCTCCTGGGAATAACGTCGGCTTTTGTTTATCGATTTCTTTCAACGCTGTTTTGAAATCAAATTTAGGGATCAATACCATTTTGTTGCCGCACATGACAGAGAATATTAAGACCGTCGTCATGCCGTATACATGGAAGAACGGTAAAATTCCCATGGCAACTTCTTCGCCTTCCTTGGATTTATACAGCCATGCGTTGCACATTTCCGCATTCGCAATCAGATTCTTATGTGTCAGCATAACACCTTTCGGAGGCCCAGTCGTGCCGCCTGTGTATTGAAGTAATGCCAAATCTTTTTCAAAGTCGAAGTCCAGTGGGATCGTTTCTGCTTGTGCAGATTTCATAATTTCAGTATACAGATGATGAATTCCCCGATGTTCCACTTTCACAACAATACCATTCTCTTTCTTTTGAATGAAAGGATAAAGGACATTTTTCGGAAATGGCAAGTAGTCTTTAATACTCGTGACAATAATATTTTCAAGTTGAGTCTCTTTCAAAATCGATGAGACTCTCGGAAATAGTAAGTCAAGGGTAATGATTGCTTTTGCACCTGAATCGGACATAAGATATGAAATTTCACGTTCTTTGTAAAGTGGATTCGTTTGAACAACAGTGCCGCCAGCATACAAAATTCCATAGTAGGCAATCGCATTTTGCGGACAATTCGGAAGCATAATCGCTACCCGATCTCCCTTTTCAATTCCCATCTTTCGTAAATAGTTGGCAAACTTTAATGCAGATTCATAAAACTCATTAAACGTAATATCTTTCCCTAAAAAGTGAATCGCAGTCTTCTTAGGAAACTTTGCAGCAGAACGAGTTAAAAAGTCTTGAAGCGGAATCGGCGCATAGTCAATAACCGCAGGAATTTCGGGTGGATATTGTGAAAGCCACGGTTTGTTCGTCATGGAAACAACCTCCTTTTCACTAGTATATTCATAGAATATTCTTTCTTTACTAAGTATAACGAATAATGAATACGTTTACAATATAAAGGAAGTAAGGAAATTCAAACCCCGCAACTAGACTAGTTACGGGGTTTGCTTGACCATCCACCAAATTCCAATGGCGATGAATAACACGCATAATGCGAGCAGTATTTTTGATAGTTTTTCCATTTACATAATCGTCTCCTACTGAATCTGCTTCTATGATATGCTTGCACCGATTACAAATGACAGACCCACTGAAATAACCATGGAGATGAACCCTACTGAACGGTTGTCTTTCTCAATTTCTTCATCCACTTTAAACATTGGCGTCAAAAATTCAAACAGCACATAAGCAAAAATAAGTAATGTAAATCCAAACAGTCCCCACCCGATCATTTGTGGAAGCGTGTTGTGCTGTTCGATTGAATATCTGAAAATGTTAGCAACGCCAAAGATTTTCCCTCCAGTTGCAAACGCAACGGCCAAGTTCCCATTTTTTATCTCATACCAGCATCTGTACTTCGTTACAATTTCGAAAATGACCATCGATACAATAAGACAGAGGACGACGGTGCTGAAATATCCGGCTGTTTCTACTAACGGATGACTCCAAAACTCAGTCTTTGACATAGTTCGCAGGCCCCTTTACGGTGATGTCTTAACGTGTACGGATGAGCCTTCAATAAGTTTCACTTTTCTTTAAAAATTATTTCAACTCAACAACTGTTACTCCAAGTCCGCCTTCTCCTGCATCACCGAAACGGAAGTTCTTCACACGGGAATGCTTTTTAAGATACGTTTGGATTCCTTGACGGAGTGCTCCTGTACCTTTCCCGTGAATAATCGATACTTGGTGATAATTAGACAGCAATGCGTCATCCAAATACTTTTCTGTTCTGCGAATGGCATCTTCATACCGTTCACCGCGCAGATCGAGTTCAAGTTTAACATGCTGATCACGGCCTCGGATGGCAGTGGACGCAACCATTTTCTTTTCTTTTTCAGGCTTCACAAATTCCAATCCGGATTGTTCCAGTTTCATCTTCAAGATACCAATTTGAACAACCCATTCTGTATCGGATACTTTGTCAAGGAGTGTACCTTTTTGCCCGTAGCTCAAGACTTTCACTTCATCGCCAACTTGTAGTGGACGGGGTGCAGCTTTTGCTTTCGGCGCTTGCTTCTTCGTTTCTTTTGGAGAAGCATTTTCCAGACGTTTCCGTGCTTCAATCAATTCATGTTCTTTTACGGAAGCACCCGCAGTCATGCGGAGCGCGCGTAAATCTGAAATAATTGCTTCCGATTCGAGCCGAGCCTCATCCACAATCTTCTTCGCTTTTTCTTTCGCTTTATCCGTCAACCGTGTTTGCATCTCTTCGTTTTCAGCCAGTTTTTCAGCCAGCTCTTTTTTCAGCACTTCTGTTTCTAAAAGTAACTCATGAGTGCGTTCTGCATCTTTTTCGGATTGAACACGGCTTGACTCTAACGAAGCAATCATGGAGTCGACTTCTCCACGGTCTGTTCCCGTGAACGTTTTAGCGCGTTCAATCAAATGATCTCCAAGACCCAATCGTTTGGAAATTTCAAATGCATTACTGCGTCCAGGCACGCCGATTAACAAACGATACGTCGGACTTAATGTATCGACATTGAATTCCACGCTCGCATTCGCAACTCCACTTCTGTTGTAGCTGTATGCCTTCAATTCAGGATAGTGTGTTGTTGCCATCACGCGTGCGCCAGTTCCATGAACTTCATCCAAAATAGAAATCGCAAGTGCTGCTCCTTCTTGTGGATCGGTGCCTGAACCCAGTTCGTCAAAAATGATAAGCGAATCATGATCGAATTTCTTTAAGATGTCCACGATATTAACCATGTGGGATGAAAACGTACTGAGACTTTGTTCAATGGATTGTTCATCGCCGATATCAGCAAAAACAGATCCAAAAACAGCAATTTCCGAACCGTCCAATACAGGAATCGGCAAGCCTGCTTGCGCCATTAATGTACACAGTCCCACTGTTTTCAGCGTAACCGTTTTACCGCCCGTGTTCGGTCCAGTAATGACAATCGTCGCAATCTCTTTTCCGAATTCAATCGTATTCGCAACTGCCTCGTCAATTGGCAATAGTGGATGACGAGCCTTTGCCAGGCGCATATAGCCGTCTTGATTGACTGTTGGCTTCGTACATTTATTGGCCATTCCGTATTTCGCTTTCGCTAAAATGACATCCACCTTCACAAGCTGATCGACTAAGACGAACAATTCATGTGCGTGTTCTTGAACGATTGCAGAGAGTTCGCGAAGAATCTTTTCAATTTCTTCTTTCTCTTTTGATTTCAATGTACGGATTTCGTTATTCGCTTGCACGACTGCATCGGGTTCGATGTAAACCGTTTGACCCGAAGAAGACGAATCGTGAATGACACCGCCATAATGACTGCGGTACTCAGACTTTACAGGGATAACAAATCGTTCATTCCGAATGGTAACGATGCTGTCTGACAACATTTTCGCTGCGTTTTTACCGCGAATGATGCTTTCTAATTTCTCACGCACTCTGCCTTCTTGAATACGCAGACTTTGACGGACTGAACGGAGTGCACTCGATGCACTATCCAGCACGCGGCCGTTTTCGTCTACAGCGCTATTGATTTCATGTTCCAAGCCAGTAACGATTGGCATCGCTTCTTTGATTTCAATGAAATTTGGAATTTCCACTTCTTCATCCTGAACAACCGCTTCGATGAATTGACGGAAAATCCGGCTAGCACGTATCGTTGACGCGGTTTCCATCAATTCCTGGGCACTTAATACCCCACCGATTTGCGCACGTCTCGCATGCGGACGGATGTCCGTAATGCCACCCATTGGGACATTTCCCCGCACACGTAAAATCGCCAAGCCTTCGTCTGTTTCTTCTAACAGTCGTTCCACCGTCTCAAAGTCGGTATTAGGTTTTAATTTTTCCATTTCAGCGCGGCCGGCAGGGAACGTACACTGCTGTGCTGCTTGCGCCAGAACCTTGTCAAACTCTAACGTTTTTAATACGCGTGAATCCATCGCGGATCCCTTCCTTTCACTTATCGACAATTCGCTGTTTGAATTGGTCCAATGACCACGTATTGACGACTGTTTCTTTTTTCAGCCATGCTTTTTGTGCATATTCTACCCCAATTGACATAATCTCTAATTGCTCGGTCGCATGGGCATCTGTATTAATGGAAATCAAAACGCCAGCCTGCTGTGCCATCTCTAAGTATTCTTTGTCCAAATCGAGTCGATGAGGACTGGCATTCAATTCAAGAATTTTACCGTATTTTGCTGCCCATTCGATGAGCTGCGGAACATCTGGGTTGTAGCCATCTCGTTTACCGATTAGACGTCCCGTTGGATGGGCAATCAAGTCGACATGCGGATTTTTCATGGCCGTATGCAGGCGTTCCATGATTTGTTCTTGAGACTGATTGAAACTCGAATGGATTGAAGCGATGACAAAATCGAGCTGAGCGAGCACTTCATCGTCAAAATCCAGTGTGCCATCAGGCAGGATATCCATTTCGGTCCCGCTGAAAATTTCAATATCCGGATACTCTTCGTTGATTTCACGAATTTCTTTTAACTGGTCAAGCAGCCGTTCAGGCGTTAACCCATTTGCTACTTTCAAATAATGGGAGTGGTCAGTGATGACCATGTGGCTGTATCCGCGTTCTCTGCACGCGTCCGCCATTTCACGGATTGAATAGCCTCCGTCAGATGCGGTCGTATGCATGTGGAAATCTCCACGGATATCCCCGAGTGTGACGAGACCAGCTAATTCATCGATGCGATCCAGCTCTCTGCCGTCTTGTCGCAGGTTCGGCTGGATAAACGGCAGATCGAAATGAGCGAAAAAGTCTTCTTCTGATTCAAATGTGAGAACCGTCCCATCCGCTTGCTCGACACCGTATTCACTGATTTTTTCACCGCGTGATTTTGCGAGCTGGCGCATTCTCACGTTGTGGTCTTTAGAACCGGTGAAATGATGCAGTGCACTGGCGTATTGGGCATCCGTCACGAAACGGAAATCGACGTCTATAATTTCTTCTAATTCCAATGTTACGGAAAGTTTGGCGTCGCCTGCTGCAATTGTTTCTATAGTAGGAAGAAGTTTCAGCAACTTTTCCCGAACCACTGAAGGTGTATCTGTCACGATGATGAAATCCATATCACTGCTTTGCTCTTTTGTCCTGCGGTAACTGCCCGCGACCGAATATTTACTAATTTCTTCAATTCCATCTAAAACCGGCTCAACTTGTCCGACGAATTTAACCATCTGCCAAAGCGGAAATGAAGTTTTCCGTTCAGACAACTGTCCGATTTCATGGAGAAGCTTTTCTTCGGTTTTCTTTCCGAATCCCGGAAGTGCGCTCACTTCATTTTTCTCACAAGCCTCTTTTAACGACTCAATCGAATCAATTCCAAGTGCCTCATGAAGTTTCGCAATTCGTTTGCCGCCAAGTCCGGGAATTTCAAGCAAAGGAATCATTCCTGCAGGAACGGTTTCTTGGAGCTCAACCAGCAAGTCAGATTCCCCTTTGTCCAATAAATCTTGAATGACGGCTCCTGTTCCCTTACCGATTCCCTTCAAGCTCAAAATATCGTCCATTTCAGCTAAACTTCTCGGATCGACTTCGAGGACATTCGCTGCTTTACGGAAAGCGCCGACTTTGAAATGGTTCTCTCCGAGTAATTCCATATAGAGTGCAATCTTTTCCATCGTTTGTATAATCACTTTTTTGTTCATCAACAAAACCTCCTCGTTCTATTCGTTCCCTGACTGAACAAAAGCTTCCCGCCGCTCGGAGGGAAGCTGCTCAGACTTATTGTGTGTAAACGTACCACCATTCCTTCACTGTACTGGAAATGACCGGCGTATGCTCGAACATAGTCTTGGACAGTAAAGAGGAATCTAATAATTTTTGAACAAAGTCGATTGGCAGCAGCGCAAGGAAACTGATGAGTAACAGAATGATAATGTAGAACTCAACAAATCCTAGTGCAGCCCCAAAGAAACGTGAAATGAATCCAAGTACAGGCAAGTGTTTCAGGAAGTCGAACATAGATACAAATAGTTGCAGCAAAAATTTAACAACAAAGAAAATCAGGATAAATGCCAATAATCGATAAAACGTCTGGTCCAAATCCAATTGTCCGAATGACCAGCTTAACTTAGACTCCGCGGTTACCCCGGGATATGGAATCCATAGGACGAATTTATCCGCGAGTTGTTTGTAATACGCATATGCAACGATGAATGAAATGATAAAACCTGTCATATGTAAGACTTGTACAAGCAATCCTCTTCGGAAGCCTGTAATCAGTCCTCCAACCAATAGAAATAATATAAGTATATCTAACATTAGCAGCCGTCAGCCCTTCAACTTTTTCAATTCTTCTTCAAGTAATTCTTTTTCGGTTTGCAACTTCAAATAGTCATGTACACTGTTAACAGCTGTCAGCACAGCAACTTTCGTCGTATCCAAATACGGATTTCGCGCACTGAGTTCACGCATCCGGTCGTCCACGAGTGTTGCCACTTGCCGAACGTGAGCAGACGAGTCGGTTCCAATAATCGTATACGTCTGACCGTATATATCGATGGTGATCCGCGTTTTTTGTTCTTCTTCCATTGCCATAACCTCCTGCTGAAAAACTATGAAGTTAATCATACCATGAATACGGTTTATTTGTGAACAAAGGCATTGTCAGCTGACTATTTTTGTGCTTTCACCTGGACACGGTATACTAGACAAAACGTTTGAAAATGTACGGTTTGAAAGGATGATTTGAATGGCAAATTCTGTACTGATTTTATCTGATGAAAAATTAACTGCGTTAAAAGCATATTATGCGAGCGATGTTGTGAAGCGCAACGCTCCGGGTGTCGTGTTTGCCGCGAAAACAGCAAATGCCTCGATTACTGCGTATCGTTCTGGGAAAGTTCTATTTCAAGGCGGCGGCGCTGAGACGGAAGCAGCGAAATGGGAAGCAGGTGACGCTTCGAGTGCATCCGCTGCGCCTTCAAAGAATAAAGTTGCTGCAAAAGGCGCACCTCTTCCCGATCGGCTGGAGCTGTTATCTGTGATTGGTTCGGATGAAACCGGGACGGGCGATTTCTTTGGACCCGTGACGGTGTGCGCTTGTTATGTCCGGGCAGATCAGATTCCTCTTGTCACTGAGCTTGGTGTGAAAGACTCGAAGTTGCTGACGGATCCTTATATGAGATCGATTGCCCCGGATTTGAAGTCCGTGTTGACATACAGTGTGCTAACCCTGCAGAACGAGAAATACAACACGGTGCAGGCTAAAGGCTGGTCTCAAGGGAAAATTAAAGCGCTGCTCCACAATCAGGCGATCCGCCATGTGCTGCGTAAATTGGAAGATGAACATCCCGATTACATTTTGATTGACCAATTTGCGGAGCGCGGTGTGTATTACAACCATTTAAAGAACGAACCTGAGATTGTGCGGGAAAATGTGTTGTTTGCGACGAAAGCGGAAGGATTGCATGTCGCAGTCGCAGCAGCATCGATTATCGCCCGCGTCGCATTTTTGGATGAAATGGACCGATTGAGTGGACTGGCGGGCCGCACACTTCCTAAGGGCGCTGGCAAGAAGGTGGATGAAACTGCGGCTTCAATTTTACTTTCGAAAGGCGAACCGTTTTTACGTTCAATGACGAAGTGGCATTTTGCGAATGCGAAGAAGGCCGCGGTGTTGGCGACTAAGAAGCGTGGGTGATTGAGGGTTTTTGGAGGTTAGTGTGAGTTCTGGCGTGGAATGAGCGGGTTGCCCGGGGGAACGAGCGGGTTCCGACGGTGAACGAGCGGGTTGCCCGGGGGAACGAGCGGGTTCTGACGTGGAATGAGCGGGTTGCCCAGGGGAACGAGCGGGTTCTGGCGGTGAACGAGCGGGTTGCCCGGGGAAACGAGCGGGTTCTGACGGTGAACGAGCGGGTTCCCCGGGGGAACGAGCGGGTTCTGGCGTGGAATGAGCGGGTTCTGAACCGGATTGAGCGGGTTCCCCTATAGATTCCCACTCCCCATCACTAAATGCGCAGCGGAGCGGAGCACACCAATTAATCTTGGTTGTGAATTTGGGAAAGATGGACTGGTCGCGAGCTTGCAAATGGATTGAAGAAAATGGCTTGCCGCGGGCAGTTAGTCAGAATGATGCAAGATAAATAAATACGCTTCGCAAGGCGAAGCGCACAAATCATCATTTGTATTTTGCTTTACATCAGGGAGCTAAGTTAACGTCGTGTAACGACTGCCCCGCCCCCTTCCTAGCATCTGAATATCTGATCGGGCTAACATTCTTTTTGCCGTGTGGCGATTGGTTATCCCGGTAAACTCACAAAACTTTCGATTGGTCAAAGGACCTGACATTAGCATGAACCAGTCTAGTACCGCATTTTGATGACTCCCAATTTCTCGTAATCCGCAGACTTGGCAATGCCACCTCAAGTCAGACCATCTCATAATCGTTTGAATTTCACATTCTGAACAAAATACCCCTCCCTTGATATCCCGTTCGTCAATCTTAAATCGAGCAGTTACTGGATATGGATTATACTCTTTATGTCCATGCGCTAGAGCCTTTGCAATTTTTGCAATGTCTTGGCTCCCTAATAACTTGGCTTCTTGGATTAACGATCGAAAATAAGTAGGTGCCTCATAGGCTGTAATTACTTCCATAGATGGCTTTTCTTCGATATGCATTTCATTATTATACGCAAATACAATGAGCCCCTTCACCTTCACATGTACATTCTTGCTAGCTAGCCACTTTTCGAGAAACTGAATTTTGCGTTCCACTTCGGCAATGGGGCTTCGGAATAGCATTCGCGTTCCGTCAGGTAACTGTTTCATAAATTGAGTGGGATTGGCTTTGATGATAATCTTGTCTGCAATGTTTTTAATTTCCGAAATGATAATGGAGTCTGGTGTGATGAAAAGCGAATCGATTTGAAAATGAACGCCTTCGTGTTGTAGGGATAGATCGTGGAGTATGGCGTGTGGGTAGTCAGTGCGGACTTCTTTCATGTAGCGATCGTATTCTTGTTCACCTCCATAGCCAGCACGGATTTTATACAGCTCATTCTGAATGATCTCGTATTTTTCATGTGTTGTTGAAAGTCGTTTCTCTAAAGCAAGTAGTCCTCTTAATAGTCTTGGCTTTGTTCGATGTTTATAGATCAATGGCGGCACCCCTTTTTTCATTAGTGTAGCGGTTCATGCACAGCAATGGAAGGCTTTGGTCGAAAATAGCATTATCGCGTTTTTGACACAATTCACTTTAGACTATTGGTAGGTTGTGAAGTATATAGACTCAGTAACTAAGTGCTTTGGGATAGCGAAGCACACAAATTAATATAAGTTTTATGTATGAAAATGGTTAAAGATTAATTGGTCACGAGACAGTTTCGGTATGTACAAGTTTTAGTTCCGCGACAATGTGGCTTGTGAAATGAGCGGGTTCCTCCTCCGAACGAGCGGGTCGCTGCCCGTAATGAGCGGGTTCTACACCGGAACGAGCAGGTCGCCGTCTGTAATGAGCGGGGTCTACACCGAAACGAGCGGGTCGTCGTCTGTAACGAGCGGGGTCTACACCGGAACGGGCGGGTCGTCGTCTGTAACGAGCGGGTCCCACACCGAAACGAGCGGGGCGTCGTCCGTAATGAGCGGGGTCCACTCCGGAACGAGCGGGTCGCCGTCTGTAATGAGCGCGTTCTACACCGAAACGAGCGGGTCGCCGTCTGTAATGAGCGCGTTCTACACCGGAACGAGCGGGTCGCCGTCCGTAATGAGCGGGTTCCACACCAGAATGAGCGGGTTCCTCCTCCGAACGGGCGGGTTCCACTCCGAAATGAGCGGGGTCCACTCCGGAACGAGCGGGTTGCTTGCCGCCCCTACCCTGCCCAACCAACTAAATGCATACAAAAACAGAGGGAGAACCGGTGTATACCGGTTCTCCCTCTGTTTTTTATCTACCCTCAGCCACGCAAGACTGCGCCGGATTTGTCTTTCAATGCAGCGAGTACTTTGTCATGACGTGTCACGACTTCCTCGTCTGTCAATGTACGTTCTGGATCGAAGTACGTCAACGAGAATGCGAGTGACTTCGTGCCTTCCTCGACTTTGTCCCCTTCGTACAAGTCGAATACAGCTACGTTTTTCAACAATTTGCCGCCTGCTTCTTGGATAATATCCATTAAGCTTCCTGCCGCTTCTTCTTTTGAAACGACTAGTGCGATATCACGTGACATCGAAGGGTAACGGGGCACTTGCTCATAGACGAGTGCTTCAGCTGATTCAGCTAACAACAATGCGAGGTTCATTTCCATCACATATGTTTCTTTCAAATCGCGTTTTTTCTGTTCAGTTGGGTGTAATTGACCGAGCACACCGACTACTGAGCCATTCAAAAGAATGTCTGCAGTTCTACCAGGATGCAAGCCGTCGCGAGTTGCTTTTGCATACGTTACTTTGTCAGCAAGACCAAGTGTATCCATAAGCCCTTCAACGATTCCCTTCATTACAAAGAAATCGACTTTCTTATTTTCTTGCTGCCATGCGTGATCAACCCATTTGCCCGTGATCACTGCTGCAACGTGACCGACTTCTTTCGGGAGTCCATCTTCTTGCGTTCCTAAGAATACAGAACCTGTCTCATATAACGAAACCGTATCGATGCGACGCGCTACGTTGTATGTTGTTGCATCCAGCAAATGCGGAAGCAGGCTTTGGCGCAATATGCTGCGATCTTCACTCATTGGCATAAGAAGTTCAGTAACCGGTGCTGTCTCCAGTGCAAAGCTTTGAGATTCCGCACGTGAAGTTAGTGAATACGTGATTGCCTGGTAAAGACCCGCGCTCTCCATATAACGTCGAACGAGACGGCGTTTTTCCTGGAAGCTGTTCAATCCGCCCGGAACACTTTCGCCAATTGGCAGTGTCATCGGAATTTCATCGTACCCATATAGACGTGCAATTTCTTCGATTAAATCTTCTCGAATCCGCAAATCCTGTCTGCGAGTTGGCGCATCGACGACCAATTGGCCATTCGCTGCTTCCACAGGAATTTGAAGTCGGCCTAAAATCGAGACCATTTCGTCCATTGGAATCTTCATTCCAAGTCGCTGATTCACATAGTCCGGCGACAGTAAAATGCGTGCAGATTCTTTATTCAACTCATCGAATTGGACGGATCCTGTCAGCACTTCTCCGCCAGCGAGTTCAGCCATCAATTGCGCTGCACGTTCCGCAGCTTCAGCCACTCGGTTCGGATCTACGCCTTTTTCAAAACGTGTACTTGCATCACTGCGCAAGCCGACGTCTTTTGAAGTTTTACGTACAGATGCAGGCGCAAAATAAGCGGATTCAATGACAACAGTTGTCGTGCCGTCGTGAACTTCGGAATTCGCTCCACCCATGACACCCGCAAGTGCTACAGGTTCTTTACCATTTGTAATCACAAGCTGATCTGCATGTAATGTGCGTTCAACATCATCCAGTGTTATCATCTTTTCACCTTCAGCTGCGTGACGAACAACAATTTCCTTTGTCGCTAGACGATCGTAGTCAAACGCGTGCAACGGCTGGCCGTACTCGAGCAATACGAAATTTGTAATGTCGACAACGTTGTTATGAGGACGAACACCTGCAGCCATCAAATAGTTTTGAAGCCAAAGCGGTGATTCAGCAACTTTGACATTTTTCACAACTTTTGCAACGTACATCGGATTATCTTCTTGCGCGTCTACTCTCAACGACAAAACATCTTCTGCTTTTTCATTTGAAGCGGTGTACTCGATTTTCGGAAGCTTGACATCTTCAGATAAAATCGCACCGACTTCATACGCAACTCCCAGCATGCTGAGTGCATCTGCGCGGTTCGGTGTCAAATCGAATTCTAAGATGACGTCATCCAATCCTAATAATGAGAGCGCATCAGTACCCGGTTCAGCATCAGCTGGAAGGACATAAATGCCTTCTGCATAAGCTTTTGCAACAGTCTTCCCTTCAACACCAAGCTCTTGAAGAGAACAAATCATGCCGTTTGATAATTCTCCGCGCAGTTTTGCTTTTTTAATCTTCATGCCGCCTGGCAATTTCGCACCTGGAAGTGCAGCAATAATATTTTGTCCTGCAGCTACGTTTGGAGCACCGCAAATGATTTGAACCGTTTCTTCACCGACGTTCACCTGGCAAATGTTCAATTTGTCTGCTTCCGGATGCTTTTCACATGATTCAACGTGTCCGACGACGATGTTCGTCAAACCTTCAGAACGATCGATGATTGTATCGACTTCAATGCCCGCACGTGTAATCTTTTCAGCAAGATCCGCAGGTGCGATGCCTTTTGTATCTACATAATTTTCTAGCCATTTCGTTGATACGTACATGGGGTCTCCTCCTTACACTTCTGTGCGGTTAAATTGTGATAAAAAACGCATATCGTTCGTAAAGAAATGACGGATATCTTCGACGCCATACTTCAGCATTGCAATTCGCTCTGGTCCCATACCGAACGCAAATCCAGTAAAGATCGAAGGATCATATCCAGCCATTTCAAGTACGTTCGGATGCACCATACCGGCACCCAGGATTTCAATCCATCCAGTTTTCTTACAGACGTTACAGCCTGACCCGCCACACTTGAAGCATGAGATGTCCATTTCAACAGAAGGCTCTGTGAATGGGAAGAAACTGGGACGCAAACGGATTTCACGTTCTTCGCCGAACATCTTTTTCGCAAATAGTGCGAGTGTCCCTTTTAAATCGCTCATTCGAATGTCTTCACCAACAACAAGACCTTCGATTTGTGTAAATTGATGGGAGTGTGTCGCGTCATCGCTATCGCGGCGATACACTTTACCCGGACAGATGATTTTGATTGGCTCGCCTTTTTTTGCAGCCATTGTCCGTGCTTGGACAGGTGACGTGTGCGTACGAAGCAAGACGTCTTCTGTAATGTAGAAAGAATCTTGCATATCGCGGGCAGGGTGACCTTTTGGGAGGTTCAACGCCTCGAAGTTGTAGTAATCTTGCTCTACTTCAGGACCTTCTGCCACTTCGTATCCCATGCTGATGAAGAAGTCTTCGATTTCTTCAACGACGCGTGTCAGCGGATGATGATTGCCGAGCTTAACCGGTCGGCCGGGAAGTGAAATATCGATTGTTTCTTTTTCAAGCTTTTCATTCACAGCTTGCTGCTCGAGCAATTCCATTTTCTCTTCTAGAGAAGTCGTAACGGTTTCTCGCACGACATTGACCAGTGCGCCCATTTTAGGACGTTCTTCTGCCGGCAGTTTCCCCATTCCTTTAAGAAGGTCCGTGATCGGCCCCTTTTTCCCTAGATACGCTACACGCACGTCGTTGAGTTCTTTCACCGACGCCGCGGCTTCAATTTTCTGCAGTGCTTCTTGTTTTAACTGTTCCAGCTGCTGCTCCATTGTCATTCTCCTTTCAAAATAGCTTTGTTCAATAAAAGCTTAACAAAATAAAAAACTCGTCCCCTAAAAAAGGGACGAGGACGAATTCGCGGTACCACCCTGATTATCATGCCGGTCGTGCGCATGATCTCTCAACTTCGGAATAACGGTCCGTAGCCGGCTCATCTTTACAGCGAAATGCTGGTCCTGAAGGCAGCTCGCGGGGTGAACGGTAACAGTTTCGACCATCCATACTTCCAGTCAAGGTATGGACTCCCTAGCGTCAATTATTCTGTAACCTCTTCCCGGTCAACACTTTTGTTGTCTGTTGCTCTTGTATACTTTATCAGTATAGCGGAATCCGCTTCATACTTCAATACCAGAGCGACTTAGCGGCGTCCGTATGTGTACAGCAGGATGCCTGCTGCTACAGCGACGTTCAACGATTCTGCTTCCCCGTACAATGGAATCTTCACAATCGTATCCGCTTGCTCCAGGTATTCATCTGAAACTCCCGCTCCTTCATTCCCCATTAGAAGTGCAAAAGCAGGCATTGCGTCTACTGTGAAATGATCTTTTGCTTGCTGCAGACCTGTTCCAATGACTTGCAGACCGTTTTGTTTTACGCGGTCAATCCATTCGCTCAAATCCCCTTTTACGATGGGGATATGGAAATGGGAACCTTGTCCAGAACGAACGGTTTTCGGATTGAATGGATCGGCACACCCCTTGCCAAGAATCACTGCGTCCATTCCAGCAGCATCCGCTGTACGGATCATTGTACCGATGTTGCCCGGATCTTGGACTGCGTCGATGAACAAAAGACGTTTCCATTCTGAATACTTATCTTCTGAAAGAATTGGCTGTTTGCAATGTGCAAAAATGCCTTGTGGGTGTTCCGTTTCTGAAATTTCAGCAGCTACCGCTTTCGTCATTTCAATGATTTGAATCGAAGACTCTTCTAATTCAAACGGAATTTCAACATCTTCACGGAACATGATATGCAGTACAGAACCTTCAATCTTCAAGGCTTCTTCAACTAGATGGTGTCCTTCGACGATGAATTCTTCAGAGCGTTCGCGTTCTTTTTTTGTTGTTATAAGTTTTTTCCAATGTTTCACAAGTGCATTTTGCGTAGATTCAATACGTTTCATAGTGTAGGATGACTTCCTTTTTTTCTTTTCAGTGTATCAAAGACAAGACCTTTTGGCGATACTAAACTCAAGTACGCTGAAAGGAGGTCAGATGAATGGATTTTCAAATTAGAGACGCAATTACGGCAAATATGACGGATAACAAAGCGCAAGATATCCGCGGAGTTGTGGATGATGCGATTGCGCGAGGAGAAGAGCATCTGCTTCCTGGCTTAGGTGTGTTCTTTGAAAAGCTTTGGCAGCGCGCCGACGATCAGGAAAAGATGAAGATTACGGGTGAACTCGAGCACGCATTTGCTGCACAGTGACTCCAAGATCAAAGGGATCGCACCACACCCGTCAGGTGTAGTGCGATCCCTTTTTTTAATTGGATTACAGTAACGCGGCTAGCAATGCTTTCTGTGCATGCATCCGATTTCCAGCCTGTTGGAACACAACGGACTGCGAACCATCGATAACTGCAGCCGAAACTTCTTGACCGCGATGTGCAGGCAGACAGTGCATGAACGTGTAATCTGATTTCGCGTGGCCCGCAAGTTCTTCATTGATTTCAAATCCTTCGAAATCCGCCAGACGCTGTTCGGATTGCTCGTCGTCTCCCATACTGACCCATACGTCGGTATATAAAATGTCTGCGTCTTTTGCAGCTTCAACCGGATCAGTCAGCTGAGTCATCGTCACACCTGACAGTTCAGCGGCATTTTCAATAGAGTTTGCGATGTCCGCATCCATTTCATATCCGACCGGTGTAGCAATAGCTGTATGGATTCCCATTTTAGCAGCCGCCATGAGGAGTGAATGCGCGACATTGTTGCCGTCCCCGATATAAACGAGTTTTAATCCCGCTAGCTCCCCTTTCACTTCTTGGATGGTCAATAAATCTGCGAGCGCCTGGCATGGATGTAATTTGTCCGTTAGGCCGTTAATGACTGGAATTGACGCATTGTCTGCAAATTCTTTCACCATTTCATGAGAGTTTGCGCGAATCATTACGCCATCCAGATATTCAGAAAATACTTTCGCTGTATCAGCAATCGACTCACCGCGGCCGATTTGGAGTTCAGTTGGATTCATCATCAATGCATGCCCGCCTAATTGGAACATGCCTGTATCGAACGAAATACGGGTTCTCGTTGAATTCTTTTCAAAGACCATTCCAAGTGTTTTCCCTTCAAGCGGTTTAGAAGCGCCTCCTGCAAGGAAATCTTTCTTCATTTTCGTCGCTTGGTCTAACAGATAATCAATTTCTTCAGTTGAAAAATCCTCGATCGCTAAAAAGTCTTTTCCCTTCAATTGTTTCTCCATATACTTCAATTCGAATGCGCTTGTCATAAAATCATCCTCCATGAATAAAATTGGTTATTCACAGTATAATGATGAATATTTATAAAGTCAAATGTATTTTTATACTAACTTGAAAATTAAAAGAGACAGACCAGGTTCTGATCTGTCTCTTCCCTTTTTATTCGGAAATAATCTTGTTAACTGTATCTTGGTCAAGCTTTTTAATAACTTCCACAATCAGTTTCACAGCGTTTTCATAGTCATCACGGTGTAGCATTGCTGCATGGCTGTGAATGTAACGCGTTGCCACTGTGATTGCGATTGAAGGAACACCATTGCCGCTCAAGTGGATTGAGCCAGCGTCTGTTCCGCCACCTGACATGGAATCGAACTGATACGGAATTCCGTTTTCTTCAGCCGTGTCAACGACAAAGTCACGAAGACCTTTGTGTGCGATCATAGATGCGTCATAAAGAATGATTTGCGGGCCGTCTCCCATTTTAGCTGCTGCTTCTTTTGCAGTAACTCCTGGTGTATCCCCTGCGATACCGACGTCTACTGCAAAACCGATGTCCGGCTTGATTTTGTTGGCTGCTGTTCCAGCACCGCGAAGACCGACTTCTTCTTGGACAGCTCCAACACTATAAAGTGTATTCGGGTGTCCTTGCTTGTTCAGTTCCTTCATGACGTCGATGGCAATCGCACAGCCGATGCGGTTATCCCAGGCTTTGGCAAGCAAATATTTTTCATTATTCATGACCGTGAATTCGAAGTAAGGAACAACCATATCTCCAGGTGAAACGCCCCACTCCATCGCTTCTTCGCGTGAAGATGCACCGATATCGATGAACATATCTTTAATATCCACTGGCTTCTTGCGCGCTTCAGCAGGCAAGATATGCGGTGGCTTAGAACCGATGATTCCTGTAACGGAATCACCTTTACGCGTAACGATTGTCACGCGTTGTGCGAGCATGACTTGCGACCACCAGCCTCCGATAGTCTGGAATCTTAAGAAACCTTTATCGTCAATTCGGGAAATCATGAATCCGACTTCGTCAAGGTGACCAGCGACCATCACTTTAGGACCGTCTGCATCGCCAGTATGTTTTGCGATGAGAGAACCCAGGCCATCCTGGTCAATTTCATCTGCAAACGGTTCAATGTACCGTTTCATTACATCGCGTGGTTCACGTTCGTTCCCGCCTGTACCTTTTGCATCTGTTAATTCTTTAAGCATATGGAGCGTATCATCCATTTTAGCCAAATCCTTCGACCCCCTAAGTAAATATGTTCCTAGTATAGTACAAGTTGGTGCATTTTCAAAGTTTCCATACCATTCTTACAACAATTCTTTTCGCAGCAATGCTGGACTTTTCGGTGATAAAAGACCTGGCGGAACGTCGAAAACTGTTTTGGCACCGTGCTGTCCTAATTTGTTTAATCGGTGTGCGGCTCGTGCATAGGCAGTGAGGACACTTGAAGTAAACTCTGGATTGCTGTCCAATGTCAACGAATACTCCATTACCTGGTTGGTGCCAATCCCCGTCTTACCGCTGCGGATGACAAAACCTCCATGGGGCATCGAGCTATGGTTCTGCTGCATTTCGTCTTCGCTGATGAATGAAACAGTTGTATCATAGTCCGCGAAGTAGTCAGGCATTGTAACGATAGTCTCTTCAACAGTCGCTGCATCCGCCCCTTCTTTTAAGACGACATAACACTCACGGACATGCTTCTCGCGTGTAGATAATTCAGGCTGTTCTCCCGCCCGGACTTTAGCAACCGCTTCGTCTGAAGGAATTGTATATTGGACCGCATTCTTTACACCCTCAATCCGGCGTACTGCATCAGAATGCCCTTGGCTTAATCCTTTGCCCCAGAAAGTATACGTTACGCCGTCAGCCAGCACAGTCTCTCCGTATAGACGATTCAATGAGAACAAACCCGGATCCCAGCCGACAGACAAAAGTGCTGTAGTTCCTGCTGGTTTCGCAGCTTCCTCAAGCGCATCAAAATATTCTGGAATTTTAGCGTGTGTATCGAAACTATCGACCGTTGTAAACAACTTTGCTAAGGCAGGACCTTGTTCAGGTAAATCCGCTCGAGAGCCCCCGCAAAGAATCATGACATCCACTTCTTCTGTATAGTCTTCCACATTTGCTAACGGATAGACAGAAACACTGTCACCGACCGGGTGAACGCTATCCGGATCTCTTCTCGTGAAAATTCCAGCCAACTCCATATCAGGTTGTTGGGAAATCGCGAACTCTACCCCTTTACCAAGGTTACCGTATCCAGCGATTCCAATTCTAATCTTCGGTTCCATGCCTCATTCCCCCATTTCGTTTGACTATTCGTTATTTTACAGTTTTTTTAGTAAGATTGCTATTTTTTCTTAACGTTCAGCTCTTTCTACAATTCCGTCACAAGTTTTACCAGAAATCTGTGAATCCCTATCTTGTTCGTTGCTTTAAACTCTCTACATGATAAAATAAACATGGGTTTTGATTTCTTGAAATGAGGCGGTACTATGCGGTTTTTTGTTTATTTAATCGTTTTCTTTTCCTTTTTTGATTTGTTCTCCCAGCTCCCTATCATGAGTCCATTTGCACTGTCATTAGGTGCTTCCACTTTTGTCGCGGGGTTAGTTGTTGGAACTTACTCACTTGCGAACGTTTTCGGCAATGTTATTTCAGGATTTGTTACTGATAAAAGAGGTCCATTCAAGATTCTGCTGATTGGTCTTTTAACGAACGCCGTTGCATTGACGCTCTATTCCACAGTTCATGCCCCTTGGCTGCTGGTCGGTGTCCGTTTCGTTCACGGATTTACCAATGGGCTGATCATTCCTGCTGCCTTTACATTTTTAGCGAATCGGGCAGAACCGAAAAAACGCGGAAAAAGCGTGGCCATTTCTGGTGCGTTTGTTGGTATGGCCGCAATCGCAGGTCCTGCGTACAGCGGAATCGTTGCTTCCATTATCGGGAATCCAATAAAGGGAACTCCCACAATTATGCTCGTGAATGGCATCATCATGGCAATACTTGCACTTTTAGCTTTCTTGCTGTTACGATCTGTCAAGCGGGTCAAAAAGTCAGCAGTAAAGTCCAAGGAAAAGCATGTTGGAGCATTGTTCCGGCACCCGGGCATTCAACGGGCATTTGCGGGTGCCTTTTTCCTAATGTTTTCACAAGGTGTACTTGCGCTGATCCTGCCGCTAAAAGTCGAGTCGCTCGGCTTTGATACTAAAACAACAGGAACCCTGTTAAGCACCTTCGGAATCGTGGCAATCCTCGTCTTTCTATTGCCGATCAACCGAATTTTCGATCGCGTGAGACCGATGATTACACTCGCATTCGGAATTTCATTAATGGGGGTCAGCATGCTGCTTTTGAGCCGCGCGGACGAGCTTGGCAGTCTTTATGGAACAATGGCTTTATATGGGGTCGGATTCGCCTTTCTTTTCCCATCCATCAACTCATTGCTCATCGATTCTTCTGAAGCCGCTTACCGCGGGAAAGCATACGGTTATTTCTATGCCTTTTTCTCAATGGGAGTTGTCGCTGGTTCGTATACAATTGGCGCATTGAACTTAAACTTTCGCGGAGCGTTCACCTTTACCGGTGTACTCTTGCTGTTCGTTGCCGCGTATACCATTTATGGGTTGTTCAAACATCGGACAGCTACGGCTCTGTGACGGAAATTCTCAAGCGATTAACCTATCTAACATATTGGAATCGAGCAGTTCGGTCGCGTGTCCATCCAGTTACAATTAGCCTTGAAGGAATAATCGAATATAAAACAAAAAACATACTAGGTGCTAGTATGTTTTTTGTTTTGCCTATTATTGCGGAATCTCACGCTCAAATCTCCTGGAGCTGAAAAGATTTAATTTCTTCAATGAATGCCTCTCCATAGATCTCGAGCTTCGTTTGTCCCACACCTACAACGTCCAAAAACTCTGCGGACGTTGCTGGTTTTTTCATCGCCATATCTTTCAGCGTCTTATCCGAGAACACAACGAATGGCGGGACGCCTGCTTCTTGAGCAAGCTGGCGCCGCAACTGGCGAAGCTGTTCAAACAGCGGATCATTTTCTGTCAGTGTCTTCGAAACAAATGAACCTTTTCTCATAATTTTGTCATTGCCAAGCAAGACTTCCTTGCCGCGCTCAGCGACTCGGATTGTCGGAAACTGCCCGTTCTCCACTTGTAAACAGTTCGCCGAAATCAGAAACTCGATAAAATCGGAAACTTCCTTCGCATTCTTTTCTTTCAGCAAACCATAAGTCGTCAATTGATCAAACTTAAAGTCCAGCAATTTTTTATTTCTCGAGCCGGTCAACACTTGTGCGATCATCGTCTTCCCAAACCGCTGCCCCATTCGAATGACGCATGACAATACCTTTTGAGCTTCCAATGTGACATCCATCTGCTCTCGTGTATCTGTACAATTTGCACATCTGCCGCATTTCGGAGCCTCTTTTTCTCCAAAATACGTCACGATGTATTGCTGCAAACAATTTTCTGTATGGCAGTAGTCGATCATTCCTTGCAGTTTTTCGAGCTCAGCTGGCACTCGTGAAGGATCTGGAGATTGGTCGATAAGAAAACGCTGTGTTTGGATATCTTGCGATGCAAATAGAAGCACACATTCACTATCCAGACCATCCCGTCCCGCGCGTCCAGCTTCTTGATAATAGCTTTCCATATTTTTCGGCATCTGGTAGTGAATGACGTATCGGATATTTGACTTGTCAATTCCCATTCCAAAAGCATTTGTTGCGACCATCACCGTTGCTTCATCATTCAGGAAACGTTCTTGCTCGTGATGCCGTTCTGTATCTGACATTCCGCCGTGATACTTCGCCACTTCAAATCCAGCACGGTTTAGCAATTCATAGATACTCTCAACCGCTTTTCGGGTGGCTGCATAAACAATACCAGCTTCCCCTTTATTTTTACTTGCAACTTCTTTGATGAACTTCTCGCGATTTTGCCCTTTTACAACCGTAAACACTAAGTTCGACCGCTCAAATCCTGTCATCACCGTCTGTTCTTCGGGAATCCCGAGCTGTATGCGAATATCTTCCCGAACGTTCGGCGTAGCTGTTGCAGTTAACGCAAGCAAAACCGGTTTTTCATCAAAACAGTTCAAGACACGGCTAATATTTCGGTAACTCGGTCTGAAATCATGACCCCATTGAGAAATACAGTGTGCCTCATCAATCGCAATCATCGGAACGTTCATCCGGCTTAATTCTCTCAGAAATGATTCGGACTCCAGTCGTTCAGGTGCAATGTATAGAAGGCGATATTGTCCTGCGATCGCATTTTCAAGAATTCCGAAATACTCTTCGGACGATAACGTGCTGTTTATGTAGGCAGCAGGAATTCCGAGTTGCCAAAGTGCGTCTACCTGATCTTTCATAAGGGAAATTAGTGGGGATATAACGAGGACCGTTCCTTCAAATAGCATGGCCGGCACTTGGTAGCACAACGATTTACCGCCCCCAGTCGGCATAACACATAGAGCATCTTGTCCATCCATCACGTGCTGGATGACCTGCTCTTGACCGGTACGGAATGATGTATATCCAAATTTCTCAGCGAGCACGGCAAGTGCTTGTTCCATCATTTAAAGTGCTCCTTTCATTGGAAACACGTCATTCATTTCCAGAATGACGTGTTTGGTTGGTCCATTCATTTCAAGCTTCTTCTTTAGGTGATTCTATAAATAGCAAACGTTCTTCTTCGCGACTGTGAATTTCGTTCACAACTAGCAATGCATAGAATTTTTGAAGGACGCTTGGACTAATTCCTTCAGTCTCTCTTAACTTTTCAATATCTCCAACGATGATTCTTATCAAATCATGGTCGCGCGTCAGCTGGATAACCGACTTGTCCATCGCAGGATTTTCTGCAACGATTTCTTGATAAAACCCGCCTTCCTCTGCATCCGCATGACTAATGACGCGTGTCTTCCAATAATCGATTAAATCATTCGCTGCACGGTCTGCATTTTTAAGGTCCCCTTCTTGAAGGAAGTCAATCAGCATCTCTGTTTTCCCAACTGCACCAGATAATCCGCCTTCGTGGATAGCCCGGTGAGATTGTAGTTGTTTTAACGCGGGTCCAGCCATTTCAATCATTCCTTTCCGTTGTTTATCTACTTTAAGAATAGCAGATTACACAGGAGAATGGAACGGACTTGAGACAAGCGCTGGGTATGAATTGAAAACTGAATAGAACCGCATTGCACGGCCGCATTCTACAATTTAAAAACCTCTTCACCGGATCCCAATCTAAGGAACCAAATGAAGAGGTTTGAGTTTATACTTTAAAAATTTTAAAATTGCTGACCATTGCCCATGAAAGAATGAGCATTGCAATAACAAGATAAGGCGCCGCAACGTATGGAACTGCAAAATAAAAAGAAGTTAAAATGACACCAGCTGCGGTAATCGGAACGCCACGGAAAATGCCGTCGAACTCTTCTACATTATAGCGGGCTAACCGGACTGCCCCGCATGCAATGTAAATAATTGTTGCTGCAATCCCAACCCAAAGCATTTCAGATAACGCAGAGTGATAGATAAGAACTGCTGGGGCGATTCCGAACGAAATGATATCACTTAAGGAATCCAATTCTTTTCCGAATGCTGATTCCGTATGGAAGTGACGAGCTGTCATCCCGTCGAAACGATCAAATAAAGCCGCTAGAAAAATGAAAACTAAACTCATGTGGGACAAGTCTCTGGAAATCAGTATAATGGCAATAACTCCGAAACTTAAGTTTACTAAAGTAATTGCATTCGCCAATTGGGCCTTTACTTTAGTATAATCAATATATCTAAATGAAAACATAACAAACCTCCCGATAATATATACTAGTTAAAGATGGTGATTGTATTGAAAAAGAAACTCTTAAAATCATTCGTTGAACTGACCGGAAATCCAGTTGCCTCTGGTATACTGCGCCATTTCGCAGCATCCCGTTTCAGCAAACCTCTTATTAAGACATACTCCTCAGCCTATAAAATTGATGAGGCCAGTATGGAATATCCGAGAGGACACTACAAAAGTTTACAAGCATTTTTCACCCGCAACCTAAAATCCGGAGCACGGCCTTTTGACAATTCAGCTGAAACTTTGGTCTCCCCCTCAGACGGACAGCTGAGTTCTTTCGGGCGGGTAGAAGACGGACATCAATTTACAATTAAAGGTCATACATACAGTATAAATGAAATATTCATGGATGAGAAGAGGGCATCTGCTTATAAAAATGGATGGTACTTTGTATTCTATCTTTCTCCTGCAGATTATCATCACTTCCACTATCCTGCAGATGGCCGCGTGATCAGCCGTTACGCTCTTGGATCCACATCATATCCTGTTAATAACATGGGACTTACTTATGGAGACAAACCTTTTGAAACAAACTATCGACTTATCACTGAACTTTCAACTGAACTCGATCGAATAGCACTTGTCAAAGTGGGTGCACTCAATGTAAACTCCGTACAGCTCTACTCTTCTTCAAAAGAAGCTAAAAAAGGAGAAGACTTTGGTTATTTCTCTTTCGGATCAACGATTTTGCTATTTGTTGCTGGAGAGACGCCGTTCACACCGGATCGTTCTGAAAAAGGTGCGATTCGGGTTGGAGAAACTATTGGGACGTGGCAACCGCATACAACATCATCAAAGAATTGACAAAAGAGGGATTTAAGTGAGTATATTTCAAGATTTCGTTACCCATTATGGGTACTTTGCTGTTTTTCTTTTTTTAGCGCTCGGTATTTTCGGATTACCCATGCCGGATGAATTTGTCATCGTTTTTACGGGATATTTGTCTTCTTCAGGGCTTCTCAATTTCACAGGGGCAATGACGATTGCGATTTTAGGAGTTTTCATCGGAACACTTGTGACCTATACAGTCGGTAAACAAGTGGGTCGCCCAATTGTTGAACGTTTTGGTAAAAGGATCGGTCTATCCGAAAAACGGATACTGCGGGTAGAGCGCTGGTTTAGCCGTTATGGTTCCTGGACGGTAACGCTAGGCTTTTTCGTACCGGGAATGCGTCATTTCGTCTGTTGTTTTTCAGGAATGAGCGGGATGGCTGTAAAGCGGTATATGTTGTTCTCTTCACTCGGTACAACGGTTTCAGGTATTATATGCATCTCACTCGGCTATTTGTTCGGATGGCCATTTTAAACACTTCGCTGCTAGCGGAGTGTTTTTAAATTGGTTAAAGAAGTTTGTATGCGTCGTCCAGCGGAACTGGTTTACTGAAATAGTAGCCATGAATTCGATCAGCTTAAAATGTTCTTTCGTTTCTACGCCTTCCATAATGGTCACTTGACCGAGACCTGAAGCAATCAAAACAATCCCTTTTAAGACCGATGCAGCCTCCGATTCTTCACGGTCCACTTTTAACTATTGGAAAGGTAAATGGGTTAGGTTTGCTAACGAAGAATACCCCGTCCCAAAATCCTCTAATGCTGTACTAATAACGAGATCATTCAATCTGGTCACGATTTGCAGCGCTTTTTTGCTATTTTCCACAACAACAAACTCAGTTATTTCAACTACCAAACTATCTGGAGTTGCTTTGCAAGATATCATGTACCCGCGAGATGAATGACTCATCGAGAAGTTTTTTACAGAACCGTTCACAGTTACATAATGTTCTGGATATCCCTCTTCTCCCCATTTGGTGACTTGCAGTGACGCTTTTTTAATAATCCAGTCTCCTACTTCTAAAATCATTCCCGATTCTTCTAAAAAGGGAGTAAAAACTAAGGTTATTTCAAAAACAAGAAAAAGACTATGTCAAATGTACGTGTGAAATACATTCGGCATAGTCTTTACTAGGTCTTCAAATTCCCGAACGCCCGCTTCTGATTAGTAAAAATCAGATTCCGCGGTCCAATTCAACAAGGCGTCTGTAGCGCAGTGATTTTTCCAGCAGTTCTTCATGTGTGCCTTCATCCGATATTTCTCCAGCTTCTAAGAAGACGATATTGTCCATCAATTCCATTCCCATCAGATGGTGGGTAATCCATATAACTGTTTTCCCTTTCAGACTCTCCATCATTGTCTGAATGAGACTGCGTTCTGTTTCAGGATCCAGTCCAACTGCCGGTTCATCGACAATCACAACCGGGGTATGGTTGAGCAAAATACGTGCCAGCGCAATGCGTTGTCGTTCGCCGCCTGAGAAGCGCCGTCCTGCTTCTTCCGTCTGCGTTTGCAACCCGTGTGGAAGCTTTTTAAGATAATCTTCCAATCCAACTTGGCGGATTACACGTTCGACCTCTTCAGTTGTCGCAGATGGATTGCCTAGACGAATATTATTTTCAATCGTTGTCCCAAACAAGTAAGGTTTTTGGTTTAATACACTCACAAGTTGATGGATGTTTTCCCCATACTTTTCTGGAGCTTCACCCGCGATTCGGATGGTTCCTTCATCCGGTTTTAACGCTCCTAATAAAAGTTGTACCAGCGTCGATTTGCCTGCACCGCTTTTACCGAGAACCGCTACTCTTTCACCCTGTTTGATGTTGAGAGCAGCCCGGTGAAGGGCTTGTCGTTTTTCAGACTCATATGCATAAGACACACCTTCAACGAGGATATCTGCAGCTGCTGGCACTTCATCCAACGTTTCAGCTGACTTGAATACGGATTGTGCTGTATCTTCCGTGTGCTGAATACGTGCAAACGATTCGTTGTACGCAGGAATCCGTTCAACAGCGTGTGAAATCGGAATTAACGATTCAATGATTGGAAGTGTGACGAGTGTAAATGCTGCGATATATGTTGGTAAAATCGTTCCATCAATCGCTTGCATTCCCGCCCAGACTCCTACAACCACAGTAATAACACCAGAAATTAAATGAAGCTGGAACGTTCTGTTTTGGTCACGCTTTGCAAGTTCTTTGTCTGTTTCGTAACTTGCATTACGCTCAGATTTGAACTTACTAAGGAAATCAGCGGTTCTGCTGCTAATGAGCCAATCGCGAATCCCATAAACTGCGTCCCCCAATGTATGGTACAGCTTCGTATGCTGCTGTTTCGACTTTAGTTGGTGTTTCTTCATCATCACTAATGACAGCATTGGATAGACGATGACAATCACACTTAAACACAGACCGATAAACAAACCGAATTTCCAATCAAAAACAGACACAGATACAGTTGCAAATACGAATATGAACAAACCGCTGATTGTTGGGAATAGCGTACGGATATAGACATCTTGTAAATGTTCAATATCATCCGCCAATGTCCCTAGTAAATCTCCTCGCTTAAAGCGAGAACGGATAAATAGTGCTTGTGGTTCCAGCGCACGATATAGCCGCACGCGCATTTCAGACAGCACTTTTAAAACAGCGTTGTGCCCCGTCATGCGTTCTGCATAACTGAACGCTGCACGAGACAATCCAAAAGCCCGAACTAAAACGATTGGAACGTAGACAAGTAAAATTGTCTCTGGTCGCTCTGACGCAGCTGAAATCAAGTAACCCGATGCAAAAATCAGAAGTGCCGCAGACAAGGAAGAGCAAATGCCTAAGAGAACAGTCACCGACATTAACTTCCAGTACTTGCTCATATATGGAGTAACGAAGTTTTTGACGTAGTTCATAGCATCATCCCTTCCCGCTGTGCACGCGCTAATTTGCTGTAGACACCGTCTTGTGCAGACAGCTCCTCGTGAGTCCCTTGTTCCGCGATACGGCCATCTTCCATGACAAGAATCCAGTCCATTTCCTTCATCCAGTGCAATCGATGTGTTGCAAAGAATACGAGCCGGCCGTCAAGAATAGGCAGAAGCAATTGCTTGATTTCGTGTTCTGTTTCGATATCCAAGTGTGCTGTCGGTTCATCCAACAACAAGACGGAAGAATCTTCTAACAGCGCACGAGCAATCGCAACACGCTGTTCTTCCCCGCCTGATAGCGGACGGCCGCCTTGACCAATCATCTCATCATACCCATTCGCCAGTTCATCGACCAGCTGCTCAAGACCCGCTGCTTGTGCGGCTTTAAAAACAGTTTCGTCACTGGCTTCCGGATGATAAAAACGAATGTTATTTGCTAGAGTGTCTGAGAAAATTGTTGGGTGCTGCGGGATATAGGTGACTTGTTTGCGCCAAGAATCTGATGCAAGCGAACTGAAAGACTCGTTTCCAATCTCAAATGCGCCACTTGAAGGTGATGTAAAGCCCGCCAATAGGTCAATCAGAGTGGACTTGCCAGCCCCTGAAGCCCCAATTATCCCCACTTTTTGTGAACCCGTTACAGAAAACTGTATATCTTTCGTAATTTCAATGTCATGATCGCCTAGTTTACCAATAGAGGCAGCTGTAAATCTGCTGTCTTTCGTAACCGCAGGAATGACAGTCGATTCGTGTTCACCATTCTCTTCTGAATCTGCAAGTAGTGAACGTATTTCATCCGCAGCATCTTTTCCATCCATTGTTGCGTGGAAATCAGCGCCTAAATCACGAACTGGCAAAAAGTATTCAGGCGCTAATATGAGAATTACAAGCGCTGCTTCTAGTCCGATTCCGCCATTGATTAACCGTAAACCAAGCTCCACTGCAACAAGTGCTACAGATAGACTTGAAAAGAAATCCAGGGAGAACGAAGACAAAAATGCATAGCTTAACGAGCGATTCGTAGCTACACGATATTTGTCACTCACTTCTTCAATCGCTTTCTCATGGGACTTGCTCCGCCCTAAAAACTTCAGCGTCTCAATCCCTTGGATAGAATCCGCAAAATGTCTGGACAGCTGGCGGTATGTTCCCATTTGATCATCAATCTTTTTCTTAGAGACAATTCCTATCAGAATTAGGAAGATGATTAATATCGGCATTACAAGGAAAAGAGTCACGCCAGACATTAAATCGGACGTGACAATATAAACGAGGATTACTGCTGGAATGATTCCCATCGATAACGATCTTGGGATGAACAGTTCCACGTATTTACGGAATTTCGGGACACCTTCTAAAGTAAGAGTCAGCAAAGATCCTGAACCTTGTCTTGCAATCATTCCAGTGCCATCCCGTAAAAGTGCTTCAGCTAACTGGTCTTGGGTCGAACGAGCAATATCATCTGCAAACTTGAGTGCAACGCGTTCTTTTCCCCATTGAAGGGAATGACGAATCGCATGAGCAACAAAAAACACGGCGAGCGATACAACGGTTCCCTTCCAAGCTAGCCCATGAAACATCCGGGTAATGGCTGAAGACAAGGAGAGAGCTTGCAGGATGATGAAAGCCGCTTGAACGACTGTCAAAATCCCAACAAGCGCAAAAGTTTTCTTGCTGCCGTTATACCGAAGAAGATGTCGGTCCATCAATAGTCCAGATGCTCCACATCTGCCGTAACACGTTTACGGAATACATAGTAACTCCAAATTGTATATGCAATCACAATCGGAACCATTGTAAACGCAACGAATGTCATTAATTTCAACGAATAATCACCTGATGCTGCTGCCCGGATTGACATGTTAAATGCAGAATCTAATGAACTGACCAATACGTTCGGGAACAATCCGATGAAGAACGAAGCCATCACCGCGATCAGTGTAATCCCTGTAACTGTAAAGCTTAATGCTTCGCGTCCTTTTGCGATTAAGCGGTGTAGGAACGCATATAAAACAATCACAACTGCAAATAGCGGAATCAAGATCGGTCCTCTATTCGCAAACGCTTCTGTAAAGACCGCTGTTAAAGCGACAAACGCGATCATCACAACACCAGTTGCCCAATAGATTTTTAATGCAGCCTCTTTTGCGCGGGTACGAATGGATCCTTCTGTTTTTAAAGTGACAAACAGTAATCCGTGTAAATAAGAGATGAGCACAAATGCTAATCCACCCACTACGGTATAGACATTCACGAAGTCAAAGAATCCTGCGTGCATGTTCATATCGGCATCCACAGGCATTCCCTTCAACATACTTGTGAACAAGACACCTAAGAGGAATGGCGGCAAAATACTGCCTGCAAAGATTGCCCAATCCCATGTTTTCACCCATTTAGCGGACTCGATCTTTTCTCTGAACTCGAACGCTACACCACGGGCAATCAATGCCAGCAGCAAGACGACAAACGGTATATAATACCCGCTGAAAACTGTCGCATACCAATGTGGGAACGCTGCAAACATTGCTCCGCCTGCTGTAATCAGCCACACTTCGTTGGCATCCCAGACTGGCCCAATCGTATTAATGAGCATACGTTTGTCTGTTTCATCTTTAGCGAGGAATTTCAAACTCATTCCTACACCAAAGTCAAAGCCTTCAAGAAATATAAACCCTATGAATAGAACCGCGATTAACACAAACCACAAATCACTTAGAGCCATTAGACACGCCTCCTACATTAAACGGATCTGTAACGGATACGTCTTTTTGCTTACGCTCTTCAGGTCCGCGTTGAATGACCTTCACAAATAACACAACCATAATAATCCCGAGGATTGCATAGATTGTTGAGAACGAAATCAGTGAGAACAAAATCTGTCCAGCTGAAACGTTCGGTGAAACCCCGTCTGCAGTTTTCATGAGACCGTTAACGACCCATGGCTGACGACCGATTTCAGACATGATCCATCCAAATGAGTTACCGATAAACGGTAAGAAAATCACTGGAATCATCACTCTTAAATACCAAGTCGATGCCGCAATCTTTTTGCGGAACAACAATAACAAACCAAGAAGACTCGCACCAACTAGCGCTCCGCCAGTTCCCGCCATAATACGGAAACTCCAAAATGTTGTCTTCACTGGAGGAATGTAATCTCCCTCTCCATACTTCTCAATCATTTGTTTTTCTAGACTTTCCATTCCCAATACTTTACCTGAGAACTCATTGTACGTTAGATAACTCAATAAGTAAGGTATTTCGATTCGACCTGTCGTTACACGATTTTCCGAATCAATATTTGCAATTAATGTCCATGCTGCTGGATCTCCACTATCTTGCCAAAGTCCTTCTGCAGCAGCCATTTTCATTGGCTGCGCATGCATTAAATACTGGGCTTGAGAGTGACCAGTGAACGCAAGACCTAATCCGCCAACTAGCCCAACGATCAAACCGATTCCGATAGACTTCTTAAAGAAGTCTACTTGACGCTTTTTAATAAGATAGAACGCACTTACTCCAACTACAAAGAATGCTCCCGTAGCGATACTGCCGAACATGGTATGCGGAAAAGCAACCCACAATTTTTCGTTCGTTAACAGTGCGACAATGTCATTCATTTCAGCGCGGCCATTTTGTAACACATAGCCAACAGGATTTTGCATGAATGAGTTTGCTACTAAAATCCAAAATGCTGACATGACTGTTCCGAATGAAACAAGCCATATAGAAGCTAAGTGAACTTTCTTAGAGAGCTTCTGTGCACCGAAGATCCAAATTCCTATAAATGTAGACTCAAGGAAAAACGCCAGTAACGCTTCAACTGCTAGTGGTGCTCCAAAAATATCTCCTACAAATCTGGAATATGTCGACCAGTTCATTCCGAATTGGAACTCCTGGAAAATACCTGTGACTACACCGATTGCGAAGTTAATAAGGAAGAACACACTCCAGAACTTCGTCATCTTCATATAGATTTCTTTTTTCTTTACTACGTAGAGCGTTTGCATGATCGCAATGATCAGCGCCAATCCGATAGACAACGGGACAAATATAAAGTGAAACAATGTTGTCGATGCAAACTGGATTCTTGAAAGTAAAACCTCTTCCATCTCTACCTCTCCCCTCAATCTCGATCTGTCTCCATTATAAATTAAACGCTAAAATACTTTGTGAGCAATTAGCGTATGATCTGTTACAAACCTCAAAACTTCGGGGGGGTTTTGGGGTCTAATGTTGGAATGTTGTCACAAGGTCTTAATTTCATGGATTTTGTCTTCCAAAAATAGAATTCTTGTAACCTTAACTATCTGTTAATAATAACTCCTCCTTAACGATAATGATTCTAAACAAAATGCTAGCTATCTAAGAATCCCTCTGCTATAGTTAGGAAACAGTTTCACAATCCATTACACAGGAGGAATACACATGAACAATAATGAGAATGAATCTCGAAAAAAATTAACAACTGCTGCAGGTGCTCCTGTAGTTGATAATCAGAATTCAATATCCGCGGGTCCTAGGGGTCCTTTGCTTCTTCAAGATGTTTGGTTAATTGAAAAGCTTGCACATTTCGACCGTGAAGTCATTCCTGAACGCCGCATGCACGCAAAAGGAACAGGCGCATACGGTACGTTCACCGTAACAAATGACATTACAAAATACACGAAAGCAAAAATCTTCTCAGAAGTCGGTAAAAAGACTGAGATGTTTGCACGTTTCTCTACTGTAGCTGGTGAACGCGGTGCAGCGGATGCAGAACGCGACATTCGCGGATTTTCACTGAAGTTCTACACTGAAGAAGGAAACTGGGATATGGTCGGAAACAACACGCCTGTCTTCTTCTTTAGAGATCCACTTCAATTTCCGGATTTGAATCACGCGATCAAGCGTGATCCGCGCACGAACTTAAGAAGCGCAACAAACAATTGGGACTTCTGGACATCACTCCCTGAAGCGCTTCATCAAATCACCATTTTAATGAGTGAGCGCGGAATCCCACGCACATATCGTCACATGCATGGATTCGGCAGTCATACGTATAGCTTCATCAGCCCTGATAACGAGCGATACTATGTGAAATTCCATTTCCGTTCTCAACAAGGAATTGAAAACCTGACAGATGAAGAGGCAAGCAAAACAATCGCAACCGATCGCGAAAGCCATCAGCGTGATTTGCTTCTCAGCATCGATAATGGAGACTTCCCGAAATGGAAAATGTACGTCCAAGTGATGACGGAAGAAGAAGCAGCGAACATGCCATACAATCCATTCGACTTAACAAAAGTTTGGTATAAAGGCGACTTCCCTCTCATTGAAGTTGGAGAGTTCGAATTGAATAGAAATCCAGAAAACTACTTTGCTGAAGTAGAACAAGCTGCTTTCACTCCAGCTGCGGTCGTTCCAGGAATCAGTTTTTCACCTGACAAAATGCTGCAGGCCCGCTTATTCTCTTACGGAGATGCGCAGCGTTATCGTCTAGGTGTCAACCATCATCAAATCCCAGTCAATGCGCCAAAATGTCCTTTCCACAGTTTCCATCGTGACGGCCAAATGCGTGTAGACGGAAATCATGGCAGCAGAACTTCTTACGAGCCGAATAGCGTTGGTGAGTGGCAAGAACAGCCAGATTTCAAAGAACCTCCATTGAAATTGCACGGTGCTGCAGATCACTGGAATTTCCGTGAAGATGATGATGATTACTTCACACAGCCAGGAAAACTATTTAATCTTATGGATGATGAACAAAAACAACTGCTATTCAGAAATACAGCGAACAATATGGGCGATGCACCAAAAGAAATCAAGATCAGACACATCAAACATTGTTATCATGCGGACCCGGCGTATGGTGAAGGTGTAGCAAACGCACTCGACATTTCAATGGATGATGTACTTGTCAACTAATTGTTGAAATATAGAGTTCAATCTAAAAAGAACGTACAAGGATGTAAAATCCCTGTACGTTCTTTTTTCATTTATCTAATTCAGACACAGTGACGAATTTATAACCTTGGCTTTGCAAATATGCCATAACACCATCCAATCCATCTGCGGTCGACTGATGAATATCATGCATCAAGATTGTGCTTCTGTCTTTTGTCGCTTTTTTCACTTCTTCCAGCAGTTTATTGGCATCCCGATATTTCCAATCTAGTGTATCCACATTCCATAACTTGATTGGGGGGATTGTTTGTTTACTTAACTGATTCGTATATGCACCATATGGCGGCCGGAAAACAGTCGGCTTCTCACCAGTCACTTTTTGAATGATCACAGTGGTCCGATTAATTTCTTCTAACGCCTTTGGTAATGGCATTTTACTTAAGTCTGGGTGATTCCAAGAATGGTTCCCAATTTCATGACCCGCAGCTTTTACGGCTCTAGCTGTATCCGGGTAATATTCTACTCGACTTCCTAACATGAAAAAGGTAGCTTTCGCATCATACTTTTTAAGTATATCCAAGATTTGAACCGTGGATTTCGGATCTGGACCATCGTCGAAAGTGAGCGCAATTTTCTTTTCATGAGGTTCTTCCGTTTTAGGCGCTGCTGTTCCCTCTCCTGTTTGCTCGTCGTCTTTTGCAGTTTCATCTTTAGAAGGTTTGTCCTTATCAGCAGTTCCTTCTGCATGTTTATCCTTTGAAGCGTCTGGTTTAGCTGCTTCTTCTTTTTTTGCAGGAGTTTCCGAAGCTACTTGGAATTCCGGTTTCAATAGATCATTCATTTCTTCGATCGGAATCGTTGCAACTTGCGGACCTGACTTCTCATCTTTTAAAGATCCACTTTCAAAGTAGAAAATCATAGACTTTTCTGAAATTGCATAGTTCTCAAAATTTTTCCAGTCCGGCTCTGTACGAATTTGCATTTTGTCAGTGATGACTCCATCGCTCAACTTCTCTGTATGCTGGATTTTCTTTCTGACCCGCTCCGTCATTTCAGGAAGCGTACTCGGATCTTCTTTAAATACCGTCTGAATGTCTTGCTGCTCGCCCGATTTCGTATTTAAGTGGAATGACTCAATTTCAGATAGCCGTTTTTTTCCTAGTAGGGACTCATTATTCATCAATACAAATGAATAGTTTCCTTTTTTATCGACATGTGTCTCAAAAGAAATATTCAATTCGCTTTTTCTTTTGTTATCTTCAATTTTCACATCTCGAATTGCTTCTAAATAGTTTTTCTTCGCATGTCTAATATATGTAACTACTTTATTATTGAAGTCTTGGTTTTTACTCTGCGGATATTGAATTGCATATTTGGCTAACGGATCATTAGAAGTTTCAGTCACAATTTTAATGCCCTCAAATTTAGAGTCTGACTTGTCTACAACGACTGCATCCTTATCAGATGATGGACTAGTCGCAGATTTCAACTGGTTATTAGAACTCCCTTTAAAAAAAACAAGCAGAATGGCTGTCATTGCTAAAAACACGATAATTGTCGTCAGCAGCACATCGATTAATTTAAATCTTCTGTTTCCGAACATTTTCTTCATAACGTTAAAACTCCTTCATATGCATACTTCCATGTAATGAACATCTTGTAATTCAGCAAAATTGCTTATCCATGGTAAAATCTAGTTTCTATATCTATTCTAAATACTAGTACAAAAGTTGAGAGAATACAATTGTTTCTAGTCGAATTTTGTTCACTTTTTATGAACCAGTTTTTATGATATAATATGCTTGTCCCGGATCTTGCAAATGCGGGTTGCTTTTATGTGTAAAAAACTGTAATTGCACCGGGCCGACTGTTTTACCCTATTGCAAAGTGAAAAAACAGAAGGTGGTTAGGACCATGGAAAAAGAAAACTATCGAGTATTATTATTTTACAAGTACGTTCAAATTGAAGACCCAAAAACATTCGCAGCAGAGCACTTGAAATTTTGTAAGGAAACCGGCTTAAAAGGACGTATCCTAGTTGGCGAAGAAGGCATTAATGGAACATGCTCAGGTACAATCGCACAAACGGATGCGTATATGGAGCATATGAAAAATGATCCCCGATTTGAGGACCTTTGGTTTAAGATAGATGAATCTGAAGGACATGCATTTAAAAAAATGCACGTGCGTCCACGCAAAGAAATCGTCAACCTCAGCTTGGAAGATGATGTGAATCCTTTAGAAACTACAGGAACTTACTTGTCTCCTGATGAATTCCTTGCACAAATGCAAGATGAAGATACAGTTGTCATTGATGCTCGAAACGATTACGAATATGATTTAGGTCATTTCCGCGGAGCGATCCGTCCAGACATTGAAAACTTCCGTGATTTGCCTGAGTGGGTTCGTGATAACAAAGAACAGCTTGAAGGCAAGAAAGTTCTTGCCTATTGCACAGGCGGAATCCGCTGTGAAAAGTTCACAGGCTGGTTAAAGCGTGAAGGATACGAAGATGTGGGACAGTTACACGGCGGAATCGTCACATATGGTAAAGATCCAGTTGCAAAAGGACAATTATGGGATGGACAATGCTACGTATTCGATGAGCGAATTGCAGTTCCTGTAAACCAAGTTGAACACGTCATAGTCGGACGTGATCACTTTGATGGAACACCTTGTGAGCGCTATGTAAATTGTGCAAACCCTGAATGCAATGCTAAAATTCTTTGTTCAGAAGAAAACGAGCATATGTATATGCGCGGTTGCTCAGACGAATGCCGTACACATCCCCGCAACCGTTATTTTGTTGAGCACAACTTAACTAAAGAAGAGTTTAACGAACGGTTGGCAGCAATTGAAGCCCACCGTGCCGAAACACACGTTTCATAATGTATGAAAATGGCGCATAGACGGCACCATCCGACTATGCGCTTTTCTATGCCTGAATTTCTGCGTCACTCTCGATTAGGAACATTTACTAACTAGGTGACGTCATAGGTTCAAGCACTGAATTGGAGGATTCACACATGGAATGGAGAAATATTTATAGAGGATTTCTAATGGGGATTAGTGATTTAATCCCCGGGGTCAGCGGAGGAACAATTGCGTTCCTATTAGGGATTTACGACCGTTTGCTTACTTCAATCAACGGGATATTCAGTAAAGATTGGCGCAAACATATTGGATTCCTGCTGCCGCTCGCAATTGGCATGGGCGCGACGATTATACTTTTCAGCAGAGTAATCAAGTTTCTATTAGAAAACTACTTCGCTCCGACGCAATTCTTTTTTATGGGATTAATTATAGGAATCTTGCCTTTTATGGCGAAGCAAGCAAAAGTAAAATCAACCTTTAAAGTTTGGCATTATTTTGTGTTACTCGTTGTTGGTGTTTTGCTGGCGATGACTGCTTTCATAAAACCGGCAGATACATCCATCATTACATCGTTGACTCCCACTACTACAGTAGTTTTATTGCTGTCAGGCTGGGCTGCGAGCACAGCGATGTTATTGCCTGGCATTAGCGGATCATTCGTACTTCTGCTGCTTGGTATGTATTCCACCGCAATCGGTGCCGTATCTGATTTCAACATCCCGATTATCATCGTGATCGGTTTAGGGGTTGTTTTAGGATTTGTCATTAGCAGTAAAATCATCCACTACCTTCTAAATAACCATGCAACGCTGACGTTTTCAATTATTATTGGTTTGATTGTTGGATCAATTTTTGTCATTTATCCCGGGATTCCTGAAAGTGGCACCCCATTTGTCATGAGCGGAGTTGCTCTGATTATGGGACTTCTCGTCTCAAACTTGTTCAGTCCGCCTGAAGCAGATTCGAAAAATATGTAAAAAAGGCCCAGAAGAAATCTTCTGGGCTTTTGTATATTCACTTATGAAAATACGCTTGTACTATGCAATGGCTGTACCCGAGCTTTCGGATCGAGGTACGCTTTCGCATTATTTACAGCAATTGGTGCTTCACCAAGTCCAACCGCAATCAATTTCACTTTGCCGTCGTAATTCGTGACATCCCCTGCTGCGTAAATTCCATCAATATTGGTTTCCATGCGTGTATTTACTACAATAGAGTTCTTCTCCATCTCAAGACCCCACTCTTTAATAGGCCCCAATGATGAGATATTTCCGTAGTTGACGATGACGTGGTCCATTGGCATAACTTCTTCAGTACCGTCTTTGTGCACAATTTGTACTTCATGCACTTTACCGTCTTCTCCACGCAAGGATTTAATTGAGCGTGAAGTCATGACATTTACTTTCGATTCCATCAGTTGGTTAACGCTAGTTTCGTGTGCTGTGAACCGCTCACGACGGTGTACGAGTGTAACGCTCTTTGCAATATCTTCAAGCATTAATGCCCAGTCTACTGCTGAATCCCCGCCGCCGCAGACAAGTACGTTATGGTCTTTAAACAACGCTAAATCTTTAATACCATAATGTAAGCTCGTATTTTCAAAATGGATTTCTTCTTCAATACCAATTTTACGTGGCTGGAATGCTCCGATTCCTGCAGTTAACAAAATAGTTCTTGTTAAATGCTCCCCTTTGTCTGTCTTTAAAACAAAATGGTCTCCATTGCGAGTCGCAGAAAGTGCAGCTTCGCCTAGTAGAATCTCAGGGTTTGAGTGATGCGCTTGTGTTACTAGGTTAGCAACAAGGTCTTTTGCAAGGATTTTTGGGAATCCCCCGACGTCATATATATATTTATCGGGATACAGTTCAATTAACTGTCCTCCTAATTGTGGCAGGCTATCGATGATTTTTACTGACATTTCTCGCATCCCTGCATAGAAAGAAGCAAAAAGACCTGTTGGCCCTCCGCCAATGATCGTAATATCGACGATTTCTCGATCCATAGTAAACACTCCATTACTAAAAAATTTTGTAGAACTTCCGGACGTTTTTGCATATTTACGCCCTGCCATTCGGCTCTACGCTTATTATCCACTATTTTATAAAGAATTTCACGTTATTTGAACGCAACTCAAACTTTTTTAGTTGTTATTTGACGTTTCTTCTACTTTTTCTACGTTCTCTCTGCAAAACGCGAGAACTTCTTCGATTTCTTCATCTTCCAATTCAAAATCCAATGCTTGCTCTGTTCCTTTTTTAAAGAAGTACGTTGCTGTAACCTTATCTGCTTCACCGTCAACAACGTAAATCGTACGGATTCCAGCGGCATCTTCTTCTAATAATTCATCGTCTTCTTCGAACTCCAAGTATAGGTACACCTCATAGCGTTTCCCTGTAAGGATGCCTGTCGGATCTCTCAACTCTGTAACTGTAGATTGTGTAATATTCATAAGTAATTTGTATTCCCCTCTTCAATCAATTTACAATTCGTTCATGCGTACATGTCTTCATCATACCATGATAACCTTATGGGGGATACATTTACACTTATCCACGTAAAATTACAATTCACAGAAGTTCGTTTTTGCATTTTCCAAGTTTTTCAGGAACAATAGAATGGAATGAACATTATTAGCAGAGTGGAGGAAGATTATGATTACGTTTGACGAATACCAGTACGCCCGCCCTGAAATGGACGATATTAAAAAAGAATTCACGGAACTTTTGAACGAGTTCAACAACGCCGATTCATACGAAACCCAAAATGCAGTTATTGAAAAAATCAATGCTATCGGAAATGATTATTCAACACAATCGAATCTCGCTTATATCCGGTCTTCCATTGATACGAATGATGAATATTATCAGCAGGAGAGAGATTACTTTGATGAAGTCAGTCCAGAATTCCAAGGGCTTTCTACTGAATTTTACAAAGCACTCATTACCTCTAAATTCCGGAAAGAATTAGAAGAACAATGGGGATCTCAATTATTCGCTCTTGCTGACCATGCAATTCGAGCATTTTCACCTGAAGTGATGCCGCTCCTTCAACAAGAAAACAAGTTAACTTCTGAGTATGCAAAACTTGTAGCTTCTGCTCAAATCGAATTTGACGGAAAAGAGTTGACGCTTGCTCAACTAGGACCCTATATGGAGTCCACGGATCGAACTGTCCGGAAAGACGCTATGAACGCCCAGTATTCGTTCTATGAAAAAAACTCAGAGAAATTTGATGATATTTATGACCGTCTTGTTAAACTTCGTGATGAGATTGCTAAAAAATTAGGATTTGCTACTTTCACCGAACTGGGATATGTAAGAATGTCGCGTGTTGGATACGATGCAGATATGGTTAAAAACTTCCGCGATCAGGTCCGTGACTATATCGTACCTGTTGCAAATAAGTTATACGACCGGCAGGCAGCCCGTATCGGTGTCGACAGTTTGAAGTTTTACGATCAGTCCCTTGACTATCTAACCGGCAATGCAGTTCCGCAGGGGTCTCCGGAATGGATCATTGAACAAGGCAAGGAAATGTATAAAGAATTGTCTCATGAAACGGATGAGTTCTTTACGTATATGACAGAAAAGAATTTACTGGATCTCGTTGCGAAAAAAGGCAAAGAAGCTGGCGGCTATTGTACGTTTATCGATAATTACGATTCTCCGTTTATCTTCTCAAACTTTAATGGAACGTCTGGCGATATCGATGTATTAACTCACGAAGCAGGGCATGCATTCCAGGTCTATTCCAGCCGCAACATTGGAATACCTGAGTATGTGTGGCCAACAAGTGAAGGTGCAGAAGTGCACTCGATGAGTATGGAGTTCTTCACATGGCCATGGATGGAGCTGTTCTTCAATGAGCAGACAGATAAGTATAAGTTCTCGCATCTTAGCAGCGGTCTCTTATTCTTACCTTATGGGGTAGCTGTCGATGAGTTCCAGCATGAAGTCTATAATAATCCGCAGATGACTCCAGCTGAACGTAAAGCAGCTTGGAAGCGCATAGAAGGAATTTATTTACCGAAGCGTGATTATGATGGAAATGAGTATTTAGAAAGCGGCGGCATTTGGCAGCGGCAGGCTCACATTTACGAAATTCCGTTTTACTACATCGACTATACGCTGGCACAAATATGCGCATTCCAATTCTGGAAGAAAGATCGAGAGGATCATGATTCTGCTTGGAACGATTACGTGCATTTATGTAAAATGGGTGGCTCTAAATCATTCACGGAATTGGTTAAAGAAGCGAATCTAGTCTCTCCTTTCGAAGACGGCTGTGTTGAATCAGTCGTCGGTACTATCGAAGAGTGGTTAGATTCTGTAGATGATAAAGCCCTGTAAGGGATATACTTCAGCATTCAGTTGAATTAATAAAAAAACAGCTCGCTATTTCCTGATTAGGATGATAGCGGGCTGTTACCGTTATATAGTAAATACGATTTTACCGAACTGTGTACTGTCTTCAAGCATATCGAATCCTTTTAAAGCCTCATCCAGCGATATCGCCTGATCGATGACCGGACGGATGTTGTGCTTTTCAGCAAATGCCAGCATTTCTCTTAACTCATCACGGCTCCCCATCATTGAGCCGATAATTTCCTGCTGCTTATTGAATAGTTCACGTAAATCTAAATCGATGACATCTTCAGTCGTCGCACCGAACACTACTAACCGGCCCCCTTTTTTCAAACACTCAAGAGAACGATTAAATGTTGCTTTCCCGACACTCTCAATGACAAGGTCAATGGTTTCATCTTTTAACTCTTCGTTCCAGTCCGCGTTCGTATCAATCGCACGGTCTGCACCTAATTTCAACGCATGTTCTTTTTTTTCTGCACTTCTTGAAGTGACAATGACACGTGCACCAATAGCTTTGGCAAATTGTATAATGAATGTGACGACACCGCTTCCCGCTCCTGGTACGAATACCGTGTCCCCTTTTTTCACATTGCCGCGTGTTACAAGTGCCCGGTAACCTGTTAGGCCAGCCAGTGCGATAGTTGCAGATTCCTCCCACGACAAGTAGTCAGGACGCTTTTCCAGCTGCTCTTCAGAAAGGACGATCTTTTCAGCGAATGTCCCGTCATCAGGCATTCCAAGCGGTCCAAACCCTTCTGGTGATCCGTCACTCTTTTCAAACCAATTCAAAGAAGGATTGACCAGCACTTCGTCTCCAACAGACCATTTGGTTACGCCTTCTCCAATGGATTCGATTACTCCCGCACCATCTGAACCGAGCACTACATCATGTCCTTTGTGTCCTCTTCTGTCTGGTATGTACAAGTCTCTACGGTTCAGTCCTGCCGTTTTGATAGCGACTATCACTTCTCCGCTTTTTGGAGCCGGTTCCGGCATTTCTCCTAATCTTAGTCCTTGATCACCATGAATAATTGCTTTCACTGTCAACTTCCTCTCTGTTCTATGATTATTTGAATCTTCCGGTTACTCCCCCTATCATATCGTATTTGAGGAATTAACCAAAATAAAAAAAAGCACAATGGAGAGACAGATCCATTGTGTTGAGTTACCATTATTTTGTTTCAGGTGTTTTTTGAAGACGGCACTTCAACTTAGCGAGTTCTAATAATTCCAGAACATCTTTTTTAGGAAGATCCGTTAACAAGTTAAGCAATTCACGCTCTGCAAGACGGCGTCCTTTACCACTGCGATATCTCGCTTTGTTGCACGTATCCAATTGTGCGTAAAGAATCTCCGTGTCTTCGTCCTGTTCATCCGAAAATCCGTCAACTGTAATTGTTTCGCGTAAACGTTCATATAGTGACTCTGCACTTGCAGAATTCGCTTGTTTGAAAGCAGAAGATTTTTTTGAGTCTCCAAGAATGAGCTCGTCCGTAGATATATTGAAACGCTCCGAAATTTTAGCAACCCAAGCTGCCGATGGAGCGTTTTTGCCTTTTTCCCAGTCCTTAATGCGGCTAGCAGAAGTTCCGATCGCAGCTCCAAAAGCCATCATCGATAGACCTCTTTGCTCCCTTAGTTCCTTTAACCTAATGCCAAATCCCTCTTTACTCCAGTCGTTCACAAAAAATCCTCCTCTAGTGTCTAGTAATTCTATTATTTTTCATTTCCATGGATTTGTCAATCTTTTATTTTTTAATAAAAAGATAGTTTCACAAAGCTTTCACTAGGAAAACTTTTCATTCAATATCCAGTTTTTTGTCGCTCATAATTCTTCTCATTTTTTTCAATGTACGCATTATAGATTTCTTGCAATGAAAAACCAAGTTTCTCAGCGAGTGTTCCATACTGGTTCCAAAGACTTGTGTATGTAGACATGTCTGGACGTTGACCGAATTCTAGAACCGCTTGATTTGTTTTAAGGAACATTGTGGTGAGAGAGTCGGATGATATATTAAAATTCCATTCATTGAAATCCGTCAAATTCTTAACAATTCCGAGAGATAGGAGAAAATGGATGGAGTCTACATATTCCTCTAATACCACTGAACGTTCAGAAGATCCTTTGATGCTCCAGAATTTAAAACATCTTGTTTCGTTTGCCAACTCGGAAAGTTCGACCAGTAATGCGAGGACTTTATCTTCAAAAAGATTTCTTCCTGAAAGATCGTGCTGCGCCTGTATGTATGAATCAAGTTCTTGCTGCATGTGAAATAATTTGTTCATATCCAATGTAATTGCCCCCTATTGCATCATTTATTCCGTTGTTAAAAAAGTTGCGGGAGTGCCGGCATTTTCAGTCCTGCGAGGTAAAGGATGAGTACTGCATCAATTAAAGCCAGCATCAAAAACCCTACCCGAAATGAGGTATGAAGCGTTTTGTGCCGAAAAACCTGCATGCCGAAATAAGCGCCAATTCCACCGCCGAATATTGCAAGGAGCCAGAGACTTTTTTCAGAAACACGACTCTTCTTGCGTTTCGCTTGCCGTTTATCATAGCCCATCGCTGCAAATGCCCATATGGACAAAAAAGCAATCCATTCGATTCCTAAAGTACTCAATAAAATCTCTCCTCACTCTTACTGTCGGTTATATCCGCAGAACCTTTACACCTATTTATGAAAGATTATATACAAAGAAAAAACGTCACGTTCCGAATCAATTCGGAACCGTGACGTTTAGGAAATCAATTATTTAGAAAGTGATTTCTTTGCTGTCTCAGCAAACTGAGCAAATGCAGCTGCATCTGTAACTGCAAGATCAGCAAGCATTTTACGGTTTACGTCGATACCAGCAACTTTAAGTCCGTGCATAAGTGTGCTGTAAGACATACCGTTTACACGAGCTGCCGCGTTGATACGTGTGATCCAAAGTCTGCGGAAATCCCGTTTCTTCTGGCGACGGTCACGGTAAGCATAGTTTAATGACTTCATGACTTGTTGGTTTGCTACTCGGTAGAGACGGTGTTTAGAACCAAAATACCCTTTTGCTAATTTCAATACTCGATTACGACGCTTGCGCGTCACTGTTCCACCTTTTACGCGTGGCATAGTTCATTACCTCCTGCTATTCCTGTAAGAATAATTTAGATTTGAATTCAATGGGTTTGCTATCAATAGTGATCAGCTAACCGGGCTGAAGCTATTACTTCATGTAAGTAAGCATCTGACGAATACGCTTGAAATCGCCAGAAGAAACTAGTGAAGATTTGCGCAAGTGACGTTTTGCTTTAGTCGACTTGTTAGCAAAAAGGTGGCTTGTTTTAGCGCGTCCGCGCTTTAACTTACCGCTTCCTGTTTTTTTGAAACGCTTCGCGGAACCGCGGTGTGTTTTCATTTTTGGCATGATCTGTTCCTCCTAAATCGTTTGTTCAGCTTACTTTTTTTCAGCTATTGGTGCAAGCATCAAGAACATGCTGCGTCCTTCCATCTTAGGGCGGACCTCAACTGTTCCAACTTCTTTACAAGCTTCTGCAAACTTGTCAAGAACACGCTGTCCAATTTCTTTGTGAGTAATCGCACGTCCGCGGAAACGGATGGATGCTTTTACTTTGTCGCCTGCTTCAAGGAATTTAATTCCGTTACGAAGCTTTGTTTGAAAATCGTGCTCATCGATTGTTGGGCTAAGCCGAACTTCTTTGACCTGGATAATCTTTTGGTTCTTTCGGACTTCCCGCTCTTTTTTCTGCTGCTCGAACTTAAACTTTCCATAGTCCATAACGCGGGCTACAGGCGGTTTAGCTGTTGGTGCTACGAGGACAACGTCCAAGTTGGCACGTGCAGCAATTTCAAGTGCTTCGTTGCGGGACTTAATGCCGAGCTGATCACCATTGTGGTCGATAAGTCGTAATTCACGGGCACGAATTCCTTCGTTCACATACATATCTTTGCTAATCGTAATCCACCTCCGAATAATATCTCGCGAATACACTGTTTTGAGCAGTCTGCACCGTTTCCGGCACAGCTTGCAAAACCATTCAGCATTCTGAGCCTTCAGGTAATGAGGCAATAAAAAAAGCAGACAAATGGATGATTTGTCTACCCGCAATCGCACACGCATTTACATACGCGGCTTCACTACTGTGCTAACCTCAACAACTGCCAATTTGGCGTCGATCAGGTGAGAAGCGGGCAGCTCCTTCTTGTATCACAAACTGTATTCTTTAACCTTATCTACTTTATCATCCTTTAAAGAAAGTGTCAAGGGGTTTTCGTTGAAATAGAAAGTTAGTATGTTGATTTACGTTCCAGATGGACGTGGGCCTGCAGGATGCAGGTCATGCAACCGTTGCGGCAGGACGCCGCGAACTTAGGTTGTTTCCATGACCCTGGTCCCTCCGGAGTCGCCATCTTTCACTTCAATCAACGGTGTGGTGTTACCAATTGATATATCTTATATACAATTAAAAAACAAAAGATATTAATGAGCTACGTCACTTTTCAAGAGTTCTAAGAATGCTTCGAAGCTCATGGATTCTGAGTTTTGTTCTCCGTATTTACGGACGTTGACGTTGCCTGTTTCGATTTCTTTGTCTCCTAGTACGAGCATGTATGGTACTTTTTGGACTTGGGCTTCGCGGATTTTGTAACCGATTTTTTCTTCCCGGCTGTCGAGGTCTACTCGGTATCCGGCAGCGATGAGTTGTTCACGGATTTTGTCTGCGTAGTCGAAGTGTGCTTCAGGTGAGACCGGGATGACTTCGACTTGGATTGGTGCGAGCCAAGTTGGGAATGCGCCTTTGTATTCTTCGATTAAGAAGGCTACGAAGCGTTCCATTGTGGATACGACACCTCTATGGATAACGACTGGACGGTGCTGCTTTCCGTCTTCTCCAACGTATGTGAGGTCGAAGCGTTCAGGCAGCAAGAAGTCTAGCTGGACTGTAGATAGAGTTTCTTCCATACCAATTGCAGTTTTCACTTGGACGTCGAGTTTCGGACCGTAGAATGCCGCTTCTCCGTCTGCTTCTGTATAGTCGAGACCCATGTCGTCCATTGCGTCTTTCAACATGTGCTGTGCACGTTCCCACATCGCGTCATCATCGAAATACTTTTCAGTATCTGCAGGGTCCCGATAAGAGAGACGGAATGAGTAGTCTGTAATGTTGAAGTCTTTATAGACATCGATGATGAGCTGTACTGTACGCTGGAATTCATCTTTAATCTGATCTGGGCGAACAAAGATATGCGCATCGTTCAAAGTCATCCCGCGAACCCGTTGAAGTCCGGAAAGTGCTCCAGACATTTCGTAACGGTGCATTGTGCCAAGCTCGGCGATGCGAATAGGCAGGTTACGGTAGGAATGAATGCCGTTCTTATAAATCATCATGTGGTGCGGGCAGTTCATTGGACGAAGGACTAGGTCTTCGTTGTCCATACTCATCACAGGGAACATGCCGTCTTGATAGTGATCCCAGTGTCCGGATGTTTTGTACAGCTCCACGCTGCCCAGAACTGGTGTATACACGTGATCATAGCCGAGACGTTCTTCTTTGTCGACGATGTATCGTTCGATAACTCGGCGGATGGTTGCACCTTTTGGAAGCCAAAGCGGCAGTCCTTGGCCAACTTTTTGCGAGTTCATGAACAAGTCCAGTTCTTTACCGATTTTGCGGTGGTCCCGTTCTTTTGCTTCTTCAAGCATTTTCAAGTGCGCTTGGAGTTCGTCCTTCTTGAAGAATGCTGTTCCGTAAATACGCTGAAGCATTTTGTTGTCTGAGTTACCGCGCCAGTAAGCGCCTGCGATACTTAGTAATTTGAATTCCTTCAACTTTCCTGTATAAGGCACGTGGACTCCGCGGCATAAGTCGAAGAATTCACCTTGTTCATAGATGGAAACTTGCTCGTCTTCAGGAATTGCTTGTAGCAGTTCCAGTTTGTATTCATCATCGATTTCTTTAAAGCGGCGCTCTGCTTCAGCGCGTGACACATCATGGCGTATGATTTCCAAGTTCTCACCGATGATGCGCTTCATTTCTTTTTCAAGTTCTGGAAGATCATCAGCAGTAATTGGTGTCGGTGAATCGATATCATAGTAGAACCCATTATCGATGGCCGGTCCGATACCGAGTTTTGCATCCGGGAATTTACGCTTCACTGCTTGAGCAAGCAAGTGTGCAGTACTGTGACGCAAAATTTCAAGTGCTTCAGGAGATTGCTGTGTAATGATGGCAATTTCTCCATCTTGATCAATCGGTGTTTTCAAATCGATGAGCTGGTCATCCAACTTACCTGCCAGTGCACTTTTACGAAGTCCCGGGCTAATAGACACTGCTACATCTTCAGTTGTTGTGCCGGCAGGAAATTCCTTAACCGCACCATCAGGGAATTTTAAATGAATTGAATTTGACATGTCAATGCACTCCTTTTATCTATTTTTGAACACAAAAAAGCCCCATCCCATAAAGGGACGAGACGTGTACTCGCGGTTCCACCCTTCTTCCTTCCATCCGGAATAAACCGGAAAGATGAAGCTTCAAGCGGCTAACGGGCCGGGGCCGTCAACAGGTACAAAATCCGTACGTAAAGGTACGAAAAGGTTCCCTGCTGCTGCTCAAAGGCGGTAGATTGGTGTCGTGTCCTGCAAGGTTCTCAGCAAATCCCCTGCTCTCTGTAGGCCGTTCCAACAATCGTTGTCCTTATCAAAGCATTTTATCGTTTGTGTTGTGATTATTATAGTGAATATAGTCAGAAATTGCAAGGAAATCACCGAAAACAATCAGTCTTTTCCAGGATTCCGGCGATTGCTCCCCGATAATAGCACAGAATCGCTCATAATCTTGATACGTTCCATAATACGTGCTGCTTTAATGGGTTCTTTTTCGCCGCGCTGAGAATAGGTAAGATGATGCTCCAGCTCTTTCAGCGTAAAGTTTGATGTGAAGAATGTAGGAAGCTGATCTGCCATGCGATATTGTAAGATTGTTCCTAACACTTCGTCACGCGCCCATGCTGTCATCGACTCCGCGCCGATGTCGTCAATCATGAGAACAGCTGCTTTTTTAACGAACTCAATTTTTTCATTAAGTGAGTTATCTTGTATAGATTGTTTTATTTCACGTAAAAACTCAGGTAAATAAACTACGACGGTCCGGATTTGACGACTCGCCAATTCGTTCGCAAGCGCACCCAAAATAAAGGATTTCCCAGTTCCGAATTCACCATGGATATATAAACCTTTTTCAGGGGGTTTCCCTGTCTTTTCATATTCTGCTATGAATTCACTAGCTTTCTCCACGATATCCAAACGGCTGTCGTCATGATACGTGTCCACATCAAGGAGCTTTGCCGCCATAACATCTTTAGGCATGTACAGGCTGTTCAGCATCTTATTGACAGCTCGCTTTTCATCGTCCAATTCTTTCCGCGGACAACGGATATATGTGACATCGATGAGCCCCTGATTAAAGGTGAGTTTTGGCTCATACCCTTTCATGACATTAATGCATCCTTCGAGGTTTGGGCACTTGTCACATTGGTGGGATGCAGCTGTGAATTCGTAGAGCTTGTTCAAACTCTTTTCAACGACTTGTTTGTCAATTTCATCTGCATGTTCTTCTATAAATTGCTGAACTTTCTCATTTGCAAGCACTTCATTTCTTAATTCTTCATATCGTGCAGCTAGCGCAGGTGCGTTAATCACTCGTTTCATCGCTTCTCCAACTCGCTCCATTTAATTCACCCCGTTTCGCATTGATTCTAATTTGGCGAGTAACGCTTGACGTTTTTCATCCGTTTTCCGTTTCTCATTGGTGGTATCTTTATTTTCTGTTTGACCAGGTTTTGGTGTTTCTTTCTTATTGTCTTTTTTATAGAACCACTCAGGCAGCGGTTCCTCACGCGTCGGCTTTCTTGTACCTTTGTTGGATTTGCCGCCTTCACTCATCCACTTCGTATATTGGTCATGCTCTTGTCTTGCAATCTCCATGGCTTTCTCAGCTGTATCAATGTCTTTCAACGCCCAGTGCGATGCAATACGCTGTGCAAAACTAGTTGTGATTTTCATATCATTCCGTAACAAAATGTATTGCAATAATACGTTCACAACGCTCATTTTCAATCCATGACTGTTGACTAGACTTTCTGCAAGCTGAACATCGACAGGCATTGGTTCTTTTCCCGTCAAATGCAACAGCATCTCCCTAGGGGATGTACTTTCGAAATAGGCAATGAGCTCACGGTCTTTCGTCTTAGGTCTATCATATTCTTGAGGCGGGACATCTGCATTATAAATCTTCTCAAGTTTCGGAGGATTTTTTGAGATATTCATTTTATAGAAATCTTTCGCTGCTTTGCGTAGACGGTCTTCCGGTACTTCCAAGTTCTCGTCCAATGCCATCATAATGACTTTCTGCATATCCAAAGGATTAAGAGCATACATAAAAGCTAATTTTGCAATGAGCTCATGGGATATACCTGCGAGTGCAGCACGCGGAACCATCTGCTCGGATAGACCGCTCCACAGCAAATTGAAGTCGAAAACAGATTGTTCAAATGGGACACCCGTTGACCTGGTACGCACTGATAGTTCCTGATCGTTTTGCAGCTCGTAGGCATGACTATTCACTGGCGTATAGACATCCATGAAGGTTCTCGAAATCTCTGTAAATCCTGAAGTTTCAGGATGCCCTGTTGCAAACCGCGCACGTAAATCACGATACGGCTGTTCTCCTATTTTACTAAATAAGAAGGTCGCGAGTAAGGGATCCTGGAAAAAGTCCGTTGCGTCAAGCGGGGCCATTAGTTCGTATATAAATGAACGATGATCCCCTTCTGTTTTAGTGAATGTGCGCAGCAGCCCAATTGCTTCAAGCGAGATCCGTGCTTTAAACACCGTTTTCAAGGGCATTGTTAAAATGTTCATCAAATGGTAATGGGTGAACTCACGGGTTTCTCGTATATCTGCATCTGCAAGCATTGTTGAAAACAGCCCCATAGCTTCAGGTCCGGTTAACGGCTGGTATAACAGAGTAAGAAGTTGCCGATCGTAGTCTGAAAACGGCGTAGATAATTTGAGAGAATACGTATCAACTGGTTGCAGTTCATGGTAAAGCATGCTCATTTCCTCTCCTTACTCTTCTCCTTCAGAACCACTTTTTTCACGAAGGGGTCCTTTTTGCAAATTTTTCAGTTCATCAATGAACATCGTAATGTTCTGGTAGTCGCGATAGACTGATGAAAATCGTACGTATGCGACTTCATCGACATCCGCTAAACGTTCCATTACCATTTCTCCGACATCGTGAGAGGCGATTTCTGAAACGCCTCTGCTTTTTAATTCTTTTTCGATGGAGGCTACGATATTTTGCAGCTCTTCCAGTGGAACAGGCCGCTTTTCACAAGCTCGTATTAATCCCCTTAATAATTTTTCACCCATGAACTCTTCACGAGTACCTTCTTTTTTCACAATGATAAGCGGAGCTTCTTCTACTTTTTCAAAAGTTGTAAACCGGTAGTTGCATTGCTCACATTCTCTGCGCCTGCGGATAGAGCTGTTCTCTTCGGCTGGTCTCGAGTCGACAACACGCGTTCCGTTATAACGGCAAGCTGGACATTTCATGATTCGTTCCTCCGGTTTTCTGTAGTTCATCTAGTATAACAGAGAGAGCGTTTACACAACACCCGGGATTACTCGGACATCGTTTGAAGAAGTACCAGCACAGTCAGCTGCGGCAAAAAACTGCCCTTCTTTTGCTCTTTCAAGCAGCAAGAAGGACAGTTTTCGGTTAGATATTAAGCTTTTACGCTAGCGCGAAGTTCTTTAGCTACTTTTTTAGTCAAATCCACAACGCGTGCTGAATAGCCCCACTCGTTATCATACCAAGCTAAAACTTTCACTTTACGATCTCCAATGACCATTGTTGATAATCCGTCAATGATTGCTGAGTCAGATGTGTTATTGAAGTCAATCGAAACGAGCGGCTCCATCGTTAAGCTTAGGATTCCTTTCATAGAACCCGCCATCGCTTTTTTAAACGCGTCATTCACTTGTTCTGCCGTAACATCTTTTTTAACGTCCACAACTAGATCCACTAACGAAACGTTCGGTGTCGGAACACGCAGAGCCATTCCATGTATTTTCCCTTCAAGTTCAGGAAGTACAAGTGATAATGCTTTCGCAGCTCCAGTTGAAGTCGGAATGATCGACTGGCCGCATGAACGTGCGCGACGAAGGTCTTTGTGCGGATTATCCAAGTTCTTCTGATCATTTGTATAAGCGTGTACTGTCGTCATCAAACCATTTTCGATTCCAAATTCATCATTCAAAATCTTAGCGACTGGCGCGAGACAGTTTGTTGTACAGCTTGCATTCGAAATGACGTCGTGCTTTTCAATGTCTAATTTTTCATCGTTGACACCCATGACAATCGTGATGTCTTCATTTTTACCTGGTGCAGATAAGATCACTTTCTTTGCACCGGCTTCTAAATGAAGTGCCGCTTTGTCACGCGCATTAAACACACCCGTTGCTTCAATGACGATATCTACGCCAAGCTGTTTCCAAGGGAGTTTGGATGGATCCCGTTCTGCGACAAGTTCTACACGCTTGCCATTAACAAGCAATGCATTCTCTTCAATTACTACATCGCCAACGAAGGTTCCGTGGGTTGTGTCATACTTAATCAAGTGTGCTAATGTTTCTGGCGGATAAAGGGCGTTAATCGCAATAGCTGTGACCTCATCCTCTACTATCAACTGCCGGAATACCATGCGGCCGATTCGACCAAAACCATTAATCGCTACTGATGTTGTCATGAAAAGTCCTCCCAATATGTATGATGTTATACTGTTTACTCAAATATCGTAATTAGTATAACACATTTTTAACACGTGGAAAGAGTTTGTGCAACATTGAACAATGTTTGATTTTTCAGAACTCTATTAAACTTGCCATTTCTTTAATATATCCACTACTTGCTGTTCAGTTTCAGCCAGTTCCCCATTGTTATCAATTACGGCATCTGCGCCCTGTTTCTTAATCTCCATCGGAAGCTGTGAGGCAATTCTTGACTCTGCTTCCTGTTCTGAGAACTGATTTCGACTCATCAGACGTTCTTTTTGAACTTCAGGAGTAACAGCAACGACAAGAATTTTTTCTACATAATCATGCAGGTTATTTTCAAATAGTAATGGAATATCCAAAATCACAGTTTCCGCTCCTGCAGCTAATTGTGCTTCTTTTTGTGCAATGAGTTCTTTTCGAATAGCGGGGTGAATGATAGTGTTCAGCTGTTCACGCTTTTTGTTATCATCAAAAATCAGTTTCCCCATCTTGGCACGATCCATCGACCCATCTTCTTTAATGACATCCGCACCAAATACGGATTCAATTGTCTTGAGCACAGGACTGCCCGGCTCTACTACCAGACGGGCTATCTCATCTGCATCCACAACGGGGTATCCCTGTTTCTTTAAGAAATTCGCGACTGTACTTTTACCACTTGCAATACTTCCTGTTAGCCCAATAATCATACGAGTGCTCCTTTTAACGCTGACATTTTTTGCAGTAGGTGGATGTTCGATTCGCAATTTGAATGGAGGCAGTCTTGGTTCCGCATTTCGGACATTCTTTACGGCCGTACATTTGAAGACGTTCCTGCATGGAACCCGCTTCACCATTTATATTCCGATAGTCGGAGATCGAGCTCCCACCCGCTTGAATACTTTCATCCAATACAGTTACAATTTCATGGAATAACTGCTGCTTCCTAATGAGACTGATTTTGCCTGCTGCCCGCTTTGGGTGGATCCCTATTCTGAACAGAGCTTCTGTAGCGTAAATATTGCCACAGCCTGAAATGACTTGACCGTCCATAATCACTTCTTTGATTGGCTTCTTCGCGTATTTATCTAACTTCGTTTTATCGATAAAAAACTGTTCAGCACCAACATCGAATGGTTCAGGAGCCATGAACGTCAATGGCTGATGATCCTGTTCACACGTCAGCAGCCGAAGTTCTCCGAAACGCCGAATATCCGAATATACGAGAAGCCCGCCATCTCCCAGCTGAAAAATGGCGTGCACATGATTTCTGAACTTTTGCTCCCGGATTTCATTAATCGTATTCACAACGAACCATGCTCCAGTCATTCCTAAGTGACTGACAAGCAAGCGGCATGTATCGTCCTTTTTGAGATGAAAATAGATGTATTTACTGCGTCTTGTTACAGCTTCAATCATAAAACCAGCAAGTTCCGTAGAAAACCGTTCCACGGAATGACCTTTCACGATAGCCTCTTTTCCTGCAGCTTTAGACTTAACTACCGTTTCAGAAATTTTCACACCGCTAATTTTACGGCCTCTTGCAACAGGCGCTAATGAGCGCACAACTCCTTCTACTTCTGGTAATTCAGGCATCGTACTTCCCTCACTTTGTGTCGTACCAACTTGCGCCATACGCTGAATCTACTTTTAGAGGAACATCCAGTTCCAGCGCCGATTCCATCACTTCAGGTACGATTCTTTTCAATTGCTCCAGTTCTTCCTCAGGAGCCTCAAAGATTAGTTCGTCATGCACTTGCAGCAGCATCCGAGCTTGCAGTCCTTCCGTTTCCAGACGTGTGTCCATATCGATCATCGCCTTTTTAATGATGTCCGCTGCCGTCCCTTGAATTGGTGTATTCATCGCAGTACGCTCTGCAAAACCTCTCAAATTGAAATTCGAACTTGAAATGTCGGGTAAATAGCGGCGGCGGTTCATCATCGTAGAAACGAATCCGCGTTGTTTTGCATCAACGATAATATCATCCATGTACTTCTTAACTCCAGGGAAGCTGGCTAAATAGGTATCGATGAATTTAGCGGCTTCTTTACGCGGGATATCCAAACTCTGAGATAATCCGTAGTCACTGATTCCATAGACGATTCCAAAGTTAACCGCTTTTGCTGCCCGTCTCATATTCGAAGTCACTTCTTCTTTTGGTACACCAAATACATCCATGGCGGTTTGCGTATGAATGTCTTCTCCTGCGCGGAATGCCGCAATCAGTTTTTCATCCTGTGAAATATGCGCAAGCACACGCAGTTCAATTTGTGAGTAATCCGCTGCAAACATAATCCAGTTTGGTTCTGAAGGGACGAATGCCGCACGAATCTTACGCCCTTCTTCCAAACGAATCGGGATGTTCTGTAAGTTCGGGTTGATAGAGCTTAACCGTCCTGTTTGTGTCAAAGCCTGCTGGAAACGTGTATGGATTTTACCGTCTTCATGGATTTCTTTTGACAATCCATCAATATATGTGGATTTCAATTTCCCAAGCTGACGGAACAGCAGAATGTGTTGAATTATTTCATGTTCCGGTGCTAACTTCTCCAACACATCCGCAGCTGTGGAATAGCCAGTTTTCGTTTTCTTGATTGGCGTAAGCCCAATCTTTTCAAACAGAATCACACCTAGCTGTTTCGGGGAGTTAATGTTAAATGGTTGTCCAGCTAACTCATAAATCGTTGTTTCTAACTGTTCCAGACGGCTAGTCAATTCCGTGCCAATTGTTTGCAGCGTGTTCAGATCCGTTTTAACACCCATCGATTCCATCTTCCCTAGAATCTTTGCAAGAGGCAATTCCAAATTATGATACAGCTCGTATTGCTCGTTCTGCTTCAGTTTCTCGGATACAGGTTCGAACAAATTCCATACCGCAGCAGCTTTAGTACCCGCATGCTGTGCAATTTCCTCAAGTTCCGGGACTGCTTTTTTCGCGCCTTTACCATAAATCTTCTCGTCTTTCTGAACTCCATTCCAGCCAACCGATGCAGCGGCTTCCGACACATCGTCAATTGACAAGGATGGGTTCACAATATAAGCAGCAAGTGTTAAATCGAAATCGATTCCTGCTACAGGAATGCCGATCGCGGCCAGCGCTGCAAAAAGAGCTTTCGCATCTGTCGTGAACTTTTTCGTCTCTGAATCAGCTAACCACTCTTTCAGAACCTCATCCTGCTTTAAATCATCCATAGATACATAAAACACGGTCTCCCCATGTGTCATCGCAAGTCCGAATAACTCCGATGTTAAATAGTTCTCATCCATCATTTCCAAGTGAACAGCCATCTGATCGGAAAGGTCCGCTTTTGTCACTTTGTGCTTTATTTCAACTTCAATGGCTTCAATAGGCTCAGTTTCAACATCTTCTACACCCATTTTTTCAAGTAACGTTGTAAATTTCAATTCTTTATAAAGCGAAGTAAGTGATTCTTCGTCCGGTCCGTTATACGACAAATCCTGAAGTCCGATTGTAATCGGGGCATTCACTTCAATCGTCGCCAGCTGCTTACTCATATACGCCTGTTCTTCGTTATTCGTTAAGTTTTCTTTCAATTTCTTACCGCTAATTGCTTCAAGGGACTCATATACATGCTCAACGGACCCATATTCCTTCAATAGCTTCAATGCGGTCTTTTCACCGACGCCCGGCACACCAGGGATATTATCTGATGCGTCTCCCATCAAACCTTTCATGTCGATGATTTGAAGTGGTTCGATTCCGTACTTTTCTTCAATATGTGCAGGCGTATAGATTTCCATATCGGTAATTCCTTTACGCGTGATGCATACAGTTGTTGAATCCGTCGCAAGTTGGGTTAAATCCTTATCTCCGGAAATTACAACTGTATGCGCTGCTTCTTCGCTCGCGGTACGGCTTAACGTTCCGATAATATCGTCTGCTTCAAAGTTTTCCAATTCATACTGCGGAATATTATATGCCGTCAATAACTTGCGCAAATATGGAAATTGTTCCGACAGCTCAGGCGGTGTCTTTTGACGGCCACCTTTGTATTCACTGAACGTACTGTGCCTGAATGTGGTTTTCCCGGCATCCCAAGCAACGAGCACATGTGTCGGCTGTTCTTCTTTTAAAATATTTTGCAGCATCATCGTGAATCCATAAACTGCATTTGTATGGATTCCACTGTCATTTGTTAATAATGGCAATGCAAAAAACGCACGGTAAGCCAAGCTGTTTCCGTCAAGTAATACAATTTTTTTAGTCGTCACGTAGCTCGTCCACTCCTTCATAAAAAAACGTCGTCTCCTTCCATCTTACCACGCGGGCAGGATGAAATGAAAACGACGAGGTCCTTTTCTATTCTGTTGATTGCGGGTGTTGCTGGATAGGGAGCTTTACGAAAAACTCTGACCCTTCACCCAGCTCACTGTCCACCCAAATACTTCCGTGATGCGCTTCCAGTAAATGCTTCACAATGGCAAGTCCAAGACCAGTCCCGCCAGACTCACGACTTCTGGCTAAGTCAGCACGGTAAAATCGTTCAAATACTCTTTTCAGCTTTTCTTTCTCAATTCCAATGCCTTCGTCTGCAATTGAAATGATAATGGAATCATGATCTTTCTTTCCTGATATACGTATTGTCGTACCTTGCTTTGAATACGTAATCGCATTGATCAGCAAGTTAACAAGCACTTGCATAAGACGGCCGCTATCTGCTTCAATCACCAGGTCACTCATTTCATCAATCTCGATTGTCATTTGTTTTTCTGCGAGTTTGCCTGATACTAGCTGGGCAGCTTCATGTATGGTAGTTGCAGCATCCACTTCCGATAAGTTAAGCGTGAACCCATGCTGTTCAATTCCCGACAATTCCAGCAAATCCGACACAAGAGAGTGCAGACGTCCGCTTTCTTTTTCGATAATGGTGATGAAGTCCCGTGAAATATCAGGATCCGAAAGCGCTCCATCTAGCAGTGTTTCCGCAAACCCTTTTATGGATGTAACAGGTGTGCGTAATTCATGGGAAACGTTGGCAACGAAATCTTTTCGGATTTCTTCCAGCTTAATAATCTTTGAAATGTCATGGAATACTACAATAATCCCCAGCCAATTACCATGTCGTCCGATAACCGGAGCCCCATAAACGGTCAAGTCAAGGGGACCGTATTCTTGTTGAATTCGAATTTGCCGTTCATGGACTTGTTCCGATAGAAAAACATCCTCAATCAATTTCTCAGCAGCTAACGGCAGACCAATTTCTTTATAGGATTTTCCGATGGCATCTGAAGAAGACGCATGAAAGGTTTGCGCGAAAACCCCGTTCATCAGATTTACAGATCCCCCTCTTCCAAGCATCAGTAAACTGCTGCCGATACTTTCAATAAGAGTTTTCAGCCGTTCTTTCTCCATCGATCTGACAATTTGGGTTTCCTGGCCGTTTCTTGCAATTTGATTAATAGAAACGGCTAAATTTCCTAGATCTTTGAACTCACTGACACTTGTCCGTGCTTTGTAATCTCCACTTGCTAACTTCCTTGCGACAAGTGTCAATTCGTCCACGGGTTTCGTGAAATGGTAGATGATTCGCGACACCGTGAACAAACTTAAGACGAGGAACAGTAAAATAACGACCGTTAAATAGAGTATGAATTTCTTTTCCAGCGCTGGATCTGTATTCGAATCCGCTATATTGAAAAATTGGCTGATGACAATCCATAACATAATTGAAAAGACAACTAGTGCAGCACTAGTTGTGAGTAGGATTCTTTGGGAGTGACCTTCTTTTTTCATGAATACTCCTCGAATTTATAGCCAATCCCCCGCACAGTTTTAATGGAACGCGGTTTTTTTGTATCTTCTTCGATTTTATCCCGAAGATGGCTAATGTGAACATCTACAATACGAGTATCCCCGCTAAAATCGTAATTCCAAACTGCGGATAACAGCTGATCACGGGATAATACGCGATTTTTATGTTTCATAAGATGAACAAGAAGTTCGAATTCCTTTGGCGTGAACTCAAGCAGTTCCCCGTTCAGTTCAGTTTGATAACGTTCCAGATACACCGTTAATCCATTGATGCTTATACTATCGGTTGGCTGTTTCGGTCCATTCGCACGGCGCAGCACCGCTTTCACACGAGCTGTTAGTTCACGCGGACTGAAAGGCTTGGTCATGTAGTCGTCTGCACCTATCTCCAATCCTAAAACCTTATCGGTCTCATCCCCTCGAGCAGTCAGCATGATGATAGGGGTTTCCATATTGCGCTGTCTTAAGTTACGGCAAACATCGATGCCGTCCATACCAGGGAGCATGATATCAAGCACAATCAAATCCGGCTTGCTCTTCGTCGCTACTTCCAAAGCATCCAACCCGTTTGTCGCTACGATCGTCTGGTACCCATTTTGTTTTAGGTTGTAGTCAAGAAGTGTGCAAATCGAAGGGTCGTCTTCTACGATTAAAATCGTTTTCGTTGAAATTGCCTCTGCAGTATTCATATTAAAAATTATCCAATGACTGTGAAGTCAGTTGTTTTTCTTTTAATTCGGGGGCAGCAACGGTCACCGAGCCGATAATCGTCTGATCTCCGGATTCGTTTACGGCATTTACAACTATATCGATTCGATTCTCATCGGTATGAACCTCTTGTACTTCCATTGTAATCGCAACTGTTTCGTAGTGGTACACAGGAACAGGAAACTCCAGATGCTGAGCAAGAATATATGACCCTGGGCCAGGTAAGTATTTAGAAACAGCTGACGTAATGATACCGGTTAACATAAGTGTCGGTACAACCGGTTTTTTAACGGCTGTTTGTGAAGCGAAGTCATGTTGAATATAGATTGGATTCGGGTCGTTCGTTAATCCAAGATAGAGGAGAAGATCTCTATCTTCTATTTTTTCAGTCAATTTAAGTTTCTCTCCAACCTTAATGTCGTTAATCCCTCTTCCGATCCTTCTTTTTTTACCAAGTATCAAAAAAAGTCCCCCTTATTAGGTACTGTCCATCTACTTTAAAGTCTATCATAAAACGAAAATAAATCGAGTAGTGTCTATAACCACCACTCGATTTATTGGAATATCAGGCGAGCACTTGCATGACCGCTTTCACGGAGTCTGCAGATTTACGCAACGCCTGTTTCTCTTCATCTGTTAACTCCAGTTCAATAATTTTTTCAATTCCGTTTTTCCCCAGAACCGTAGGAACCCCCAAATAAATTCCATCCATCCCGAATTCGCCTTCCAGATAAGCAATCGCAGGAATAATCCGCTTCTGGTCTTTCAAGATGGATTCAGCCATTTCCACGAGAGCAGCAGCCGGGGCATAATACGCGGATCCATTGCCGAGAAGGTTTACGATCTCTGCACCGCCTTTACGCGTCCGCTGCACAATTTCTTCAATCCGCTCGGCGGAAATTAACGTATCTAGTGGCACCCCTCCTGCAGCAGAATATCGAACGAGCGGCACCATTTCGTCCCCATGTCCGCCTAACACGAATCCAGACACGTCTTTCACTGAAACGTTCAGCTCTTGCGCAACGAATGTGCGGAAGCGCGCCGTATCCAAGACTCCTGATTGACCAATCACTCGCTCTTTTGGCAATCCTGATTCTTTATAAACCGTATACGTCATCGCATCGACTGGATTCGTTAAGACAAGAATCGTCGCATGAGGTGAATGCTTGATGATTTCAGCCGTCACCGACTTCATGACCTTCTGATTCGTCTGGACAAGGTCGTCCCGGCTCATACCAGGCTTGCGTGCAATCCCCGCGGTTATGATGACGATGTCCGAATCCTTGGTGTCCGCATAGTCGGCCGTACCGGTTATCGAAGCATCGAACCCTTGGACAGGACTCGCCTCCAGCATATCCAGCGCCTTCCCCTTAGTCGAACTCTCCATATTCGGGATATCCACCAGCACCACGTCACACAATTCTTTCTGAGCAAGCAAAAACGCAGTCGTAGCCCCCGTAAATCCAGAACCAATAACAGAAACCTTTTTACGAATCATAGACATACTAAAACTCCCTTTCAGAA
>JARIBI010000247.1 GCA_029257435.1 Sporosarcina sp. | reverse complement strand
ATTAGATTTAACTGTGTGGGAATTTAACAAGAAAGCTATTACTTTTTATGAACGCTGTGCAATGGAAAAACTCAGCAGCAAGATGACCTTACGATTATAGAAATTTAAAGCTAACAGGGGCATTACATGACGTAGAAGTATAGAGTTTGCCTTTTTCTGTTTGGAGAGAGTAGTTGTGGTTATATGATTAATTCCTAATAAAGTATAATGTCAGGGCTAAAATCACACCAGATTGTTAAAGTTTAAGAATGGCAGCAATTTTGAAGATAAAAAGGAGCCAGTCCAATGGATCGTACCATAAAAACACTTTTTGAAAACCTTAAAGGTGATGATAAGGACTTACAGTACGAATCATTTATGACATTGCTTGATAGTACGAACGAGAAAGTACACTGGGCTTATGAGGTTTGGGATCAATTACTGAAGGACATAACAGAAGGCGATAACCATCAACGATCAAGAGCTGTCCAATTCCTATGCAATTTGGCAAAAAGTGATCCCGAAAAAAGAATTTCGAAGGATTTCCCAACGGTTTGGGCTGTGACAAAAGACAATAGATTTGTTACTGCCAGACATAGCCTGAAATCCATTTGGAAAATTGCCTTGGCGGGTTCTGAGCAAAAAGATTTGGTTTTAAACCATCTTGCCGACAGATTCATAACTGGAACTGATGAAAAAAACTATACGTTGACTCGCTTTGATATCATTGAAAGCCTCCGGAAGCTTTATATTGAACTAAAGGATGAGCAAGTTAAGCAGCTTGCCTTAGACTTGATTGAAAAAGAAGATGATCAAAAATACAAAAAGAAATATGCGTCAGTATGGAGTGAGTAATTTGGAGAACGTGTTTCTGCTTAGTTACGGATGTGATTTGGATCATAGTAATATTGACTTTCTGGTCAAGGAGCGCTTAATGCCTTTCGCACACAAGGAAAATAAAATGAACAAAAGAAATTCAAACGATTTATCGATTCGTATGATGTATGATGTGTACGATGTAAATTCGAAAAAGCATATAGATAATAACTATTACTTGGAGGAATTTATCATCAGTGAAGCACATTTTCTAGCATTTGAATATTCCCTGTCAAAATTAAAAGGGATTCATATTAGATGCCGTCCATATGCCCGGGGACACTATGTCCTTACTATTAATGGAAAAGAATAATCCACACGTGTCTATCAAAAGCTCTCAGGTGATCATGAATTGTTCTTTATTGATGATGAGGCAATACATAATATAGTTCTAAGAAAACACATCCATGCGCTTCCAAATGAACTCCAATGGCTTGTGTTACCTAAAAATATAGAGGACATTAAAAGAGAATGTGCCATTTTTGATTGGATTCAATCAAGTCTTAACTTTATAGGCGCGAACCAGAAATAACAGCGGCATATTTGTACCAGTGCCGATTCTTCTCAAAGTCTTTTAAGGCAGATGTTCTAGAAGACCTTCGCTTGTATTCTGCCTGTTTGTCGTACTGATATAAGCAGTGTCCCGTTAAGAGCGCTTCCGCTTCATAAAGGCAGCAGCCAAGATTGAAAATAAAATCGCTATGCCTATTAAATAGAGAACGCTGAATAAGGGTGAAGTTAAATCTCCGTTTATTTCATAAAACACCCCCATATCCAGCAAGAATTCCTGCTTGGCTGACGCTGGAGCCCGTGCAAATGTCTCTTGCATTGGCGATTCCATTAGAACTTGACGGAATAAGGCAGCTGAATGCGATGTGGGAAAGAACTTAATAATGGTTTGCAAGTATCCTGGCAGATTTCCAATGGGTATATAAATGCCTGCCAGAAAACCAAGCAGTGTTCCGATGACGGTACTGGCAGCAGCAAAAGCTTTGACGGTTTTGAAAAAGGAAACGAGCAGTAAAATCATGGAGCTGCTTGAGATTACGGATAAACTAATCACCCCGACTACTTTAACCAATTGGGCAAGGGGCAGCATTTCATCACCCGAGAAAAAGAAAATTGCATTTGCAGTCAGAAGGACGAGCAGACACATGATAAAACCGACGATGATCGAACTCAGGAGATAGCCGCCAAAAAGGGCTGATCTTTTAATTGGAGATGCATAAAAGTCCAGAGCTGTCTCAGTCGAACGATCTTCCACCAATGTCCCAAAAGCGCCCAGTGTCGTAGTGACAGAAGTAACTGCTAAAATTCCTGCAAAAATCCATGACAGAAGAAGCCATTTTTTAGCAGGGAAATCAGGAAGACTGTCTGAAATTAAATTCCCTAGAAATGTTCCGTACAGGACGACCATGATGATGACAGCAAGTAAAGAAAAGAATAGGGCACTTTTATCGCGGAAATAGAGAAGTATATTACGCTTCGTGACAGTTATCATGATGCATATCATCCTTTCCGTTATGGATTTGGATGAACACATCATCCAGACTGGATTTTTGTACTTCAAATGAATCAATCCGTTCTTCGTATTTCGCCAATAATACAATGGCATCGGTTGTTTTCTTGAGGTGGATCAGGAAGGTGGAGTGTTCTTCTTTGAAGACTAGCTTATCCGTCTGTAATTGACTCCGTAATTGTGCGGGATTTTTTGCAATGATCATTAACCGGTCGGCAGAATATTGGGACTTCAGATGATGCGGCGTGCCCTTGGCGATAATTTCTCCTTCTTTCATGACGACCACAAAATTTGAATTGGCCGCTTCTTCAATATAGTGTGTCGTTAGAAAGACCGTCATATTGGTCTCGCGCTGCAATTGCAGAATGGTATTCCAAATCTGTTTTCGATTTTGCGGATCAAGACCTGTCGTAGGTTCATCTAACAGTAAGATTTTAGGCTGGTGCAGCAAGGCCCTGGCAATATCCACTCTTCGCTTCTGTCCACCGGATAACTTACCATAACGCCGCTTCATGATGGAAGATATATCGACAGTGGCAGCAACGCGGTCGATTGCGGCAAACCTTTCCTCTTTCGTCATCTTATACAGCCGTGCGCGGTAATCCAAATTCTCCTTAACCGTCAGCAGGGGATCTAATATACTTTGCTGAAATACGACACCTATTTCTTTACGGATTGCTTCGTCATCTTTTCCAACGGTTAAGCCGTTTACCTTCACTTCTCCAGCATCTAGTTTTAAAAGAGTCAGCAGAATGGAGATGGTTGTAGACTTGCCGGCTCCGTTTGTCCCAAGAAATGAAAATAGGCTTCCTTCCTCCACATAGAAGCTGACATCTTTCACTGCCTCCACCGCACCGAACGACTTGTATAAGTGATGCACCTCAATAATTTTAGACATTTGATTCCCTCTGTCTCTGCTCGGCAATCGCTTGATTGATTGCTTTTTCAGCCGTCTTATTATTCAAATAGACCATCAGGATGACAAATGCATATGCACATATCCCGCACAAAGCGACCGTTACAATATAAAAAGCGTGAAAAGGGTACACGTCAAAAAACGCACCTGCAAGGAACAGCACTGCAAGAACACAGATCAGTTCCATTAAATGAACAAGAAGCGGCTGATCCACGGGCAATTTATGAGAAAGAAATATCAGAAGGGTAATGAAACAGGATATGACAAACAAATAGATTGTGATTTTCTCAGTAAGCGGCGGAAAGATGCTGAGCACCCTAAATAGATAATAGAAGATAGAGCTGAAGGTGAAAGCGAAACAAGCTGCACCTATATAGATAATTGAGCGATTCATACATGTCACCTCATCCTAAGAAATGTTTTCGAAATGATTTTACATAATGCCGATTCACGATGACTTTTTCACCGTTCGATATATACGCTTCAAATCGACCGTTCATCAGCGCTTTGACACTCTCAATCTTAGACATATTCACAATGAAATTTTTACTAATTCTCATGAACCTTGTATCTCTCAACTGCTCTTCGAACTCGTATAGTTTCTTGTCGCTTTCATAGACATCCTCATCGGTATAGAGAAATACAGTATCATTCACAGATTCAATGTACAACAAACGATCCGGCACTAAAGGATACACGACGCCATCCTTTTTCCCATGAATGGAAAACATCATTTGATTAATCTGATGAATCACAGGAGCCAAACTTTCATCTGCTGCAGGACAATTAATGATAATTTCAATGTCTGTAAAATCTTCGGATTCATTTATTTTCAGTCGAATTGGACTCACCTCGAAGTTCTAATCTTTGATGAATCGTACCATTTCATCAAGTGGAGAACAATACAATTCCGGTGTGTTGCATGTATCACAGGGTAACTTGCATTTGAGCGTCAGGTTAAACCTGTGCAAACCAAAAGGACCGCTAATTCAAATTGAATTAACGGTCTTTTTATAGTTGGAGTTCATGTTTAAATTGTCGCTCGTTTCTTTTCCGAACTGTCCACCACGACTGCACCTACGATGTCACCGACAACGTTCGAAGCAGTTCCACCCATGCCGATGATCGCGTCTACACCTGCGATGAGGGCGACGATTTCAAGCGGAAGGCCGAACATCGTCAATACTGCTGCCAGGGTTACTAAGCCAGCTGCAGGGACGCCTGCAGTTCCAATCGACAACAATGTCCCGATGATCACGATTATGAAAAAATGTGAAATGGAGAGTTCAAGATTGGTAATGTTTGCTGCGAATACAATCGATACACCCATACGGAGCGCACCGCCATCTGAGTTGAAAACAGCGCCAAGAGGGAGTGCAAAGTTTGCTGTCCGCTCAGAGACACCTGCCTTTTGCGCTGCCTTGATGGCAATTGGCAAAGACGCGATACTGCTAGATGTGAAAAATGCCGTTGTATAGGCTTCTTTGGTTGAACGGAAGAAATTAGAAACGGAATTCCCTGATAACCGCAGGAATCCTGTATAGACGAACAACCAGAGAAGGACCACACCCAAGTAAAATACCCCGGTGAATGTGAGCAGGGACTTGAACGTTTCCCATCCCTGACTCCCGAATGCAGTCGCACTGATCGCAAACACGCCGATAGGTGCATACAGTAAAACTCCCGTTAGAAGTTTTGAAAACATTTCCTTGAGCGCAATGATAATTCGGTCTAACAATAGACCATGCTTTTGCATCTCGTTGTCTGTTGAAAACTTCATTGCTGAAATAGCAAGACCCATGATGACAGCCAAGAAAATAATACCCATTACATTACCGCCAGAAAAGGCTTCAAACATATTGGATGGCACCATTTGTAATAAGACATCTGAGAAGTTGGGTGCTGCTGGTGTATCCACCTTCGTATCGGGAAGTGTTAAATATTGTCCCGGTTGGAACAAGAGGGCGAGCCCAACCCCAATTCCTACGGCTGCCGCTGTGGTGGCCATATAGTAAAGTATGAGCTTCCAGCCCATTCGCCCCAGCTGTTTCATGCTCATTTGATCGACAGCAAGTACAACAGTTAAAAAAATCACTGGAATGGCAACGAGACTAAGTAGATTGATGAGTAATGTACCAAGTGGCTGGAAAAAAGCCATCTTTTGTCCAAAAACTAGACCGCTTGCAATGCCTGCAATAAATCCGATGGACATTTTTAGTACAAATGAGCTATCGCGATAGCCACGCCATATTTTCGATAACATCGGTTCTCTCCTATTCGTATGTATTGATTACTTATTTAGCGAAGTGTACCTTAGTTTGGAAGTTGCGGTCAATATCTATGCCCGGGTTTTGTCGAAGATTGAAAATACCGCTTCCTTAAGAGGAAACGGCATTTCGAGCAGGCAATCGTTTTTTGATTACAAACATTGTTACTGCGGTTACTACCAACACCAGCTGTCCTGCAATGGTTTCCCATGTCGGATAAAATCCGATTGGTGCTGCGACAGGAAGCCCGTTCACAATAGAAGTAGGGAAGATATCCGTCAATTGAAGTGTATGGATACTTACACCAATAATTTTAAACGCGAGGGCATAGATGAAAACTGTCGCCACCGCAAACAATCGATGAATCGGGATACGACTTCCCGCTTTTAATAACACGACAGCAACAGCGACTAATATGATTAACGCTGCAGCGATGCCGAGCAGAAATTCGGACAATTTCATGTTCGGCGCGATTCCTACATAGAACACGACGGTTTCTGCACCTTCACGGAACACTGTCAAGAAACTGAGCAACCCAATCGCCCAAGCACTTTTACTGGAAACGGCTGTCCCCATCTGACGCGCGATGTAGTCATTCCATGCGGTTACAGAGGATTTACGGTGAAGCCATGCGCCCATACCAATCATCATCGCAGCGGCTGCGAGTCCGATTACACCTTCCATGATTTCACGGCTGCTACCAATCGTCACGGAGTTTAAAATAGTCGTCATCAGGACGGCTGCAACGATACTTGCGATAATTCCTGCGGCCGACCCTGTATAGATCCATTTAGCCAGCTGAGGTTGTCCGGCTTTCTTCAGGAATGCAACCAGGCCGATAATGATGAGCAACGCCTCTAATCCTTCACGCAGTAAAATGAGTGCAGAATCCCAAAATGTATACGATGTGCTTTCTTTAACGAGTTCGATCTGCTGTTGCAGACTGGCGATATCACCTGATATTTTTTTACTATCTGCTTCTTCACTTGTAAGTTTTCCTGCCAGCAACGGTACTTGACTTTCAATCTTTGTATAGAGTGCCGCATCTTTTGTACGGATTTGACCTTCTACATTCGGCCAGCTTGTGACGAATTCGCGAAGTTTCGCAACCGCTGTATCTGCATCGTCTTTAGCAAGCGCCTTACGGCTGTCTGCTAAAAGGGAAGTCAGCGTATCTAGTGAGTCCTTCGTAACAGGAGCGGATCCTTGAGCCGTTTCGCCTGCTGCGAATGATGTAACCGCCTGCTTGAGCGCTGTGTATGTCTGTTCTAGATCTGTCTGACTTGGAGCATCTTGTGCAAGTGCAATGCGCAAGAACGCCATTTGAGTTTCGATTGTCCCGTAAGCCGCGATACTTTGTTCGCGGACTGGGCGTTCGTTACGTGTCCAAGTAGCTAGAAATTTCTTTTCGGAAGCCCGGATTGCTTTCATATTTCCTGAACGAATGGCGTCTCCGAGCTCTTCAAGTTCCGGCGTAACTGCCTTTTCAAACGCGAGACGTTCCGCTTGCTCATCCACTGGGTTTTCAGCTTTCTCCAATGCATGCAGTGCTTTTGACAGTGCGGTTAACGCCTCCAGACGTTGCGCAGATCCTTTTGCCTGTTCTGCTTCTTTCAGCGTACTCTCGACTTGCTTACTTTCTTTTGCAAGGTGATTTTCTTGCTCCCATGCAGCCTTGAATTCTTCTAGCGCGTTCTCTGCGGCCTGCTTATCGTCTTGCTTGGAAGCCATAATGGCATCGCCGATTGCGATATACAAGTCACTATAAGAAGGGGCCTCCGCGTGAACAAGGGATGCGGGTAAAAGAGACAAAAGCAGGACTGCGATGAGCAGTGCCTGCTTACAAAGTTTTGAATAACGCTTCACCGATATAGCTTCCTTTCTGAACACCAGGGAAGCAGGCAAATAAGGCACTGCCGCGGTGTGTGATGTACTCATTCAATTTATCTGCACGGCCGAAACTTTTTTGGATGGCGATAAATTGCTCCGGATCTTTTTGATAGGAGATGAACAGCAAACCGGCATCATATGCACCCGTAGCATCCATTGTTCCGGAAGAGTAGGAGAAAGAACGTCTATGGATTTGTGCTTTCGCTTCTTTTGCAAGACGCACATGGGAATCGACGGGAATCACAGGTGCACCTGATGCATCTTTCTGGTCAAGCGGAACTTCATCGTGTTCACCTTTCAATCCGATAGGGGCACCTGTTTCACGGTGACGGCCGAATGTCGCTTCTTGCTCACTGAGCGCGGTTCGATCCCACGTCTCTAAGTGCATCTGAATGCGGCGGACTGCCATATAACTGCCTCCAGCAAGCCATCCTTTTGACTCGCCAGGCTGCACCCAGACAACATCGTTCATCGCTTGTTTACTCGCGGCGTCAGGTCCTGAAGTACCGTCTTTAAAGGCAAACAAGTTCCGTGGCGTTTCGCGTTTCTTGTTTTTTTCAGGATAAGAGTTGAATCCCGCTTGAGACCATTTCAACCGGACTTTTCCTGAAGCAGCGCGAATCAAGTTACGCACTGCATGAAACGCCACTTGTGGATCTTCTGCACATGCCTGAATGCATATGTCGCCACCTGTGTATGCAGGATCGAGCTGATCTTTCGGGAAGTGGGGGAGATCCTTGAGTTCTGCAGGACGTTTCGATGAAAGTCCCAGTTCGTTTTTATCAAATAGGGAAGGGCCGACGCCGAACGTCAACGTAAGACCAGAGGCATCGAGTCCGCCCGCTTCTCCTGTATCTTTTGCTGGGATAAATCCATTGGAAGAAAGTTCTCCGATGGGTTCGCCATTCATTAAACGAACCGCCATCGGTGTCCATTGCTGGAACAGCTCTTTCAGTTCTCCTTGGGATTTCACAAGAACTTCAAGTGATGCAAAATAGACATGAGTTTGCAAAGGTGTGATGATGCCGGACTGATGCGCACCATAAAAGTTAATTTTGTTTTTGGACGAAGGATTGTCCTCTTCCGTCGTCATCCCAAATACATTAAGAAGACCACCGAGTCCGGAAGCGCCAATTGCTGCACCTGCAGCTCCAGCGCCTGTCAGTTTCAGCATTTGACGCCGGGAAATTTTCTTCTCAAATAACTTTTCTTCTGCCATTAGATTCTCACTCCATTACGATGCCCATCATGCTCAATGGTTCACCGAGTTGATTTACCGCATCTGCTAATTGCTTCGTATCTTCTTTTGTTAACTCTTCGTAAGAAATATAACCGCCTTTTCCATCTTCATGTTTTGCAAGAAGTCCATTCAATGTTGAGAACTTATTCGTCAAATCAGTCGCAAGCTGCGCATCTTTTTGTTTGATGACCGCTTCGAAAATATGGAAGATTTCTTCTGCACCTTCAACGTTTGCTTTGAAATCATATAGGTCGGTGTGAGAGAAAATTTCTTCTTCACCCGTGATTTTCGATGTCGAGACTTCGTTAAGCAGGTCAACTGCTCCTGTGATCATCAAGTCCGCACCAACTTCAACGGTTTCCACACGTGCACGCAATTCTTTTGCATCTTTCAACAACTGATCGGCAACGTCTTCGTACCCTTTGGTTGTATTATCGACCCAGAGGCCGTATTCAATCTTATGGTACCCCGACCATTCTTCTTCACCTTGACCTTCGTCTTCCAAGTCTGCGAGACGTGCGTCAATACGCGGATCGAGGTCTCCGAAACTTTCTGCAATCGGCTCAGAACGTTCGAAGTACATACGGGCGAGGGGATAGATTGCCTTTGCATCGTCAATTCTGCCTTCTTTTACAGCACTGACAAATTTTTCTGTTTCCACAACAAACTGATCCATCTGCTCCAAAGCGAATTGCTTATAGGCATCTGTTTCTTGTTGAAGATCAGTTGGAGCTGCGGTTTCTGCTGGTTCTTTCTCAGTTGCTACTTTATCAGAACCGCATCCAGAGAGGATGAGACCTGTTGCGAGTAGTGAAGCGAGCAAGGCGTGTGATTTCATAAGATTGTTTCCTACTTTCCGTCTTTTTCTCAATGATAATCATTATCACCACTCTGAGTCAATAGTTTTTTCTATAAAAGGGTGGCAATTTCATGTCATTTTCCTAAAAAACAAAAATAAATTATGGGAAGTTTGGAAGCTGAATCTCAGCGTCTCACTGCAATTGGAAGAGAATGGCTGTTGTATAACTGGTTTATTCGTCATATAATAAGGGAACAAATGTTCTTAGGAGGAGACGTTATGAACCAGCTGCCTGAACGTAAAATTATTTGCATCGATATGCGCAGTTTTTATGCAAGTTGTGCAGCCGTGATGGAAGGATTGGATGTGATGGAAACGCCAATCGCCATTATTGGAAACAAAGAGCGAAAAGGAGGCGTTGTGCTTGCGGCATCGCCTCCGCTCAAAAAACGATTTGGTATTAAGACGGGCATGCGCCTTTTTGAAATACCAGATGATCCCTCCATACAATTGATTGAACCCAAAATGGACTTTTATATAAAAGTTTCAATGGAGATCACTCATCTGCTGAACCAATACGTTCCAAAAGAAGCGATACATGTGTACAGCATTGATGAAAGCTTTGTCGACTTGGATGGAACAGAGAAACTCTGGGGTTCCGCAAGAGAAACCGCGGAGCGCATTCAGGATGATTTACTTCGCCAATTCCAACTGCAATCTGCGTGTGGAATGGGGCCGAACATGTTGCTGTCCAAACTTGCGCTGGATTTGGAAGCAAAGAAAACAGGGTTTGCTCATTGGGGGTATGAGGATGTGCCAACGAAATTATGGCCAATCGCACCGCTTAGTGAAATGTGGGGTATCGGGAGAAGAACTGAACACACATTAAATGAGATGGGGATTTACTCCGTTGGTGATCTCGCACACGCTTCACTTATTCAGCTGGAAGAGAAGTTCGGCGTCATGGGGAATCAGCTTTACCATCATGCCCATGGGATTGATATGTCCGATCTTGGGGCGCCTTTGATCGAAGGGCAAGTCAGTTACGGCAAAGGGCAAATTCTTTTCCGGGATTATTGCCGCCGGGAGGATGTGCTTGCTGTAGTGCTTGAAATGTGTGAAGACGTCGCGATGCGGGCCCGCACTGCCAGGCGCGCTGGCCGCACGGTCCATTTGTCCGTCGGCTACTCTAAAAATGCGTTAGGAGGGGGATTCAGCCGTTCCAAATCCCTTGTAGAAGAGACGAATGATACGATGAAGATTTACAAACTTTGTACAGAACTATTCGACACATTTCACGATGGACGCCCGGTTCGCCAGCTTTCGTTGAGCTTATCCAATTTAGTTGAAGAGCATTCGATGCAGCTAAGCTTGTTTGACCAGCATAAATGGAAGAAACGAAAGCTTGGTGAGACGGTGGATGAACTCCGTAGTAAGTATGGATCTGCCGCCGTTTTACGTGCAGTCTCGTATACCGATGCGGGAACAGCACGCCATCGGGCCGGTTTGATTGGCGGGCATGTGAAGTAGCGATACCTGGCGGCTGGAAGGAGATGATACTATGCTACGAGATCGCGGGAAAATCAAATGGACCGCACTAATGCTGCCTGAACACGTTGAGCGATTGCGCGCATGGCAGGCAGAAGATGCAATTCAGGTGCGAAGCGAACCTGATGAACAGCAATTGGAGGAGTGGAATTACATCATCGCTAATGCGATGGAGACTCATCGAGCCATCACTATTACGCATTGGCAAACCGATAAACCCGCAACCGATGACTTTTACGTTCATTGTCTAGAACCAGAGAGAAAACAGTTGCGCGTTGTGACAATTGACGGCCGAGCACGCATTCTTTCACTCCTGGATATTGAAACTGTTTCTGAAATCGGATAATTCGAAACAAATACTTTCCGAATTATGTAAGAGCCTGCTAAACTATTCGAAGTCCTATATAGATTGGCGGGGGAATTTATTGAACGTACTCATTCAGCTCGGCTGGTTTTTTAAACAGCGTAAAAGGCAATATGCAATTGGAATTGCAGCACTTGTACTTGTTTCGATATTGCAGCTGCTGCCGCCTAAAATCATCGGCTATATCGTCGATGACATTACGAAAGGAACGTTAACTGGATCCCAGCTGACGAAATGGCTCGTCATTCTTGCAGCCGCGGGGATTGCAATGTACGCATTCCGCTATCTTTGGCGGGTCATGATTTTTGGGTCATCGATTGTACTTGCACGTACGATCCGCAAGCAATTATTCGATCATTTTTTAAAGATGTCACCCGCTTTTTATCAAAAACGCCGAATAGGTAATTTAATGGCCCACGCAACTAATGACGTGAGTGCAGTTCAGCAAACTGCAGGCATGGGTGTATTGACGTTGTTCGATTCCATTTCAACAGGCGGTTTTGTTATCTTAACGATGGCGTTAACGATTAACTGGAAGTTGACGCTGATTGCACTTATTCCGATTCCCATCATGATTGTATTGACAAGTTTTTATGGCAAATTGCTGCGCCGTCATTTCCGCACTGCTCAAGAAGCCTTTTCCAGCATGAACGATAAGACTCAAGAGAGCATCTCTGGCGTAAAAGTCATTAAAACGTTCGGGCAGCAAAAAGAGGACATCGAAGACTTCACGGAACTCTCGGAGGAAGTTGTAGAGAAGAACATGCGGGTTGCCCGTGTAGATGCACTGTTTGACCCGACTATCGGCGGGATCTTTGCGATATCTTCTATTATTTCGTTTATCTTTGGTGCCCGCTTTATAATCGCCGGGGAAATGAGTATAGGAGATATGGTTGCGTTCAGTACGTATCTTGGATTGTTGACATGGCCAATGCTTGCGTTCGGATTTCTTTTCAATATTGTAGAGCGGGGCAGCGCTTCGTATACACGAATTCGTGAATTACTCTCAGTGGACCCTGAAGTAGTTGATGTAGAAGGTGCAATTGATGAGCGGCCAAAGGGAGATCTTTCTGTCGATATTGACAGCTTCACGTTCCCGGGGGATCCGAACCCAGCACTCCGTGATGTTCACTTTACGCTGAGACAAGGGGAAACGCTCGGGATTGTCGGTAAAACCGGCTCCGGAAAGACCGCCATTTTGAAGCTGCTGCTGCGGGAATTTGATGATTATGAAGGGATCATATCGTACGGCGGACATTCTATTCATCAATACAAACAGCAGCGGCTGCGGGAATCGATTGGATATGTCCCGCAAGATCACTTCTTGTTTTCAACGACACTGGCGGAAAACATCGCCTTTACGAATCCAGCGGTTCCGTCCGAAGAGATTCACAACGCTGCACGCCTTGCCCACATCCATGAAGATATTGAAGGGTTTGCAGAAGGGTATCGTACGATTGTAGGGGAACGGGGCGTGTCCTTATCCGGAGGACAGAAACAGCGGATATCGATTGCCCGGGCATTGCTTATGCAGCCTGAGCTGCTAATTTTAGACGACTCTCTTTCTGCAGTGGATGCAAAAACCGAAGAAGCGATTCTTCGTTCTTTGAAAGAAACACGCAGCGGAGAAACAACAATCATTACATCCCACCGGTTAAGCGCCATTCAACATGCACATCAAATTATTGTTATGGACGAAGGGACAATAGCAGAGTCTGGAACCCACTCAGAATTGATGGCACAAAGCGGGAGTTACAAAGAAATGTACGATTTGCAACAACTTGAAGCGTCTGTAGAACAAGGGGGCGGGGCGTAATGGCAGAAGTGAAGCAGACAAAATTATCAGCTCGGGGACAATGGGAAGTATTTGTTCGTCTTCTTCAATACTTGAAGCCTCATAAACTGTCGATTGCGATTGCGTTGCTGCTCCTAGCGCTCACGATAACTGGAAGCATCGTAAGCCCGCTTCTCATTCAATCATTCATCGACAGTCATCTCGTGACGTTGAATTTCGAACGCACGAGTATTATCCGCTTACTCGTTTCTTATGTTGCGATTCAAGTAACAGTTGTTGTGATTTCTTATTTCCAATCGCTGCGCTTTCAACGAATCGCACTTAGGATTATCCAGCAAATACGAATTGATGCCTTTACTAAAGTGCATGGACTTGGGATGCGCTATTTCGACAAAACGCCTGCCGGTGCAATCGTTTCGCGTGTGACAAACGATACAGAAGCCATAAAAGAAATGTTTGTGAGTGTTGTTGTCACGTTCTTGCAAGCGATTTTCGGAATCATCGGCGTTTACATTGCATTATTTTCACTGGATGCAAAGCTTGCGCTGTATTCGATGGTCTTGCTGCCGCTGTTTATAATTTTGATATCGGTCTATCGTCATTACAGCGCAGACTTTTATCAAGATATCCGGGAACGACTCAGTCAATTGAACGGAAAGATATCCGAATCTCTTTCAGGAATGGGCATGATCCAAGCATTCCGTCAAGAAGAGCGGCTTGCAGATGAATTTAAGTCAATCAATGACGGGCACTATCGAGCGGGAATAAGAAACATCAAGTTCGACAGTATTCTGCTTGGACCGTTCATCGACTTGTTATATGCAGCGGCAGTGGTCTGTACGCTGGCATATTTTGGGTTCACTTCGCTTTCAACAGCGGTCGATGTCGGAATCATCTATGCATTTACGACATTGCTAAGCCGATTGTTCCAGCCCGTCCAACAAGTGATGAACCGGATGTCTATTTTCCAGCAGGCGCTTGTTTCAGCATCACGCGTTTTCACACTCATTGACGAACCGGACATGGAGCCTGTTCAGCTGCTGGAAAAGAACGCTAAAATTACAGAAGGAACTATCATCTTTGACGGCGTTACGTTTAGTTATGATGGCAAAACCGATGTATTGAAAGATATTTCGTTCAAGGCGAATGCAGGTGAAACCGTTGCCCTGGTCGGACATACAGGCAGCGGAAAAAGTTCAATCATTAACTTGCTTATGAGGTTCTATGAGTACGAGCACGGTTCTATTATCATTGACGGACGATCACTGAAGTCCTATCCAATGCAGGAATTACGGAACAAAGTCGGGCTCGTCCTTCAAGATCCATTCATGTTTTATGGGGATATTGAAAGCAATATCCGTCTTCATAACGAATCGATGACATCAGAAGAGGTAAGGACAGCAGCGGAATTTGTCCAAGCCAATAAGTTCATTAAACAGTTAGAAGGTGAATACGCACACAAAGTGATGGAACGCGGAGCGACCCTATCAAGCGGACAGCGACAGCTCATTGCATTTGCACGGACTATGGCCGTCGATCCGAAGGTACTTGTACTTGATGAAGCAACCGCCAATATTGACACAGAAACGGAAATCGCAATCCAAGCCAGTTTACAAAAAATGCGAAAAGGCAGAACTACCATTGCCATTGCACACCGGCTTAGTACAATTCAAGATGCGGAACTAATATTAGTGCTGCATAAAGGAGAAATTGCTGAACGAGGAACCCATCAACAACTGCTTAGTATGAAAGGACTTTACTATAAAATGTATCAGCTTCAAAATGGACAGACAGCTTGATTAAACAAGTGATTATAAAACCGTTCACGTTTTTCAGGCGTATGGTTTTATAATGTGTCATAAACTGTTCACAGACAAAAAGTACGTATTGAATGACTCGTTCTGATACGATGAAAGGGAGAAAGAAAAAAATATCAAAGGGGGAGGTTCCTTGGCAACAGATGTGAACATATTCCTTGCATTCGGAGCGGGATTTTTAAGTTTCATTTCTCCGTGTGTACTACCGCTGTATCCAGCATTCATCTCTTACATTACTGGGATGTCAATCGATGACTTACGCTCAGACAAGAAGCGGATGAACCGAAACGGAATGTTGCATACGCTATTTTTCCTTTTAGGATTTTCTATTGTATTCATTTTCCTTGGATTCGGATCTTCATTCATCGGTCGTTTCTTTATCGAGTATATGGATATTCTTCGGCAGGTTGGCGCCATTTTCATCGTGTTATTCGGTTTAATGGTAGTCGGAATTTTTACACCGAAATTTTTAATGCAAGAACACAAACTTCAATTTAAAAACCGACCTTCGGGTTATTTAGGATCTGCCCTTATCGGACTTGCATTTTCAGCAGGCTGGCAGCCGTGCATGGGACCGATCATCGGGGCAATCATCGGACTTGCAGCATCTAATCCAGGCTCCAGTATGCTTTACATGATGACCTACGTCCTTGGATTCGCGATTCCATTCTTTGTGCTGTCGTTCTTCGTTACTCGTCTTGGCTGGATTCGTAAACACAACCTGAAGATTATGCGGATTGGCGGAGCTTTCATGATTATTTTCGGTATCGTGCTATTCTTCGACGGTATGACATTCTTAATCAGCTTACTTAGTCCGATCTTTGGAGATTTCCAAGGTTTCTGACCATCAAGGAGGATTGAAAAATGAACGAAGTTATGTCTTTTCAAGCATGGCAAGAACTTTTAACACAACATGAGGCTATACTATTATTCGTGAAAACCGATCATTGTTCTGTATGTGATGGGTTGTATCCACAAGTGGAAGTGTTGACTGAACAGTATCCATTTCCGTTCTATTATGTGAATGTCGCGAAAGTACCTGAAATGGCAGGGCAGCTGTCTTTATTTGCAGCGCCTGCTGTATTGTTATTCAGACATGGAAAAGAAACGACGCGGTTTGCGAGGTTTGTTCCAATGGAGCAACTTCGTAAACGATTGGACGAGCTGAAAGAGGCGCGCGGATGAGTCAGCTGCAGGAATTGATTGATATGATTTTCAATGAAATCCCGCCCGTCTATTTAATCGTCGGCTCAACCGCTGCATTTTTCTTCATGGGGATATTAGCGTTCATTGTCCGCTCCAAAGCGGCAGAACGCCCGATTTCACCGATTCGTATTATACTGCCGCCATTGTTTATGTCTTCTGGAATGCTTATGTTTTTGTTTACTCAATTTCAGGTTCCGTGGAGTCAGGTGATGGAAGCTGCGGCTGTCGGGCTGCTCTTTTCCACGATTTTGATTGCTACGACAAACTTTGAACATAAGAATGGTCAATTGTTTGTAAAACGATCGAAAGCATTCATCGTCATTTTGGCGGCATTACTCATCTTCCGACTGGTTGCAAAACTGATTCTCAGCAGCTCCATCGACGTCGGGGAACTTGCCGGTATGTTCTTCATCCTCGCATTTGCGATGATCGTCCCATGGCGAATTGGAATGCTCATTAAATACAACCACCTAAAAAAAAGAGAGAGACTCATGGTCAACTGACCAGGTCTCTCTCTTTTTGTGTTAAAAAAGATGCTCATATGGTGTCATGTCGACATCCATCGTCGTGAGCTTCTTACGTAAGAATTTGTGGTCGCGTTTCGGCGTTGCCACGATGTAGCCGCGAATTATATGATCGAATTCAATCGTCTTCGCATGCTCATCCAAAGCAATTTGACCAATACGGCCCGCAATCTTCTGCTTCGCTACCGGACGGAAAAGTTCAGGAACCGGCTGCACCAGTTCATTCAATAATCCCTTGGCTTCCGCATTCCATAGGTGAAGCGAACGGTCCACGTAGTATTCTTCCCAGTCTAATGTCGATTTGCCATCTTCCTTCGGGAACACTTTCAGGAACTTACGGAACATGAAAAATCCGCCAATCGCAAACAAGCCGATTAGGACAACACACCAAAATACAATAAACCAGATAAACCAGCCTGGCATAATACGTTCACCTCTTTATGACTCTCTACGCTATCAATTGTACCCGTAAACTTAAAAACATTCACGAACATTGTATCCTTTTCTGCAAGTTTCGTCTATCTAGACTGTGAAAGGAGGGGAACGCACATGGCAGCAGCACTTGAGTTTCAAACAGCAGTCGGCAAAATTTTCTACAACGCAGGTTCAACACCAGATGGCCGTCTTATCCGTAAGTCGCAAAGCTACCGTTTCGTCGAACAAAACGCAACACCCGCCAATTTACAGCTTGCACTTGCTTCACTTGGCCAACTGTCAGCAATGACGGTCATGTCTTATGAAAAAATCGTCACATCAGAAATCACAAACTAACTAACAGGAAAAGGAGGAATTCGAAATGGCACTCACACTTCAACTCGTATTTACGAAATCAGATGGAAAAGATTTTGTCTTAACTGTCGATGAACCGCGTCCGGGGGTTACACCCACTGAGGTGAAAACCGCGATGGAACAGATCATTGCTTCTGGCGTGTTCAAAAAAGATGGGGACGTTCTTACCGCTGTCAAAAGCGCACGGATTATCGATCGCTCGGTAAGCGACCTGATCAGTAGCAAATAATATGGAAAAAAGCACGTAAGCCGGTCCCTCGTCAGCTGACAGGGACCGGCTTTTTTAAAACCATCTCATAAAACTTGCACATCATACACAATTTAAGGAGGCGAAAGTGATGGAACAATTGTTGGAACAAACAATGGGCTTCATCCAAGAGGTGGGCTTTCCGGTTTTTGTTTCCTTCTATCTGCTCCACCGACTGGAGACGAAGCTTGAAGCAATCCACGGAGCGCTCGTTACTCTAAAAGTGAAGTAGTCTTCACATAACCGACAAACAAACGCCAAACAACACATGATTCCCTGGTTGTTTGGCGTTTGTTTGTAGAATATGATAAGGTAAACACAATAGGTTTGGGGGAAGTGTAATGAAGAAAAAGGCAATCATTTTTGGCGTATTCATGATGGCACTTGTATTGAGTGCATGCTCCGGCGGATTCAAGGCGGATCATCATTACAGCATCGCGCCATTTGAATTCACCAACCAAAACAACGAAAAAGTTTCATTGGATGATTTAAAAGGTGAAATCTGGCTAGCACAGTTTGTATTCACTACATGTACGACTGTTTGCCCGCCTATGATGTCCAATATGGCGGAGATTCAAGAAAAGCTGGAAGCTAAAGGAATTGAAGACTACAAAATCGTATCCTTCAGTGTAGACCCTGATGTCGATACTCCTGAAAAACTAGGCACATACTTGGAAGGATTCGATGTTCCGGATTCATCCAAATGGGAAATGCTCACTGGTTATAAGATGGAGGACATAAGCGATCTTGCAGTAAAGTCCTTTAAAATGCCTGTTATTGACGATCCGAATTCTGACCAGGTAATTCACGGATCACGATTTGGTTTAGTCGATAAAGAAGGAAAAGTCGTTAAATCCTACCCGGGTAATGTAGACGTTCCATATGATACAATTGTAAAAGACATGAAAGCACTAAATAAAAAAGACTAAGTCACACGCAAAAGAGGAGAGGGACGAGTGAAGAAAAAGAGACGCAGCCTAACGGCGAAAGCTAAAATCTTGCTAATCGTGCTGCTGATTCCCGTTTCAGTCGTCCTCTTCACGTTAACTGCGATTATTTGGACAAGCATTCGTCATCCGGATGTGATTCAAAAATCCGCCAGTACTTTGATGGACTTGCATGAACGGCACGGCGGGCTAACGATTCCCGACGAATACATCCCGATTTACAAAGAGGCAGCGGAGGAATACAAAATTCCTTGGACGCTGTTAGCTGCACATCATCGAGTGGAAACACGTTTTTCTACAATGAAAACTATGGTCTCCCCCACAGGAGCCGAAGGGCATATGCAATTCATGCCGTGTACGTTCGTTGGCTGGGGATATCCTGGCTGTACAGACCTTGGCAAAGGAAATATCCCTGAAGACGATAAAACCAACCCAGATGTCATTGAAAAATATGGCGGATACGGAGTCGATGGAAATGGGGATGGAATTGCAGATCCTTACAACCTAGAAGATGCCATCTATAGCGCTGCTAACTACCTAGCACAAAGTGGGGCAGCTGATGGGCAAATCGAGAAGGCCATTTTCCACTACAATCATAGTGATAAATATGTAGAAGATGTACTTTGGTTCTTCGAAGAATATGAAGCACAGCAAACCCAGCAAGCGCAAAAATAAAAGGACTTCGCTCTTCGCGAAGTCCTTTTTGTTATGCAGCTTTACGCATAGCTTTCATAATCAGGCTGACGATGAAGACAAGAATGACAGCACCGATGATTGCTGGTACGAGATAGAAGTCCGAAACTTTAGGTCCCCAAGAGCCGAGCAGCATTCCGCCAACCCATGCACCTACGATACCTGCAATAATGTTACCAATAATTCCACCCGGGATATCTTTCCCTAGAATAAGTCCGGCAACCCAACCAATAATTCCTCCGATAATTAAGAACCAAATGATACTCATTTAAAATCCTCTCCTTTTAGCTATATAGTATGTCTGTTCTAGTCTTTATAATAACCGTAATTGACCTACTTGAAACATATTCGCTAAAATTATTTGAATAGAATAATCGGATTTTACACAGACTTATCGAATTATCTCAGCTCCCAATGTATTTTCAAAATGACGCAATGCCCAGTCATGTCCGGCCGCGTCGAAACTTGCGACACCTCGTTCATGGATCACTGTTGTAAACCCTTTGTTATAGGCATCTACAGAAGTGTGCAATATACAAATATCTGTACAGACACCTACTAAATGGAGCTCCTGAATCCCGCGCGCACGCAACCAAATTTCAAGATTGGTCCCTGCAAATGCACTGTACCGGGTTTTATCCATCCAATAGATCGCTTCGCGGTTTTCTTCATATAGCTGTTTCAGTGATCCGAAGGGTTCTCTTCCCGCAGTTCCGCGTAAATTATGCGGAGGGAAAAGACGTGTTTCCGGATGATACGGATCATTTTCGTCATGAACGTCTACTGCAAATACGACCGCCTCATTTTTGTTGATAAACTCCTTAGCCAGCTGCTCAATATACCCTTCTAAAGCAATTCCAGGTTTCCCGCAAGTCAAAGCTCCATCTTCTGCAACAAAATCCTCCGTATAGTCAATCACCAATAACGCTCTCTTCACGTATAGCACGTCCTTTCCATGTTCTAATTCCATTATGCACAGACAGGCGAAATTATGCATCTATTCTTCTCTTGAACCATCTATCGTGTTTTCTTATGGATTACTATAAATTTAATGTAATTTACTTATAGACTTTGCTGTTATATGATGGAGTAGAGAAAAGATGCTTATTTATAGAGCCTTTTCAGTACGTAAAGGAGGAATTCAACAATGACAAAGAGCAATTTTCATAACAGCCGCTCCTCGTTTGATCTGAACGGTAAAAAGTACAACTACTACCGCATTGGAGCGATTGAAGACGCAGGCATTGCAAAGGTCTCACGATTGCCTTACTCGATCAAAGTACTGTTAGAATCTGTCCTGCGCCAACACGACGGATATGTCATCCAAGACAATCATGTAAACAACCTGGCAAAATGGGGCAAGGACGCGGATGCGGATGCTGAAGTACCCTTCAAACCTTCCCGCGTAATCTTGCAAGACTTCACAGGTGTTCCTGTTGTTGTCGATTTGGCATCTCTTCGTTCAGCAATGGCAGAAATGGGCGGAGATCCAGATAAGATTAACCCGGAAATTCCCGTAGACCTTGTCATTGACCACTCGGTTCAAGTTGACAGCTATGGAACTTCAAATGCACTTCAGAAAAATATGGAACTCGAGTTTGAGCGTAATGCTGAGCGTTACCAGTTCTTGAGCTGGGCACAAAAAGCATACGACAACTATCGTGCAGTTCCACCCGCAACTGGTATCGTTCACCAGGTAAACCTTGAGTACTTGGCGAGTGTTGTCCATGCAATCGAAAACGAAGATGGTTCATTCGAAGCGTATCCAGATACGTTAGTCGGAACAGACTCTCACACAACAATGATTAACGGAATCGGCGTACTCGGATGGGGCGTTGGCGGAATTGAAGCTGAAGCAGGAATGCTTGGACAGCCTTCTTACTTCCCAATTCCACAAGTTATCGGTGTGAAGTTGACAGGTGAACTTCCAAACGGAACTACTGCAACTGACCTTGCACTAAAAGTGACGCAAACATTGCGTGCACACGGTGTAGTTGGTAAATTCGTCGAGTTCTTCGGACCAGGCGTTCCACAATTGCCGCTTGCTGACCGTGCGACAATTGCGAATATGGCACCTGAGTACGGTGCAACATGTGGTTTCTTCCCAGTAGACGAAGAGTCACTAAACTACATGCGTTTGACTGGCCGCGACTCAGAACATATCGATGTCGTGAAAAAGTACTTGCAAGAAAACGACATGTTCTTCACTACAGACAAAGAAGATCCAATCTACACAGAAGTCGTCGAAATCGATTTGACTCAAGTAGAAGCGAACCTTGCTGGACCGAAACGTCCGCAAGACATGATTCCACTTTCAGACATGAAGCGTGAATTCAATGATGCAGTTGTCGCACCTGAAGGCAACCAAGGATTTGGACTTACGCCGAAAGAGATGAAGAAGAGCGGTACAATCAAGTTCGCAAACGGTACGGAAATGGAGATGAAAACAGGCGATCTAGCGATTGCAGCAATCACTTCATGTACGAATACATCGAACCCATACGTAATGCTTGGTGCCGGCCTCGTTGCTAAAAAAGCAGTGGAGCTTGGACTAACACCGCCTGCATATGTGAAAACGTCGCTCGCACCGGGTTCAAAGGTTGTTACAGGATACCTTCAGGACTCAGGTCTTGATAAGTACCTCGACCAAATCGGATTCAACACAGTTGGATACGGCTGTACAACATGTATCGGTAACTCCGGTCCATTACTTCCTGAAATCGAAAAGACAATCGGCGATAACGACTTGCTCGTTTCATCCGTTCTTTCCGGTAACCGTAACTTTGAAGGACGTATTCACCCATTTGTAAAAGCGAACTACTTGGCTTCGCCGCCACTAGTTGTTGCATATGCACTCGCTGGAACAGTGGATATTGACTTCAAAAAAGAACCTATCGGTCAATCTAAAGATGGCAAAGACGTATTCTTCAAGGACATCTGGCCTTCAACTGAAGAAGTAAAGGCAATGATCGAGAAAACGGTCACTCCTGAACTCTTCCGTAAAGAATATGCACGCGTCTTCACTGAAAACGAAGCGTGGAACGCAATCGAAACTACGGATAATGCATTGTATGATTTCGATGAGAACTCAACATATATTCAAAACCCGCCATTCTTCGAAGGTCTTTCAAAAGAGCCAGAAGACATCGGCGCATTAAAAGACTTGCGCGTTGTTGGTAAATTTGGCGACTCCATTACGACGGACCACATTTCACCAGCGGGAGCAATCGGTAAAGATACACCAGCAGGCATCTACTTGCGTGAAAACGGCGTAGAGCCGCGTTACTTCAACTCATACGGTTCACGCCGCGGTAACCACGAAGTAATGATGCGCGGTACGTTTGCAAACATCCGTATCCGTAACCAAATCGCAAAAGGCACAGAAGGCGGGTACACAACTTACTGGCCAAACAAAGAAATTATGCCAATCTATGACGCATGCATGAAGTACCAGCAAGATGGTACAGGTCTTGCTGTCATCGCTGGTAAAGATTACGGAATGGGCTCTTCACGTGACTGGGCTGCGAAGGGTACATCTCTTCTCGGCATTAAAACAGTTATCGCAGAAAGCTATGAGCGGATTCACCGTTCTAACCTTGTGATGATGGGTGTGCTTCCACTGCAGTTCGTTAACGGACAAAGTGCAGCATCTCTTGGATTAACAGGAGAAGAAGCAATCAGCGTTAACATCGCAGAAGGCGTGAAGCCACGCGACATCTTGAAAGTGACTGCAACTGCTGCAGATGGCACTGTAACGGAATTCGATGCGCTCGCGCGTTTCGATTCAGAAGTCGAAATCGACTACTACCGTCACGGCGGCATTCTTCAGATGGTACTTCGCGACAAGATGAAAGGCTGATCATCATCGATATCTTCCCCTTACTGACTCAGTTCAGTAAGGGGTTTTTTAGAATCTTGATGCCTGATTTTTTTGTCGGACTTTTGTATACTTGGCTATATAGAAGAGGTGACGTTAAATGTTTGTCAGTGAAAAGGAAATTGAAATTCGATATGCAGAGACCGACCAGATGGGTGTCGTTTACCATGCAAATTA
>JARIBI010000022.1 GCA_029257435.1 Sporosarcina sp. | reverse complement strand
TTCATCTTATCCGTCATCGAAGGATATGGGCTTGGCGAGTTCCAGAATTCTGTGTATTTGACCAATCTCTCCTGGTTTGGGTTCCGGCGCGATGGACGGAATATGAATTATTATAATCTGCCCCGTACCGTCCGACATCAGTTCATCGAATCCTTTGTTGAAGAGATGAAAATCGTACAGCCGTCTGCTATTGTGCCGCTTAGTGAAGAAGTAGCCGGGAGCTGAGAAAACTAGCAGCTGCCGGTCAACTGGACTTCCCGATTGCAGATCATATTCCGCATCCACTTCATTGCTCATTCCCTACAAATGTGAAAAAGTCGCGCCTCCGGTATCACCTGTGTATCGAAGAGCATACAGGATTGAAGAGGGAAGGTATTGGTTCATCTAGTGAGTCAACTGAATCCGAGTTTAATCCACCTTTGTTGCTCTAGGTAAGAATTTGAATGAAGTATCAACTTTTTCAACTCTCCTCTGTCACAAGCGCCCGTTCAACATTGCTCGTGCTGTATGATAGCCACTGAGTGCTGAAGACAGTGTGCCGGGTCCAGGGAAAGATTGTTCACCCGCGATGTAGAAGTTCGATAGAGAAGAACGCACACTTTTCGGTTTAAGGATTGCATTTCGAACTGTCATTGGAAATCCGCCGACTTCCGTTTTCCCGATATATTTTTCATACGTCAGGGGCGTCCCAGCTTCTGATAAAAGTACGTAGTCTTGAATAGGGAAGACTCGTTGAATCTCTTCAAGCATCGCTTCCATTACGCGGTTCTTTTTCTGGAGGTACTCGCTGTCCGATAACGATTTCCACTGTTCCGACTGCGTATGTATGGAACAGGTCATCATCAGTTCGTCTTCGACCCGCTCGTTTTTTCGATTATAGGCGGGCTGGAATGTGACGTATACGGGACCGTGTCCGTCTGTATATAAAACCGTTTGTTTTTTATCCGGAACAATTTGGGCTGCAAAAGGGAGGGAGCGTTGGCCTAACACTCGGTGCCTGAACGTCTCCTTCAACAATGCGTCAATCCGGAATGCTCCCCAAGAAAAGTCTTCCCCTTCTGCATGACTCGTCCCCATGCCGAATGAAACCCCGCTGTTATTGATCACCGTGTCATACAATTCCGAGCACTTTTTAGTAACAATCCGCCATTTTCCCTCTTCTAGAATCAGTACTTTTACTGGAGAATCGGTCCGCACTTCACCGCCGAGTTTTTGAATTCGCTCTGCGAGTGTTCCACTTAGCTGGCCGATTCCTTTATCTACGTAAAAACTGCCTCGTCTGTAAATGGTGAGCGCAAGACTGGATGGCAGTAAAGCGGCTTGTGTACAATCGGTTTGAGCTGCGTCAAGCACTTGGGCATCTAAAAACTCCCTTAAGGGTTTGTATGTATCGAGGTGATGCATGCGCAGCAGGTCTTCAACAGTCCTCAGAGCATTGCGAGCTAGACGTAACAGACTTCCCAGATGGGAAACGGCGTGACTTGGCAACTTCCCTAAATCATATATACGCCGAACTGGCAACGATACGCCTGTTGCGGTCACTCCGTATACCGCTTCACTTAGCTGTTCTAATGCGTGCCAAAAGGCGAGGACATCATCGCTTCTTTCAGGGAAGACGCGAACGAGTTCCGCTTTCCATAAGGACGGATCGCGATATAGCGAAATACTCCGATCTTCCAATACGACGTCCATCGGATGATCCAGCACGTCGAACGGGATCTTGATATCGAGTTGTTGGAACAGCGTATCCAGTAATCCTTGGTCTTCTAATCCGAAAGCAATCGTTGCGCCGGTAGGGAAGCGTCGATTTTTCCGCGCATATGTACCTGCTGATCCGCCGACAGTCGTCGCTTTTTCAAAAACAGTCACTTGCCAGCCTTCTTGTGCCAAGAATGCTCCGGCCATTAGACCCCCTATACCGGCACCGATAATACCAACCGTTTTCTTCAAGGAAATTACCTTCTTTCTTTGCTTAGTGGGTGAAATACATTAGTAATGACTATCCATCAATTGTTCTTATTGTTTTAAACAGTATCATTTGCCCGAATCACTTGCACTTCGGACATCTTGGAAAATCGTTCCCGGCACAAATCGGATACTTTCCGGAATTGTTCTGGAATTGTGTCGTACACAGCAAGCCGCTTTTTTATTGTTTTCATGGTCTTTATATTAAAATTACGTTAACTGTGGTATGTATAGTAGAAGATGAAAAAAAGAGTTGAAACTATAGTTGCATGATGGGAGATCACAAGCACATGGTATACGTTTTACTGATTGTTGGATTTGTATTATTGATAAAAGGAGCCGACTTTTTCGTTGACGGTTCCTCTAATATCGCGAGACTGCTGCAAGTTCCGCCTATTTTGATCGGGTTAACGATTGTATCATTCGGAACAAGTTCACCGGAAGCGACTGTCAGTATTATCGCAGCATTCGGCGGAAACGCAGATGTTGCAGTGGGTAACGTAGTGGGTAGCAACATTTTTAATATTTCCGTTG
>JARIBI010000250.1 GCA_029257435.1 Sporosarcina sp. | reverse complement strand
GATATCCTGAGGCTGAAACGGCAGCACATTTGACCGTCCTATACTCAGAAGAGGAAGAGTTCGAAGACGAAACGGCGGAGGACTTGGAGAATCTGAAGAGCTCTCAGGCGGAAGCCCGTTATATGGTGAAGAAAATCAAGCAGTGGATGTCAGACGGACATGAAGTGTGCGATGCATTCAGCGGGGAAAAACGTCCAATCCGTTATAGCGATATTGTTGTTCTTATGCGTTCGATGACGTGGTCTGCTGAAATTGCAGAGGAATTCAAGCGGGCTGAAATTCCTGTTTACGTAGAGTTGTCCCGCGGCTATTTCGATGCCCTGGAAGTGACGATTATGCTGAATACGCTGCGGGTGATTGATAATCCGTATCAAGATATTCCGCTCGCATCTGTTCTGCGTGCGCCGTTTGTCGGCATGACGGAAAATGAGTTAGCACAAGTGCGGCTTGCTTCGAAAAACGTACCATTTTATGAAGCGCTGAAGACGTTCATCGCAACGAAGGGATCTGGGATGGCGCCTGAAACTCAGCAAAAGCTGCAGCGATTCTTGCTTGCGTTTGAAGAATGGCGGAATTTAGCGCGCAGGGGCTCATTGTCAGAACTCATTTGGCAGGTTTACAGTGATACGAACTACTATGAAATGGTAGGCAGCATGTCGAACGGAAAGCAGCGTCAAGCGAATTTGAGGGCGCTGCATGATCGTGCGATTGAATATGAGAAGACCTCATTCCGCGGCCTGTTCCGCTTCTTGCGTTTTGTTGATCGGATGCAGCGGCGCGGGGATGATCTCGGGGCCGCTCGCTACTTGAGTGAAAAAGAAGATGTCGTGCGGATTATGACGATTCACTCGTCTAAAGGATTGGAATTTCCGAATGTGTTTGTTGCTGGGATGGGCAGGCAGTTCAACAAGATGGATTTCAATGAACCGTACTTGTTTGACCAGCATTTTGGACTCGCAGTGAAAGCGATTGATCCGGATAAACGGATTATGTATACATCGCTGCCGTTTTTAGCGATGAAAGAGCAGAAAGAGCTGGAGATGCGTTCTGAAGAAATGCGTATTTTGTATGTTGCGATGACACGGCCTAAAGAGCAGTTGGAGTTAGTTGCGACAGTGAAAGATATCGAAAAGTCGATGACGAAGTGGCAAGATGCGCAGCTTGTTGAACCTGGACGGCGGTTGCCGGATTACATGCGTTCGCGTGCGAATGGCTATTTAGATTGGATTGGGCCGGCGGTTGCGCGCCATGAAGACTTTGTAAAGTTCGGTACGACGCAAGGCGCACTGGTGAACGATCATCCTTCTAAGTGGAACATTAATGCACTGCCGGTATCCTATTTTAGCGAATCCTTGGCTGAGCCAGAGGATACGGAGAATTTATCAGAAACAGAAGAATTGCCGATTCCTGATGTGGATGAATCTCTTCTTTTGGAAGTGAAGAGACGGTTTGATTATCAATATCCGCATCTTGCATCTGTTAACAAGCGATCGAAAGTTTCTGTGACGGAATTGAAGCGGGTTGCACAATTAGAAGCAGAGTCGACGCTGAATGATCCATTCGCGAATCGCGATGGGGAAGTGAGTCAAGCTTACTTGCACGAACGCCCTGCTTTTTTACAGCAGCGATCGATTAGCACAGCTGAAGTGGGAACCGCGATGCATACCGTGATGCAGCATATTGACTTGTCGAAAACAAATGATTTTGAGCACGTTGAAGCGCTTTTGAATGATTTGGTGAATCGACAATTGCTGACCGAAGAAGAAGTAAAGGCGCTAGACCGGGATGCAATTGTCCAGTTTGCGAATTCGTCGGTTGCGGCTCGAATGCAGCAGTCCACACGTGTATTAAAGGAACTGCCATTTACGTATGCATATGATGGAGCGGACGGAGATTCCCAGATTCTGCAGGGAATCGCGGACTGCTTATTTGAAGAGCCGGACGGATGGGTGCTGCTGGATTACAAGACCGATCGATTAAAAGGACGGTTTTCGACTGAAGAAGCGGTTGATCATGAAATGCAGTCGCGCTATCGCATTCAGCTCAGTTTATATAAAACTGCAATTGAAGCAATTACACATGTGGAAATTAAAGAAATGCTGCTCTATTTGTTTGACGAGGGTCGGGCATTGACAGTTCAGGAGGAGACAGTTTGACTAGACTACCAATCGGCGATGCCGGACGGATTGAAGCGCTGGATATGCTTCGAGGATTTTCTTTACTAGGTATTTTCATCGCGAACATGCTCGTTTTTCACTCTCCCTATATGTATATGGATCCGTATAGCTGGTTTCCGGACAATGGGGAAGGACTGCCGTTCATGTGGCTTGATATTTTCATAGAAGCGAGTTTCTATCCGATATTTGCGATGCTTTTCGGGTATGGACTAAGTATGCAGTATGAAAAGTCTTTACTGCAAAAGTCACCGTTTGGACCTGTGGCGGTGCGCAGAATGTCGATTTTGCTTTTGTTCGGACTCATTCATGGGTTCTTCATCTGGTCGGGGGATATTTTGTTCACGTATGCCATTATGGGCTTCATCATGATTGCACTTGTCCGGGTTCCTCCCAAATGGTTGTTTTTTGGAGCGATTGCGCTTTATGTTGTACCGAACGGCTTGATCACGGGATTGTTGTACGTAGCTGAACAATTCGACACAGGCGCTGCGCTATCCGAGTTTGCGGACATTCAGCAGCTCCAGGAATCGATTGAAGTGTATGGACATGGAAGTTACGCGGCAGCCCTCGCATTCCGTGCAAAAGAATGGGTAATGGTAAGCGGTTTAAACCTCTTCTTAACACCAGTGATGATTTTGCCGCTCATGATGATCGGGGCAGCGTTTGCGAAGTGGAAAATTTTTGAACGTGCGAAGGAATTGAAAAGCCGTTTAGTTGTCGTGGGAGTAAGTACACTAATCATCGGCTTATTATTAAAGGCATTGCCATTTTTAATTGGACCCGATGTATCTATGCAGCTCGTTCAAACGTATTTCGGCGGACCGCTAGTTGCGATTGGATACGGGGCATTGGTTTTGCTGCTTTGTACAACATCATGGTTTACGAAAGTATTCCGCCCCGTTGCCAAAGCAGGCCGTATGTCGATGACGACGTATATTGGTCAATCCGTCATTGCGACGCTTATCTTCTACCACTATGGGTTCGGAATGTACGGCAAAGTAGATATTATGACAGGAACGCTTATGGCTGTCGGAATCTTTGTCGTTCAAGCGCTGCTCGCAGACTTGTGGCTATCCCGCTACAAGATGGGACCTATCGAATGGGTATGGCGAATCGGAACGTATGGCACAATTTTATCGAATAAAAAGGAGAAACGACGAGACTTGTCGTAACAGTACGTAATGCAAACCAATGATGGAAGGGATGGACTACTCAATGAAATTACTTTCGTTCAAGTATGACGGGAAGACATTATTCGGACCTAAAGTGAAAAAAGAGGAAGCGGTATGGGATGTACAGAAAATTGCTGAGGCGGTTGGCGTGCAAAACTTCCCAGCGTCGATTGCAGAAGGCGTAGCGAGCGGCATGGACTTTGTCGAACAAATCCGTACCTTGTGTGAGCAAGCGCGCGTGCATGAAGATATGAATGCGTTCAAGTATTCCTACGAAGCAATCGAATGGTTATCTCCAATTCCACGGACTCCTAAAAACGTCCTGTGCGTCGGTAAAAATTACGCGGATCACGCATCCGAAATGGGCGGAGAAGGCACTCCGGAAAAAATGATGATCTTCACGAAAGCACACACTGCAATTGCAGCAGACGAACAGAAGTTGTCCGTCCATGAAAACGTAACGAATCAGCTTGACTATGAAGGTGAACTTGCAGTTGTCATCGGAAAAGGCGGCCGCAATATTCCCAAACAGCTCGCATACGATACAGTTTTCGGCTATACAATTGCAAACGACTTGACTGCGCGAGATGTGCAGGCTGAGCGCAAGCAGTTCTTCCTAGGAAAAACGCTTGACGGCAGCTGTCCGCTAGGTCCATACATCGTAACGAAAGACGAGATTCCGAATCCGCATAATTTGTCCATTGTAACAAAAGTGAACGATGACGTCCGTCAAAATGGCAATACCGGTTCCATGATCATTCCAATTGATGAAATCATTTCAGAACTTTCCAAGTTTGTCACACTTGAGCCGGGCGATGTCATTTTGACTGGAACTCCAGCAGGTGTGGGCAAAGCAATGGATCCGCCAAGCTACTTGAAAGCTGGGGACACTGTGAAAGTGTCTGTTGAAGGTATCGGAACACTCGTGAACTACTTCGAATAAGAGTTCCTTATTTTGCCCGGCTTATGATGTATGGTAAGATAATACATGCATTTAAGACAATTGAATGAGGTGAATAACTTGGATCTTTTAACAAACTCAACACACTTGCATATCTTTTCATGGGTTGTTGGCATTATCGTATTCCTGATTGCTGCGACACAACCGCTGGACTCAAAAGGCCGTAAAATTTTGAAAATGGTATTACGTGTATTCTACATTTTGATTATTGGTACCGGATTAGCACTGTTCATTAAATATATGAGCGGTGACGCTGCGTTGTATGGCGTGAAATTCCTATTCGGTATTTTGACAATCGGAATGATGGAAATGGTACTCGCACGTCAGGCGAAACACAAGCCCGCTCAACTATTTTGGATTTTGTTTGCCATTTCATTATTGATTACCGTAGGACTTGGTTTCCACTTGCCAGTCGGTATCAAGCTCTTCTAATATTCTGTGATGAAGGACGAACGAAGGAGGGGTTCGAATGGTCGGATGGACGGTATTGCTAGCAGTTTTCGGTATCATGCTTCTATTCGCACTCTCTGTAGTGGTCACAGCACGGAGAATGAAATCGACGGAAGACAATGATGAGGTAAAGTGAAATCAGGAACCCGCTGAAACATTTCAGCGGGTTTTGTTATGCCGTTTTCACAGGATTGACTTATTTTTGAATGCCGGTTTTAGTTTTCTTCATAAACCGTAGCGACGGGTAGTGTGGTTTGGTAGTATTAAGTGATGAGTTATGATCAGAATTTGAGATTTATGAGCGGATCGCGTGGTTTATGATCAGAATTTGTGATTTATGAGCGGAATGCGTGGTTTATGATCAGAATTCGAGATTTATGAGCGGGCCGCGCGGGTTTATGATCAGAATTTGAGATTTATGAGCGGGGCGCGTGAATTATGATCAGAATTTGTGATTTATGAGCGGAATGTGTGGTTTATGATCAGAATTCGAGATTTATGAGCGGGCCGCGTGGTTTATGATTAGAATTTGAGATTTATGAGCGTGATGCACTATTAATATTCAACACCCATGGATTTATTGTAGAAGGAGGCTTTTTTAGTGAACGTCAAACGACTGATGAGTATAACGATGATGGTTCTTTTGCTGGGAACGACGGCACTTCCGGGCTTGGCTTCTGCTAAGG
>JARIBI010000014.1 GCA_029257435.1 Sporosarcina sp. | reverse complement strand
GGAGCTGTGAGGAATACGAAGACGATTCCCAGCAATACACGGACACTGACGAAATGGTCGTGGAACAAGAAATACAGGAACACGCCGATTAAGGTAAGCAGCACCGATAGCGTTGAGCTTTTCGTTGCGGCGTGTGAACGCGTGTAGACATCTGGCAAGCGAATCAGCCCAAACACACTGATTACGCTGAAAATACTTCCGAAGAGGATGAGCAGGGCGCCAATGAATTCACCGATCTCGTTTTCGTTCAACGATAACCCCCCTCTCGATGTACTTGGAAAAGGCAATCGTACTGATGAACGACAAGATCCCCAGAATCAGGATGACTTCTAAATACGCTTTTGTTCCATAAACAATTGACACGACTCCGATTGTCGCAAGCAAGTTCACGCCAATGACGTCCATCGCGATTACACGATCCGGCATGGAAGGACCGATAATGAGGCGGAGAACGGCAATTGCAATCGTCACTGCAAACAGCACAACAGATATCGCAAGCATTGTTTGTATCATTATCGGGTCACCTCCATAATCGCTTTTTCGAAGTTCTTCAATTGTTTGATCAACCCATCGCGGGATTCTTGGACATCCATGGCATGTATATATAACGCATCACTTTCCGGCGTCACTTCCATGACGACAGAGCCTGGCGTCAATGTCAGCAGCATCGACAGCATCGTGATTTCCACGTCACTGCGCAATATCGTTTCGTACTTGAAAATCCCGGGTTCAATCTTCAATCGCGGACTTAAGATTTGGCGCAATACGACCGCGCTTGATTGGATCAATTCCGAAACGAAGATAAATAGCAATTTGACCACAGCATAGACACGGCGCAGATAGAAGCGTGTACCGAAAAAACGGTGCATGAAGAACAGGATTCCGATTCCTACGAGAAAACCTGCGTAGAACGTGGAAAAACGCAATTCGTCTTCATCAATGAGCAGCATCCATAAAAATGCGATGAACAAGTTCAATAACAGCTGACCTGGCATTCTCCTGTCCCCTTTCCTCCATGCTAGTTTTTGAGCAGCGCTTCTTTATCCAACACGGCATTGATATACGATTGCGGATCAATCAAAGTCGCAGCCGCATCATTCACAAACGGTGCAAGCACATTCGCGCCGATTCCAATCGCGAGCGTCAAAATGCCAAGCAGCACAATCGGCAGCAGCGTCCGCTTTTTCAATACAGCTTGTTCCTCACTGCCGATAATTGCTTCCCCCATGAAACAATTGAGGAAAATACGCAATAACGAATACAGCACAAACAGACTCGACACGAACGCGAGGGTCAGCAATACAAACGTTTCCGCTTCAATCAGCCCTTCTCCGAGCAATACTTTCCCGATGAAGCCGCTAAACGGAGGAATTCCTGTTAGTGACAGCATGGCGACGAAGAATAGCCAGCCGAGTGCGGGATAGTTTCGCAGCAAACCGCTGATCTCTCCGATTTTCGCTTTTCCTGTCAATGAAATCATCAAACCGCCAGCGAGAAATAGCATCGCTTTCACCACCATGTCATGCAGCACATAGTAAATCGAGCCTTGCAACGCGACTTCATTTCCAGCAGCCAGTCCAACTAGGATGAAACCGACTGCAATGACAACATTATAGGCAATGATTTGCCGGATATCTCTTGATGAAAGTGCTCCGATGCTTCCGCCAATCAGCGTTAATGCAGCCATGATTCCGATAATCGACTGGGTAATCTCAGGAGAATGATGGAACACGAGCGTAAACATGCGGATCAGCGCATATATCCCCACTTTTGTAAGCAGCGCGCCAAACAATGCAGCAATCGCGGCTGGAGGTGCACTGTATGAACCTGGCAGCCAGAAGTAAAGCAGTAAGCCCGCTTTCAAACTGAAAACAAGTAAGAAAATTAGGCTGATCAGCGTCAACACTGGACCCTGGCCACTTTCAGTAACACGTACTGCGAGCTGCGCCATATTAAGGGTTCCTGTTGCGCCATAGAGGTATGCAATCGCGAGCAGAAAAAACCACGAAGCCAGCACATTAATCGTAATATAAGTGAATGCTTCGACCAGCTGTACTTTACGTCCCCCCAATATCAAAAGAGCGTAAGACGCAAGCAGCATCACTTCAAAGCAGACGAACAAGTTGAAGATATCGCCCGTTAAGAAGGAGCCGTTGACGCCTGCTAGCAAGAAAAGCATGAAGGGATAGACATACATCCTTTCGAATGCTTCCCCTATTGTTGAAAATGCGTACAGCAGAATAATACTCGTCACGGTTGCAGCTGCTGTCACCAGCAGCAGTGCGAACGAATCTCCTACAAAGAGAATGCCATAGGGCGGCTTCCATCCTCCGAAGTCCAATCTCAAAATTCCTTCAGATTGAATTTTCAGCAACAAGTACACACCAATTCCCGCAGAACCTGCTGTCGCCAAGAAGCTGAGTGAACGCTGCATGATGAACGAATTGCGGAAGAACGTCAGCACAATCGCAGTAAGAAGAGGAATGAGAACAGGCAATACAAGAATATTAGTCATCGAACTCTCTCCTTACATCATCCAAATTATCAGCACCCGTTTCGCGGTAAATCCGGTAAGCCAGCACGAGGAGAAACGCCGTAACAGCAAAGCTGATGACGATTGCAGTAAGGATGAGCGCCTGCGGAAGTGCATCCGAATACGTAGAACCTTCTTCTGTCAGCAATGGAGCGTCTCCCTTTTTCAAACCGCCCATCGCGAGTATCAGCAAGTGAATCGCATGAGAAAGAATTGCGGTCCCTAAGATGATTCGCACAAAATTGCGGGAGAGCAGTAAATAGACCGCCACCATAACGAGAACGCCTACCAGTAATGTAATTAAGGTCTCCATTTAATTCACATCCTCACTGATCGTCAGCAGAATCGTCACGACGACGCCTACTACAGTTAGTGCGACACCTGCTTCAAACACCAACACCATCGATAGTTCGGTCATTCCGAAAACAGGTAACGCAAACTCCCCTTTTTCTTGTGTCAGGAATTGGTTACTAAATAACATAGGAACTAAACTGCTCCCTACAGCTAGAAATACACCGAGCCCGGCAATCTTTTTGAAATCGAATGGGATTCCTTTGTGGACCGTTTCGATATCATACGTCATATACAGCAGCAGCAATGCCGATGCGAGGACGAGTCCTCCAGAGAATCCGCCGCCTGGATCGTTATGACCGGAGATGAAGAGCTCTACACCAAACGTCAGTATGATGAATACGACGATTTTCGTAACCGTGCGCAAGATGACGTCATTGATTTTCATTGCCGTCACCGTCCTTTTTATCTTTCAACTTGATGAGTACATACACACCTAGTCCACCGATCAGAAGAACGACAATTTCGAGCATCGTATCGAACGCACGGAAGTCCCCTAAAATCGCGTTGACGATATTGCCTCCGCCGGTAAGTGTTTTTGCGTCCTCAAAGTACTTGGAAATCGGGTCGAACAGCCGGTTACCCTGTACAATTAGCGCTGTCACGATAACGATAAGTCCTGATGCAACCGCGATGAATGCATTCAATACTTTTACCGGTCGGCGTGGCCTCTCTTTCTCCCAATCCGGCATGAAGCGGAATGTGAGCAGAAACAGAACAGTAGTTACCGTCTCCACGACGATCTGCGTCAATGCCAAGTCAGGAGCGCGCAAAACAACAAACAGGAATGCAACTGTAAATCCAAGGACGCCATTCAGCAGAATCGCAATCAATCGGGAATTTACGAATAGTATGGAGATCGCCGCAGCCATCATGACAGCGATAAGGATATACTCGTTCATAGTCACCGTCGCATCTTCCGAAAAGTTGAATGCGAGACGCCAGACAAAACTCAATGCAGTCCCCATCATGGCGATGAAAAACAGCAGAATGTACGTGAAATAACGATGCAAATGCCCCGTCATGTACTTATTGGTCAAATGATAGGAGTTCCCTTCCAGCTGAATAAGCAATAACATGTAAATGTTATCAATCTTCCAGCTAAATGGAGATATCGTATAGATTTTTCTCCATTGACGAAGGAAAATGTACAGGATCGTACCCACAAGGATAATTCCGATCGTCATCCATAGAGCCGGACTCAGACCGTGCCAGGCTTCGATATGCGGAACAAGGGAATTAGAATTCCCGAACGATGGATAAACCGCAGCCATCGCTGGTTTTAAAATCCATTTGCTTAAAACGTTCGGGAAGAAGAACAATCCGACAATCAACACACCTAAAATAGATGGCGCTACGAGCATCCCGAGTTGCGGATCATGCGCTCCGCGATCGACCCAGGCAGGCTGTTGCTGCTGACGTCCGAAAAACGTCTGGAAAACGATGATCATACAATAGACGAATGTTAAGACACTTGCTATCCAAGCGACAATCGGAATCCACACGTGGACACCCGGCAGCGCTAAGTGCTGGACAGCGAGACTTGCTTCTAAAAAGAGTTCCTTACTTAAAAACCCGTTAAATGGAGGCAGTCCAGCCATAGAAAAACTGCCTGCAAGCGCAATACTGAATGTAATCGGCATGAACACAGCGAGTCCGCCAAGTTTTCGAATATCCCGCGTCCCAAGTTCATGGTCAACGATCCCGATAATCATGAATAACGCGCCTTTGAATGTAGAATGATTGATCAAATGGAAAAGCCCAGCAAATGCGGCAGCGGTGTAAATGGTTTTATCCGCTTCGGGAATTTCTAACATCGCAGCCGAACCGATGCCTAGCAAACTCATAATGAGACCAAGCTGGCTGATGGTTGAATAGGCAAGCAGCGCTTTCAAGTCATTTTGACGGACTGCGTTGAAAGATCCCCATAATAAGGTCAATAACCCGATGAACGTCACCGAATAGAACCAAAGTTCACTTTCTCCAAATACAGGAATCAAGCGTGCTACAAGGTAAATCCCCGCCTTAACCATCGTAGCGGAGTGTAAATAAGCACTGACCGGTGTGGGTGCTTCCATCGCATCCGGCAGCCAAATATGGAACGGGAACTGAGCTGACTTTGTGAATGCACCTAATAAAATTAGCAGCATCGCTGGGATGAAAAGATCGTACGCTGGCAGCGTTTCCGCCATGCCGATCATCTCTTGAATGCTGTACGTACCTGTCATTTGGTGCATCATAAGAAAACCGACAAGCATACCGATTCCGCCAGTCACTGTAATCAGCATCGCCTTCTTTGCACCAGCACGGGAGTTTTTCCGCTGATGCCAAAAAGCAATAAGCAAGAAGGAGGAAACACTTGTCAATTCCCAAAACACATAAAGAACCAAGATGTTGTCTGAGAAGACGACACCGAGCATGGAACCCATGAACAACAATAGATACATATAAAATCGGCCGAGTGCTTCTCGTTCAGATAGATAATAGATGGAATACATAACAACGAGCGTTCCCATGCCTGTAATGAGCAAACCCAAAATCATACTGAGGCCGTCTAAGTGGGTGGTGATGTGGATATCGGCGGAATTCAACCACCGTATTGTGTGGAATAGATTCTCGCCTGAAGCGAGGCTTGGAATCTGAAGGCTGAGAATTACAAACAAAATCAATGGAACCGGTAATACCATCCAGCCGATTCTCTTACTGCGTACATATGTATAAAGAAACGGAACAAAAAGCGATGACAAAAACGGCACCAGAATAAGTATTGGAATGATCATTTCGTCGTACCCCCTATCAAAAAAGAAAACACAGGTCCTATCATCAGAGTCTTCAAATGGATGGCAAATGCATGAATTGCAGCAGCAATACTGGTACGGGGATTTCACGAATCCGAAGATATTCTCTGTGACGGCTTGACTCGGATGGAAAAGCCGGCGATAATGAGTGCCATATGAGTACAGTGAACAAGCCCGAAACTTGTGTTTAGTTTCAGGATTAGCGTTCAGCCATTGACGGTTGTGTTATTGGATTCACTATAAAGTATACACAACATTTACTTCAATCGCACTTGAAGCGATACGGTCAAGCGGGTGATCGCCTAGTATTCGGATTCTCAGGAGGTGGAAGACTACATGGGTAAAGTGAAAGGACGCATGGACGAAAGCATCCTCGTCTGTGTATATTACGGACCTAACGGAGAGCGGCTCATTCGCAGAGGCCACCAGATGGCAAGCGCAATGGATTGCCCTCTATATATATTAACTGTGGATCCGCGGCCGCTTGATGATATGGATGCAGATAAGTCGGATTACATCGATCGATGGCGTGAACTTGCCGAGGAGTTGGAAGCGGATGAATTCATCATACGCGATGACGAAAACAGACCCACCGCAAAAGTGATTAAACAAGTGGCGCACGATCGGAATGTCACTCAGATCATTATCGGACAAACCGCACAAAGCCGTTGGGAAGAAATTACGAAAGGTTCTTTCATGAATGTGTTACTGCGTGAAATTACATTTGTCGATTTTCATGTAGTTTCCGTTGCACGTTCCATCAAGCATGATGTAGAAGGACTGTTCGAAAAAGGACTGCGCGCCTATTTGACGGATGACGGAGAAGGTTTCAGGATTACGTTCAACTATACTAAGGATGCCCGATTCGAGGGGATTTTCTTCAAAGAGACGGGGACCGATTTCAATAACGGCATCTTTAAATTCATGCATGACGGTAAAATGTGTCAAGTGAGAATTACAGATGACCGTGTTGAAGATCCGTCATTAGTCAGCTGCAAAATCGACGTTTAATCTTAAGTAAAAGCAGGAAGTGCCGAAGCGCTCCCTGCTTTTTGTATTGCCGTATGCTATGCGATTACTCTGCTGATTCCCCGACAATTTTCACTTCACGTTCGAGATCTACACCGAAACGTTTTTTCACTTCTGCTTGAACCATCTCAATTGTTTGGATGTAATCCGTTGCAGTAGCGTGATTTTTGTTGATGATGAATCCCGCGTGCTTCGTTGACACTTCTGCGCCACCGATGCCTTTACCTTGAAGACCGCTGTCCTGGATCAGTTTCCCTGCGAAATAGCCTGGAGGACGTTTAAATACACTTCCTGCAGAGGGATACTCTAAAGGCTGCTTGGATTCACGTTGAAACGTCAAGTCGGCCATTTTGGCATCGATTGCATCTTGGTCCCCGTATTCCAGGGTAAAGTCAGAAGAAATAACGAAATATCCTTCATCTGCAATGATACTTTTCCGATACCCGAGTTCCAGTTCGTCTTTCGACAAAACAAAGATTTCTCCTTTGCGATTCATAAGAGTGGACTTCACGATGATGTCGTTAATCTCTCCGCCATATGCCCCGGCGTTCATCGCCATTGCCCCTCCGACTGAACCCGGAATACCGCAGGCGAATTCAAATCCTGTGAGGCCGCCCGCTGCAGCAGCTCTCGAAACGTCGATAATATGTGCACCAGCTTCAGCATGGACATGCGTTCCATCCACGGAAATCACATCCAATTTAACAGGATGCAACACGATACCCCGGACTCCTCCATCACGAACGACCATATTCGATCCATTCCCGAGCAATAATAAAGGGATATCGTATTCATATGCATAACGGACAGTCGATTGCATCTCTTCAACTGTTTCAGGGATCACCAGCAAATCAGCATGCCCGCCTAATTCTGTTTTTGTATAATTGGAAAGGGATTCATCCAGCAAAAGCTGCCCCTTAGTAATTGTTGTTTGTAAATCATTGAGCCATTGTTGCTTAGCCATTCCACCCAATCCTTTCGAATGTACGTACCACTATAACAGTATGCTGTGAATCTAGTGATTTGACAAGAGGTACGGACATGTTTTCTTTATCGTTTCATTCTACTCGCCCCGCATTAACAATTCTTGAGAATCCGTGTATTTTTAATCGACTCCGTTAAATCTTTTGGTTTGTGGAGAAGATGGACTTATATGAACTTAACGAACACGGAGGGATGCACATTGTTGAATTCACTCTGGCTAGAAACAGCCTATCCACGTGACACCTATCCCCCGCCTGCTTCTGATACGACCTGTGATGTTTGTATTATTGGAGGTGGATTATGCGGTCTTACCGCAGCCTACTTACTAGCAAAAGCAGGTAAAAACGTGCTTTTGCTTGAAAAGGATCGAGTTCTTGAAGGCGCGTCAGGTAATACGACCGGAAAACTAACGACGCAGCATGATTTAGTCTATGCAGACATACTTAAGAAATTCGGCACAGAATCTGCAACAGTCTATTATAGGACGAACGATGACGCGATTCGGTTCGCGCAGTCCATTGCTGAAGGAGACGAATTGCGCGCAACGAATTCCGTATTATTCGCACGCACCCCCTCTGGAGTAACCGCTTTAAGGGAGGAAGTGGATGCTTATCAAGCACTTGGGATCCCTTTCGATCGGCGGTTGAATTGCGAATTACCTCTTTCTTTAAAAGAAACGCTTACGTTCACGAACCAGGCACAGCTTCATCCCGTTCGATTTGGTCAGCACATTTCAAAACTAGCTGTTTCTGAAGGTGCGCGACTGTGTGAAAAATCCGATGTGCGTTCGATGGATTTGAAAGCAAAGTCCCTCCAGCTTTCATCCGGCATCGTCATTCATTTCGACGAACTTCTATTATGTACACATTATCCAATAGAAGCGCTGCGCGGCATGAATATTCTGAAGCTGGAAGTGAAGCGGTCTTATCTATTATCCGTGCCTGCGGATATGCCTCTGCAGAATCAGTACTTATCTGTGGATGAACCGAAACGCTCGATACGGACGGTTTTCATCGATGGACGGCCGCATTTTTTACTCGGCGGAGAGGATCATAGAGCTGGTGTCATAAGCGATACTGACCTCCATTACGATCGCTTAGCCGAAGAGCTGCAATCTGTCTATCATCTCGGAGAACCGATCCATAGCTGGTCGGCGCAAGATCCGTCGACTCCGGATTTAATTCCTTATGCAGGCCCAATTTCAGCAGCGATGCCTTATGTCCATATTTGTACAGGTTTCCGTAAATGGGGCATGACGAATTCGCTGGCAGCCGCACAAATTGTTACCGACCAGATTACAGGCCAGCTGAACCCCGCCGCCTCTCTATACGCACCTGACCGCACAGGCTTCGGTACACTTTTGTTCCAGGCGTTGAAGACAACGGGATTTGTGCTGAAGGAATTCGCGGGAAGTCATGTGACTCGGACAGATGCACCTGTCTGTACTCATATGGGATGTCGAACCCGCTGGAACAAAGGAGATGAAACGTGGGATTGTCCATGTCATGGTTCTCGTTTCAGGAAGGATGGTTCTGTTTTAGAAGGCCCCGCTACACGTCCTCTCGATTTACAGTAGGAGTCGTGCAGCATTGTGGAATCAACGATTTTAAGAAATGAATCGAAAACTGTGGGCAATCTCATGCCATTCCTATTAAAAAAGCTGCCGGGTGATTGAACAAATCACCCGGCAGCTTTTTATCATTTTTACTTAAATGCTTCTGTCAATACCGGAACGATCTGCTTTTTACGCGATACAATTCCATTTAATATGGCCATGTCATTCGCTGGTACAACGTTGAATGCCGTCATTGCAGAGAATGCTTTTTCACCAATCGCAATGGCAATCGAATCATTGTTAATAATATCCGTGATAACAAACAAGAATAAATCAAGTTTCTTCACAGATACTACATTCGTCAACAGCTCTGTCAACTCTTCCTTGCGATTCAAGACGTCGTTCAGATCCACTGCGTTTACTTGCGCAATTTCCATCGTCACATCATTGACCTCGAACGTTTTCGCATCGAGTGAAATGAGCTCTTCCAATGTTTTACTGCTAAGGTCTGCCCCCGCTTTAAGCATGTCCAATCCGTAAACATTTGCGTCCACGCCTGCGATTTCTGTAAGTTCGTCGGCTGCTTTTCGATCTTCTTCAGTAAATGTAGGGGATTTGAACAGCAACGAATCAGAAATGATTGCCGATAGCATAAGCCCAGCAATATTTTTTGGAATCGCTACGCCATGTTCTTTGAACAACTTGTTCAAAATCGTTGCCGTACAGCCAACCGGCTCAGCACGATAGTAAAGGGGGTCGCTCGTTTGGAAATTGGCAATTCGGTGGTGATCGATGACTTCTAACACTTGCACGTCTTCAATATCATCCACACTTTGTTGCTTTTCGTTATGATCGACTAAAATTACTTTTGACGCTTCAGATGCTGCGCGGTCGATTTGTCTAGGTGCTTCAAAACCGAATGTTTCCAATGCAAACGCAGTCTCTTCAGAGACATTGCCAAGTCTAACTGCTTCTGCATCCACTCCGATTTGTTGTTTCAAATATGCGTATGTAATCGCAGAAGCGATTGAATCCGTGTCAGGATTTTTGTGGCCAAATACAAGTACTTTGTTCATGAGTGAATTCCTCCTTAATGTCTTTACCTAATGCATCTTTCTTATCTTACCATCACGACTGGGGCCGCGGAAACAGAAGCAGCCCGATTTCATCTTTATTTTGTACAAAGTCTTCAATCGTATACCGGTCCAATACCGCAAGATACGCTTGCAAAGCTTCTTGCAATAACCCTTTTAAGCGACACGCGGGTGCGAGCACACACATATTGGATTCTCGATTAAAGCATTCCACCAATTGAAAGTCGTCTTCCGTTTTACGGACAACGTTTCCTACATTAATCTGTTTTGGCGAAACCTTCAAACGGATCCCGCCGCCCCTGCCCCGGACCGTTTCAATAAAGTCCGCCTTTCCGAGTTCATGTACGACTTTTGTTAAATGATTTTTAGAAATCGTGAATGCCTCAGATATTTCTGCTATTGTGGATAATTCGTGTTCAGGCTTAGCAGCCAAAAATATCAAAACACGCAACGAGTAGTCTGTATAGAGCGTTAAACGCATCTCGTTCACCATTCCTTCTATGAGATCCTGTATTTTTTGTCTAATCCTTGAATGAATTGTGACTAAAATTCGAACAGTCTTTAAAGATGTATTTCTTATATAGCTTTTTGAATTCATTAGGATTATGATTAATTCATCAACTACGAGAGGTCGTGTCAATTATGTTATCCCAAGAAAAAATTGATATTATTAAATCCACTGTACCTGTTCTCGAGCAACATGGCAAAACAATTACAACTGTGTTCTACAAAAATATGTTCGAGGCGCATCCTGAACTATTGAACGTGTTCAACCACGTGAACCAAGCACAAGGACGCCAGCAAACAGCATTATCTAATACAGTACTTGCAGCAGCAAAACATATCGACAATTTAGGAGCAATCATTCCTGCAGTTGTCCAAATTGCAAACAAACACGTTTCACTTGGTATCGTTCCAGAACAATATCCGATCGTCGGAAAGTACCTGCTTGGTGCTATCAAAGAAGTTCTAGGTGACGCTGCAACTCCGGAAATCCTTGGAGCATGGGAAGAAGCGTACGGCATCATCGCTGACGCATTCATCGGCGTAGAAAAGTCCATGTATGATGAGATGGAAGCTGAAGAAGGCGGCTGGAAGTTGTTCAAAGGTTTTGTCCTTGCTGATAAAATCAAAGAAAGTGATGTTATTACATCGTTCTACTTTAAACCAGTCGACGGCGGTAAAGTTCCAACATACAAACCAGGACAATTCATCAGCATTAAGCTTGATATTCCTGGCGAGAAGAATACGCTGATCCGTCAATATAGTCTTTCCCAAGCGCCGAACGGCGAGACATTCCGAATCTCTGTAAAACGTGAAGGAGAAAACAATCCGAATGGTAAAGCATCTGTTTTCCTTCATGATAAGTTAAACGTAGGAGATATCGTTGAACTTAGCGCTCCTGCAGGAGACTTCTACCTAGATGTGGAGAATGCTTCTCCTGTCACACTCATCAGCGGTGGTGTTGGAGTCACTCCAATGATGGCAATGTACGAAACAATTGCTACAACTACACCAGAACGTCCTGTATCATTCTTGCACTCAGCTCGGACTCGCAGTCATCAGGCATTTGATAAAATCGTTCGCGAAATGGACGAATCCCTTGCAACTTCCAGCTATGCAGCACTTTACTCTGAAGAAGGCGACGGGTTCATCAACCGTTCATTCCTTGAGAAAAATGTTTTAGAAGGAAGCGACATATACGTTTGCGGCCCGACTCCATTCATGCAAGCTGTTATTAGCGAATTGTACGCAATGGGCATCGACAAAGAAAAAGTACACTTTGAATTCTTTGGTCCTGCGGTACAACTTGAACTTGCACATGCTTAACTAACAAAAAAAAGCCGTCATCGTTAGCGCGATGACGGCTTTTTTTCTTGTTTTATTTTAAACTTCGCATCGCTTTTTTAGGTAATTTAAACGACGCGATGAGAAGCGTAAGCATAAGGAACAATCCGATATTCCCGATGAATGGGTACATGAGGTCCAGTAACTTGGAGAACCCGAAGAAACTGAGCCCGAATCCAATTACCAGTACGATGAACACGAACAAACGGAAACGCGGTGTTCCGCGCTGTACAAATCGTGCTCCAAATGAGTAAAACATACTGACTGCCGTATTAAAAATCATTCCGTATAAAATAATTGCCATCAAAATCGCCAAAATCGGTGAGATGTCATTGATGATTGCAAGCATTGGCAAGTCAGCATCTTTAACAACATCAATTTTCGAGAAAATGGCTAAATGACTGAGTAATATCATGATTCCAAGCCCCAGTCCGCCCACAAGACCCCCGAGCGCTGCTGCTTTTTCATCTTTCTCAGCTCCGCCCATGACGAGCGCCATGGAAGCCCCCACAGCCATATTGAACGATACGTAGTTAATGGCAGAGAACCACCAATTCGGCAAAGGGGTTTGAACGGCTGTAGCAACACTATTCAAGCTTGAGAAAGATTCCGTCATAGTTGTCAGACAATAAACTGAAATGATGACAATCGCAAGTATGAGAAACGGTGTAATGCTTCCGATGACAGACACGACTCGATCGACTTTCAATAAGACCGTTAAAAATACCAAGACGACCATAAGCAGACTTCCTATGAATGGCGGCAGTCCAAATTGCTGATTCAAGTTGGATCCCGCACCAGCAATCATGACAACACCTACAGAAAACAACGTGATGACTATCACGGCATCTACAATAAACCCAAGGTATTTCCCGCTGATTGTATAGACCGCTTCTTTATGGGAAGTCGTTTGCATACGGCTCCCAATCCGAGTTAGAACCATACCGAAATACGCAAACAAAACAGTAGAAATGATTGCGCCTATGATTCCAAGCAGTCCGAAACTGGTAAAGTACTGAACAATCTCTTTCCCCGAAGCAAATCCAGCTCCGACGATAATTCCTATAAAAGCGCTTCCCATCTTTAAAACTTTCAAGCGTTTTCCCCCTAAATCGTAAACAAGCTAACACAAAACAGTTTATTTCATTCTCTTCAAATCTTCTGAAATCTCATCGAGTATTCCTTCAAGTCTTTTCAGTCTTGCTGAATTGTCAATTGCATTCCGCACCACGAAGTAGAGCATAAATGAAAATAGGACAAAGCTGATGACAAGCACCAATAACCATTCTCCCAATGCTTCAGCCTCCCATCCCGCCACTTTTTAGGCGATTCTCTATGTATATTGCTTTGTTTAATTTACCACTCCTTTAACGTGTTATCAACTCACTCAAAAAAGAAGACCCGCATTAGGGGCCTTCTCAACAATACGTCAATTTTCATTAATTATGCTTCGAGTAACTTAAGGGCTTCCCGATTAAACGCAGGAATATCTTCCGGCTGCCGGCTTGTGACAAGCTGGTTATGACAAACTACAACTTCTTTGTCATGGAATTTAGTGCCTGCGTATTCCATATCAACGCGAATCGATTTATAACCTGTTGCGTCACGGCCTTCTAATGCTTTCGCAGTGATTAAGAGCTGCGGTCCATGACAAATTGCGAAGACAGGTTTGTCTGCATCCATGAAAGCTTTTGCGAAGTTAACGAAACGTTCGTCAGCACGGAGCTGATCTGGTGAAAATCCGCCTGGAATGAACAGCGCATCAAAGTCTTCTGGCTTCACTTCGCTAATCCCTTTGTCAATTCTGACAGGTGTGCCCTTTTTCATGCCTTTAACGACAGTACCTGCTTCGTTTTCTATAGTAACCACTTCATGACCAGCGTCTTGGAAAGCTTTTGCCGGATCTGCGTATTCTGAGTCCTCAAACATATTCGTAAGTACAGTTGCAATCTTAGCCATTTTCACATGCACTCCTTTTAATTAATTAAGTTTGTTTCACCTTCATTATTTTCCACGTCCCTGCCAAAACTAAACCTACGGACGGAATTTAGATACAAATGCATTGTCTTTTTCAAAAAAGCGCCAAGGGTAATGAACTGCTTCACCAGCGTTCGAAATACCGATTCGAGGACTCGTAACCACTTCACCTACAGCATCAGAATTTGCAATATACAGTGGTTGTTTTGTCCAATGATGACCATAGTACTTCATCGTAATGCCAAGTGCTTTTGTCAACTTCCCCGGCCCGTTTGTCCAATCCTTCATCGCTAGGTTTTCACCGCGCTGCTCTCGCATGAACTCCAGTCCCTCCACTGGTTCCCCAGCACGTATTAACACCGCATGGGGAGTACCTGCAGGCCCGCTGACAACATTCATAAGAGTATGTGTGTGCATTTGATACGTATAAACGCTGCCTGGTTCACCAAACATCACTTCTGTACGCTTAGTCCTTCTGCTTTTAAAACTATGGGCAGCTTGGTCCTCCGCTCCATGATAGGCTTCCGTTTCGACTATGCGGACAACGACTGGGCCTGTCGGCAGTTCATGAACAATCAGTTTCCCAATCAAGTCTTTCGCAAGTTCCAATACGGGACGCTCAAAAAATTGCTGTTCAACCGGCTGATGGATAATGCATCCCTCCTTTTATCATTCAACAACTGCAGATTTCAGTTCACTTTGTCAGCCAGCTGTAAATGGATTCATTGTATTTAAAGGTCTACCCAAGTTTCACAGGTTGCAATCCATTCAAGAATCAAAAGAGGCAAAAGAAATAGGACCCTTCAAAACGAAAGGTCCTTTTCTTACAACAAATGATTTGCAGTGAGTCCCTGCCCTGCTGCAAATTCTTCATACATTTTATGTGTTTTCAATAATTCTGAATGGGTTCCAATGCCAGTAATTGACCCTTTTTCTAAGAAGATTAATTGGTCTGCATCGATAACTGTTGATAATCTGTGCGCAATTATTAGTGTCGTACGCCCCATCATAAGTCGCTGGAGTGCTTCTTGGACGTGTGTTTCAGATCCACTATCCAAATTCGATGTCGCTTCATCCAACAAAAGGATCGACGGGTTATGCAATAATGCCCGGGCGATAGCAATCCTCTGCCGCTGTCCGCCCGAAAGCTTCATGCCGCGTTCACCGACCAGTGTGTCAAAACCGTCTTCCATCTCTTCGATGAATCCCAGTGCATTTGCTGCGGCCGCTGCGCTCCGGATTTGTTCAAGCGATGGACGCTCCGCCAGTCCATAAGCAATATTATCAACAATGGTTCCGCTTAGTAAAGGACTCTCCTGCGATACATAGCCTATTCGGCCGCGCCAGTCCGATAGTTCTATCTCTTCAACAGGTCGATCGCCGAGAAGGATTGAGCCTGATACAGGTTTGTAAAATCGTTCAATAAGAGAAAACAACGTCGTCTTACCGCCGCCGCTCGGACCGACAAATGCAGTAACCGTCCCCGGAATAGCACGGAATGTTATGTTTTTCAGAACAGGCTTCTCACTCTCATAAGCAAACGATACGTCTTGAAAGCCAAGTGCCGATTCAGGATCGTCCGTTACCCCTTCGGTACGTTCACTGTTCATGCCTAATATCTGTTGAATGCGTTCCGTAGCCCCCACCGCTTTTTGGAATACTGTAAACACTTGAGCCATTTGAGCAAACGGAACAATAATCTGGAACATAAGGAAAATGATTGCGACCAGTGTACCTGCGGACAGTGCACCTTTTGAAACTTGTGCTCCCCCATACCCTAGGATTGCGACTAAAATCCCCATCATAATCAACGTCATCACTGGGGATATCACTGCTTGAATTTTAGCTTCCCGCAATCCAAAACCGAATAACGTGCGAATAGCCGCAGACCCTTTTTCCTGTTCGTACGGTTCTGCACGATAGGACTTCACAAGACGTATATCCCCCAGCACACGACCTAAGAGCCCAGAGAATTTTGCCATTTCAGCTTGAGTTGCTTTGGCAATTTTGTGCATGACACGGCCCAGAGGAAAAATGATTGCCATACTGATTGGAATGCTGATCAGCATGATGAGTGTCATCTTCCAATCCAAATACAAGAGAATCGCAATCGCTCCGATAATAGAAATGATTCCTGTAATAAGCGACACCAAATGATCGGAAACCAGTTGCTTCAAAATCGTAGTATCCTGCGTAATCCGGCTCATTGTTTCTCCAGTTTCGGTTTCATCATAATAAGGGACTGGCAGGCGCAGTACCTTTGCCCAGAGTTTTGTCCTCAAATCCGCAACAATCGTTTCTCCGATATAGGCAAGCATGTAATAAGACACTCCGCCAAGCAGCGCCTGGATCACAAATACAGCAAAGAGGAAAATAGCTGTTTTCCAATTAAATAAGTCGCTTGTCAAGGAATCGACGAGTTGTTTGGTCACTAAAGGGATTGCCAGACTTGCCAGTGTTGAAAAGAGCGCCAATACTAATGCCGCTATTGTGACACCTTTCGGCCAGTCCAACTGTTTAAGTAATCTGGAAAACTCTTTCAATGATCCTCTTGTTTGTTTCGGTTCCTGAACTGTATCCAAGTTACGTCCCATCTATATTCCTGCTTTCATTTATAGTTTCACTAGATTGTTTTTGTTCGTTTCGTTCCTGAAGAATCCGTCCGATTTCAAGCCAATCTGATTCCAGTGCCGGTCGATGGGAAGGTCGATAAAAAATAGAGGCTGGATGAAAAGTAGGGACAATGGTGTAGAGTTCATCCGTCAGTTCATACTTCACGTCCTCTAAATCCCGTAAAAAATGCACAGATTGACTCAACGGTTTCCCATGCATTTCCGTCACTCTCGCATGCTTGCCAACTAATCTTTGCAGACTGACATTCCCCAAAGTGACGATGAGTTCTGGCTGGACGTTCGCGATTTCATAATCCAAGAGAGGCGCATGTGCAAGAATTTCATGTTTTGTAGGAGGGCGATTGTATTTACGCTCAGTCAGTGTACCGTCTCTCTCTTTTCGATGACCATAACGATATGGCCGGCTTCTAACTGCACTTGTTATATATACATCTTCCCTCGTAAGTCCAATGGAGTCCAGGGATTTCATAAGCTCTTTCCCCGCTCTTCCTGTAAACGGAATGCCTCCAAGCGCTTCCGTCTCACCAGGCGCTTCACCGATTAGCATCAGTTTCGGATGACGGGGTCCTTCGCCATAAACAAAACCTTCCACAGGGAATCCTTCAATCCGTTTCTTTCCGAGATCTGCAACAAACTCCGGTATTCTGAATGGCTGACTATTGTCCATGTTCTTCACCTCTTTTTTAGTTGTCACGCTCTTAGTGAGACTTAACAGTTCTATTCTCTACTAATACGAACTTCATCTCATCCTGGTTCAAGGTTCAATTTAAAACATCTTCCATGGAATAGGCAATCCGGATTCTTTTAGGAGCTAAAAAAACTTCGTGAATAAATACACCATGACCTCCTATAAAAAACTCAGTGTATGGATTTCTCTCTGCAACTTCTTCCAGTTTCTCAAACAAGCATGGATCCTGTTCAAATGGAATGGTCGTTGTCGCTGACAATAACAGTTTTTTCGGTTTCAAACGCTGCACTAAGTATTCTATCGACGACAGCTTAGGTGAAGGTCCGGCTGCAATCGTTTGCCAGCCATGCATCATCGTTTGAAGCAAGATGATATGCAGTGGAATTTCATGCGTTTCGTTTGGCAAACAGCTCCCAAGTATGATTGGGGCGCCATCCTCCAGTTCAAAATTCCTTCGAATCTGAACTAAGAAATCACGAATCACCAAGCTCGTAATCGTCTCTTGGCTTTCATCCCACTCTCCGTTCGCCCACAACTCTCCGATTTCCAGCATTAGCGGCTGAATCGTATTACTCAAAAATTTCTCCAATCCATGTCTGTGATGTGCTTGTTTTAAGAGCAGTATCAAGCCAGCTTCATCATATTTAGATCCTTTTTCCAAAAGCTCCAGGACATATTCACTTAACGGTTCTTTAGGAACAGTTTCCGGAATATGCTGAGAACGAACAAGATGCAGCGATTCTTTAAGTGAATGTCCTTTCTCCCGCAACCCGCAAATTTTCATAAGCGTTGAAACATCCTCAAACGTGTACAGCCGATAGCCATTTTCATGTCGTTTAGGACATATGATCCCATATCGATCTTCCCATTTACGAATAACTTGTCTCGACAAACCGGTCATTTCAGAAACATCTTTTACAAAGAGCCCTTGTTGTTGAGTTGTCTTCATTATGCGTGCCTCTTTCCCTAAAAAATCATTTTACAATGTTATTTCTAGACTATTACAAGTTTTAACGATAAACATTGTACAAAATACATTCGTGTACAATGTTTAAAATCATGTATAATGGGAATTAAATCTTTAATTAAGGGTTTTTATACAACAATTGTACAATGTTAACACAAAACATTGTACAAGTAAATTTATTTACGACTAAGAGAGAACTGGGGAGATAAATTTGAAGAAAAGCGTTATAGTCATCGGTGCCGGAGTTGCCGGGTTAGCAAGCGCATGCAGGCTGCAGCATGCTGGGTACGACGTCACGCTCTATGAGAAAGAGAAGTTGCCAGGCGGGAAAATGAATAGAATTCAACAAGACGGTTACCAGTTTGACTTAGGACCCACGATTGTAATGATGCCTGAACTTTATCAGGAAGTATTCCAAGTATGCGGTGTGAATCCGAATGACTATATACCGATGCAGCGGCTCGATCCTATGTACAGCGTCTACTTTGGTGATAAAGACGAAGACCACTATGAAATCAGTTCCGACCTCATCGAATTAACCAAAACACTCGAGTCTTTTGGGGATGAGGATGCTCAAGGGTTCCTGGAATATCTTCAAGTTATCTATAAACGTTTCTTAGTCGCGAAAGAACATTTTCTTCAAAAGCCCTTTCGCAAACCATCCGATTTTTACAACCCGTCCATGCTGCGTCAAGGTCTAAAATTGAAAACATTTGATAACGCAGATACATTCATCAGTAAATACATTAAGAACGAACGGCTGAAACAAATGATTAGTTTTCAAACATTGTACATAGGTGTGTCCCCTTACAGCGGCCCTTCGCTTTATACAATGATTCCAATGATCGAGTTCTTGTATGGAGTATGGTTCATCAAAGGCGGTATGTATACGCTGGCCCAATCGCTGGAACGGTTATTCAAGGAATTAGGCGGTACGGTTCATTACAATTCACCAGTTGACGAAATTGTCATTGAAAACGGTCAAGCGACAGGAATTCGTCTGAATGGAGAAATAATTTCATCAGACTTTGTTATGTGCAATGCAGATTTCCCTTATGCGATGAAAAGTCTTGTTAAAGAACCAAAAGCTAAAGGAAAATATACCGATAAAAAGATTGATAATATGAAATATTCTTGTTCCTGTTTCCTTATGTACCTCGGAATGGATAAAAAGTATGAAGAAGTGCCGAATGCACATAACTTCATATTCAACGAAGAGCTTGAACAGAACTTAAATGACATCTTTACCGGAAAGCGTCTCGATACCGCATCCTTCTATGTTTACATCGGTTCTAAGTTAGACCCGACTCTTGCACCGGAAGGAAAGGACGGTCTTTACATTCTCGTTCCTGTGTCCGACAAATCTTGTTCCCAATATGAGTGGAATGATGAAACTATCCAACACTACAGAGGCCATATATTAGATGCGTTAGAAAAAGTCAAAGGGTTTGAAAATGTTAAACAGGAGATTGTCTCTGAATCGTATATGACCCCACCCGATTTCGAACAGCGTTTTAACGCATATAATGGCGCTACTTTCGGCCTTCAGCCTACACTGGCACAAAGCAATCATATGCGCCCGCAAAGTAAAGCTACTCATTGTGAGAACCTCTACTTCACAGGAAGCAGCACACACCCTGGGGCTGGGGTTCCAATCGTCTTATTGTCTGCACGAATTGCCACGGAAGAACTCTTGCATGATGATAAGGGCATTCTGTTCCACACCCGTTGAAAGGGGGAATTTCCATGACTGCTTTCCTGTCTGTCCAAGACGATTTTGCGTATTGTGAACAGATTATTAAACGACATTCAAAAAGTTTTTACTATGCGTTTTCGAGGCTTCCCGAAGAGAAAGCCCAAGCTGTCTACGCAATTTATGCATTTTGCCGGACAGCAGATGACAGCGTCGATGAAAACCGCGAAGGGATCGACCAATTAGTTGCTTTAGACAAGTTAACAGAAGAGCTCAATCTCTTCTCGAGCAGACAAGATATCGATCATCCATTGTGGCGCGCACTAAGGATAGTCTTTAACACGTATGAAATGGACTTGGAGCCCTTTTTTGACCAACTGAAGGGTCAGCGCATGGATATCTCTTTTTCCACGCCAAGAACGCTGGATGATGTTGAGACGTACAGCTATTATGTTGCAGGTTCTGTTGGACGGATGCTGCTGCCGATTATCGCTTCCGAGTCCGAACGAGATTGCACAGATGCAGCGATCAGTCTGGGCGTGGCTATGCAATTGACGAATATTTTAAGAGATGTGGGAGAAGACTATCGCGAGAAAGGAAGAATCTATCTGCCTGCAGATGAACTTCACCGCGCGGGATATCGTACAGACCAATTGGCTAACGCGCAAATTACAAATAGTTTTATCCAAGTGTGGGAGCTGATCGCTAGTCGTGCTGAATGCTTGTACGAAGAGTTTCTAAGCTGTATTTCAGACTTTGATAATGATAGCCAGTTTGCTGTTCTTGCCTCCGCACAGGTCTATCGAGGAATTTTAACAAGTGTGCGGCAAAATGACTATGATTGTTTTGCTCGAAAAAACTTCGTAACTAAACGGGAAATGATTCGAATTTTAGCGGATTCGATTGTGTGAATAGAACTTTCGAAAGAAGGACGATGCGTGTATGACGAATGCTAACAAAACCGTAATCGTTATCGGAGGAGGTCTTGGCGGATTGTCTACTGCTATATCCCTCGCACAAAACGGTTACTCTGTTTCTTTATATGAAAAGAATACGCATTTGGGCGGCAAATTAAATCGCCTCGAGCAAGACGGCTTTGGCTTTGATCTTGGGCCTTCCATATTAACAATGCCGCATATTTTCGAGAAACTATTCCGCGGGAGCGGAAAACGGATGTCTGATTATGTTCCTATAACCCGGCTTAGCCGCGAATGGCGTTCTTTTTTTCCAGACGGTACAGTTTTAGATTTGTATGGGGATCTCCGTTTAATGGAGCGCGGAAACCCTTCACTTACCCGTGACGATATAAAAGAATATTATTCGTTTTTAAAGTATGCAAAGCGTCTCTACGATACAACTGAAAATGGTTACTTTGCTAAAGGTCTGGATACGACGAAAGAAGTCCTTTCGCATCACGGCTTAATTTCTTCCTTAAAAGGATTCGATCTCACCTCTACGATGTATGAAGCGATTTCAAAACGGATCAGTGACCCGCATTTACGTGATATGCTTTCGTATTTCATCAAATACGTCGGATCTTCTCCCTACGAAGCCCCGGCAGTTCTTAATATGATGATTTATATGCAGCATGTCCAAGGCTGCTGGTATGTCCCTGGCGGTATGCATAAATTGGCGGAAGGTTTAACAAAACTTGCTGCCGAAACTGGAGTTCAATTACATACGGGGATGGGTGTTGTACACGCAAGAACAGATAAAAACAGAAAAATCACAGGGGTTGAACTGGACGACGGATCTTTGAAGATAGCGGATTATTACGTTTCAAATATGGAAGTTATCCCTTTTTATAAAAAGATGGTCGAGACTGACAAAAAATTTGTGAGCAAGCTGGAAAAGAAATTTGAACCATCCAGTTCAGGTCTCGTCCTGCATCTCGGTGTCAGCAAGTCCTACCCTTGCTTAAATCATCACAACTTCTTCTTTTCCGATAATCTGCATGAACAGATGGATAAGGTTTTCAAACAACATGAGCTGCCGGATGATCCGACACTTTACGTTGTCAACACAAACAAAACCGACCCTTCCCAAGCACCTCCTGGGCATGAAAACTTAAAGATTTTGCCGCATATTCCTTATATACAAGATAATCCATTTACAGCAGATGACTATTTGAAGTTGGAAGCACGCGTCCTGGATAAGCTGGAACGGATGGGCTTGCATGGATTACGGGAAAACATCGTGACACGAGATGTATGGACTCCCCACGATATCGAGCGGACTTATGGTTCTGATCGCGGAGCCATTTACGGGACAGTCTCTGATAAAAAGAAAAACAGCGGTTTTAAGCACAAAAAACAGAGTGAACTATACGATAATCTTTACTTTGTCGGGGGTACAGTGAATCCTGGGGGAGGCATGCCGATGGTGACGTTGAGCGGCCAACAGGTAAGCGACAAAATTGTAAGGCGTGATCGGCTGCGTCAAAAATGACAAAATTAGTGTCAGTTGAGCGGACTTCAGGATCCAGAGAGGGGAATTTCACATGCTAGTCGCAGTCTTTGCAGTTGTAGCGCTCATTTCAACAGTCGGACTAGCAAGCGGTCTGTTCATGTTTTGGCGATTACCGGTTCCCTCTACTGAAGGTTTCCTTAAACAGCAACCACCATCTTTCGTTTCGATTATTATTCCAGCCCGTAATGAAGAACAGCGGATTGTTCCATTATTAGAGTCACTATCCCGGCAACAAGGTGTTTTGTTTGAGACGATTGTGATTGATGACAATAGTGAAGATAGGACAAGCGAGGTTGCCCGGTCGTTCAATGCACTCGTTATCCAGAATACTGAACCTGAGGACGGCTGGATTGGTAAATCTGCCGCTTGCTGGGCAGGTGTTCAAGCCGCTAAAGGCGACATCTTTCTATTCATGGATGCAGATACGGCATTTGACCGGTCTGACAGTTTGCTGCGTTGTGTCAATTCTTATGTGAAGATGGGCGGAACAGGGATTCTATCGCTTCAACCCTATCACCAAATGAAGCAAGTATATGAGAACGCCTCTGCGATCTTCAATATTATTGTCATGGCAGGCATGAACGTTTTCACACCATTCGGCGAGCGGCTGAAAAGCGCCGGATCATTCGGACCTTGTATTCTGTGTGCCCGCGCTGATTATAATGCATCAGGCGGTCATGCGGCAATTCGCGGAGCTGTCATGGATGACTTGGCACTTGGGGAAGCATTCCAAGAACAAGGACTCCCGGTTCGTTGCTATGGAGGACGCGGACTCATACAATTCCGCATGTATCCGGAAGGTTTCCATCAATTGCTCGAAGGGTGGACAAAGAACTTCGGAACCGCTTCAAAATCTACCCATCCATTCGTGATGATGCTCGTGAACCTTTGGATTACTGGCGGATTTGTGACTCCTGCATTTCTTGTACTCTCCAGCCTATTCGTTTCTACGCCTTGGATTTTGGCTGCCGGAATTCTCTATCTGCTAAATGTCTGTGAGATGGCTTGGCTGGCACGAAGGACCGGTAATTTCTCGTGGTGGATTTTCCCGTTCTATCCCGTTTTACTACTTTTCTTCACCGTTATTTTTTTGCATTCACTCTATCTGACCCATGTTCGCAAAACGGTTAAATGGCGCGGACGTGATGTTCAAGTATAATCAGACTGTCGAGGTGATTCTGAAGTGCCTTTAATTGAATTGCCTATCGTTTGGATCGTCTCGTTAGATGCTGTTGCATGGGCGTTTTTCCATCTTACAATTTCTTTCTGCACCGTTCGAATTTCTTACAACTGGTTCGTTCGTCATGAACAACTATTTCAACCTTTCCGTTTTGAGCGGCGCGGTGAGCTGTGGCAACAGCTTTTTCGAGTGAAACGTTGGAAACAGCTAATTCCAGACGGTACGATGTTCATCAAAAATGGATATAACAAACAGTCCCTTCATGGAAATGATCCGGCGTCTTTGGATGAATTCATCATCGAATCCAGAAGAGCTGAATTGACTCATTGGGTATCGATAATCCCCGCAGCTCTCTTCTTTCTCTGGAATCCTTTATGGGCAAGCTGGTTGAACGTTGCGTACGCGATTCTATTCAACGGACCAATCATTATTGCCCAACGTTATAATCGTCCGCGTCTTGAACGGCTGGTCTTTAGAAAACAAAACAAGCCTTAATCGGAAGTGTTTTCCGATTAAGGCTTGTTTTTGCATTCTCAAATGATGGGTTATTCCAGTTCCATTTGTTTCGTTTCTGTACCTAAAAATACAACCGCAAGTACACCTATTAAAATAGCACCGCAGAAAATACCGAATATCAGACCAAATCCGTAACCAGCTGTCAGCATGGATCCCACTAATAGCGGACCGAAGATTCCGCCGATACGGCCAATCCCTGCAGCCATTCCAGTCCCCGTCCCGCGGATTGACGTAGGATATTGTTCAGGTGAATATGCATATAGCGCGCCCCATGCACCTAAGTTAAAGAACGATAGCAGTGCACCAAACAACAGCAGCATTGCTAACGTGTCTGCATTTCCAAATGCAAACGCACTTAGCGCCGTCCCGATTAAGTAGGTTGAAAGGACAAACTTTCGTCCGGTTCGTTCAATCAGCCAGGCTGCTGAGAAATAGCCAGGCAGCTGAGCAAGTGTCATCAGAAGGACGTAGCCAAAGGTTTTGATCATCGCGAAGCCTTTAATGACCATAACGCTAGGTAACCATAAAAACATTCCATAATAAGAGAAAACGACTGTAAACCATACAATCCAAAGCATTAATGTACGTCTTCTATAAGGCTTCGCCCATAGAGCCGCCATCTTTTCACCGATGGATTGTTTCTTGACACCGGCTTCTACAAACTTCGGCGAATCTGGTAAATTGCGCCTCAAGTAAATTGCGTAAAATGCAGGTAATGCTGTGATGATCAGTGCCACTCTCCAGCCAAACGACGGAATGACGAAATATGCGATTAATGCAGCGATAAGCCAGCCTGCTGCCCAGAAGCTCTCTAATAGGACAACGATTCGTCCTCTCTCCTTTGCTTCTACACTTTCTGAAACCAGTGTAGAGGCGACCGGAAGCTCACCCCCGAGTCCAGCACCCACGAAAAATCTGAGTATGAGAAATGATGCAAGAGTCGTTGTAAGTGCAGATAAACCGCTTGCCACAGAGAATAATAAGAGCGTCAGCATGAACACTTGTTTTCTTCCGATCCGGTCAGCTAACAGTCCAAATCCAATCGCACCGAACATCATTCCTAGTGAATTAATGCTTCCAACCCAGCCAATTGCTGCAGGGGCCAGATTCCATTCCACTGCAATTGCTGCAATTACAAATGATAGGATTCCTACATCCATTGCGTCAAACATCCAGCCCGTTCCCGATATGACTAATAATTTATTACGAGAAATCGTCTTTGTCTTCTGAGGTTTCGAAGCCATACGCTCCAAAGTATTTGCCATTGTCTTTTCTCCCATTCTATCCAAACTACTGTCATGACACCTGTCATTATACATCTATTTAAGGATGGGGTAAAGAATAATGTAGAGAACACCTTTAACGGACAGTCAGCATTCCATCTTGCAATTTAGCTGTGACTCCTATGAGCGTTTCCGATAAATGATACGATTGGTCACCCACAATGAGCACCGTTCCTGGGTATGCAATTCCGATAACAATGGATCCTTCTTCTTTTGTGCGTACAATCGTTTGCCCCCCTCGTTTCGAACCGCATTCGCGAATGGATACATGACGGTCAGCAGCAAGCTCCCCACCTCGGCAAACCCCTTCAGCCAGGAGATCCAATTGTGCATGGACATTGCATTGAGCAAGGCCATTCCCTGTAATTTCAATCGTTCCCGCACAATTCAAAGTACTGTTTACGGCATATGGAATACGTAAACGTCCAGTAGTTAGTGTTGCTTTCGGAAGATGGCGCGCTGTCATCTCTTGGGCTTTGGAAATCAGTCTTAGGAACTCTACTCCGTCTTTCACCCCTGGATTCATCGTATTTACAAAAATACTGTACAGCGTTGTTTGTAAATCACTCCAGTCAGGATCCGTGGCAATCGGCTCTCTGCGCTGGGTAAATGTTTGAAGCTGTTCCTGGAAAGAAGAGTATTTTTCTCCGAACCCGATCCGGAACAGTTTTTTTAGTTCTTGTCCATCTAACGCTGCCAATTCCACCTCACGAAATGCTCCAATATCTTGGATGAACGACCCAAGCTTGCAGAGAATAGAAAGCAAGGTTTCCAATTCAGCTGCATACTTCGCATCCGTTGTTAACTGTTGGCCCACTTCAATCGTCGAAGAAGAAACGTGGCCATTTGCAAACACCGCTTTCTGCGCATACACCTCAGCCTTACGAACTTCTCCTCCTATTTCAACAGCACCTGTTACTTCTAGAAGACAGCCATGGCTAACACTTCCTTTGACCGTTACATCGCCGTCAAAATGAATATTTCCGCTTGAAAAATTCACTTCTTCTATTTCCAAGGTGTCAGCGATATCGATAAAAATCACATTATCCGTACGTTCTAAAACAAGATTTCCAGAACAACTTGCAAAGATATGGTTGCCTGTTTGCGTGACATTCTTACCAAGACGGATCGCAGCCGTTTGCCCGTCTTCCGCAATAATTTCATTTCCGAACACGTCTTCTCCAGATTGGCCAGGAATCGGAGGAAGAACAGCTGCTACAAGTTGACCGTTCTGAACCAGTTGTACCGATGTTTGTTCCCGGTAATTCACTTTCCCCTCATCTGCGAGTGTGCTGCCGTCTACATCGATTTGAACTTCAACATCTCCATCAAGTCCAGGTTTCGGAAAAATCCCCCGCGCTACAATCGCTTCATAAGGTACAACCGTCTCACACGCTTCCCACAGCACTCGTTTGTCTAAAGGAGCGCTGATCCCCAATTGAGTACAGGCATCCCGAATCATTCGTTGAGAACAATCATTTACGATTTCATGGATTTCTTCAGCTACGACCGTCAAATTGCGCTCATACTTCGTATCTTTAACAGCTCGAGTTACTTTTTTACCCGGGGATACCGTTAACAGCGCAAGCGCTCCTTGTTCCCGAACCGTGATGGATAACTGTGCACGTGTCAGCTCGTCAATCGTTCGAATGTGTACAATATCCGATTCCGAAATTCTGCGCCTTCCATCTAATTTCTCACCATTTACAATTATGGACACACCATTGCCCGCTTCAATTGTCGGGTACGAGTTTGCAGATGTTTCGTGAATCTCAACATGTCCGTCCCGAATTCTGACACCCGCTTCTCCTGTTTCCTCTACTTGCAAATCCAAAGCAGGAGTCTGATAGCGGACTGGAGTTACTGTCACTTCTGCAAATCTAGAGGTTCCTGTGAGACTGCTGGACTCCGCAGTTCTATTCACTTGGATATGCACGTCTGATAAATCAAGGCATAAGATATTAAGTGCTGTCTCTACAGCTTGTTCAACCGACTTCCCCCGCACTGTAATCGCTTTTCCCATACCATTTCCCACTCTCTTCGTTCTTATGCTTACGCTCCATCTCAATTACTTTTTTATAAGAGTATCCGTTGATTGGAGCGGAAAGCGTCCGCCTGCAGCGCAAATCAACACCGTTTAACCGATGCTTAAAGTGTAGCATAGCGGAGACTCCTCCGGCAGACACCAAAAGACCGATTCCACGTGTGGAATCGGTCTTTTTCATAAAATTATAGTCCTGCTTCAACCTCTTTGATCATTTCTTTCATTGACTTCAATCCGCCGCCAGAAAGGTACCAGTATTCTCCGTCAAGATAAACAATCTTACCATTCTTGAAAGCATTTGTTTTCTTTACAAGACCATTTTCAATTGTCTTTTTAGCATTCGCGCCTTTACCAATTGCTGCATCGCGGTCAATCACGAAAAGAATATCGGGATTTGTTTCTAGAATATATTCAAACGTAATATTCTGGCCGTGTGTAGATGCTTCAATTCCTTCATCCGCCGGTGTAAAACCAAATACATCGTGGATCAACCCAAAACGTGAGCTTGGTCCATATGCACTTACTTTTCCTTCAGTCGCAAGCGTAATCAATGCTTTGCTGTCTGTTTCAGAAGCTTTTGTGTGAATGTCTTCAATTAGCTTTTCTACATCAGCAAGTTCTGACTTCATTTCATCTTCTTTATCGAAGATTTGAGCGATAATGTCCATATTCTTCTTAAATGAATCCATGTAGTTTGCAGTGTCGATTCCCATGTAGATAGTCGGTGCGATTTCTTCAAATTGATCGTACAAGTCTGCTTGACGGCCAGAGATGAAAATTACGTCTGGCTTCATCGCATGAAGTGCTTCAAAGTCAGGCTCTTTCAAGCTGCCTAGGTTTGTGTAATCGTCACCAGCGTATTTCTCTAAGTATGCAGGCATCGTTGCTTGTGGAACACCGGCAACTTCAACGCCTAATTCGTCTAATGTATCAAGCACGCCGAAGTCGAATACTGCTACTGTTTTCGGAGTATCTTCCAATGTTGCTTCGCCAAGCTCATGTTTGAACGTCATTTCTTTTGTTTCTGCTGCTTCACTGCTTTCAGATGCATTGTCTGATCCTGAGTTGCTTGCTTCTGGTTTCTTTTCTTCATCTTTAGATCCGCATGCTGCTAGAACGAGCATCAATGCGAATGCCATTAATAGCACTGTAAGTTTTTTCATGACTATCTACCATCCTTTTGTTTTATGAGTTGAAATACACACAGATGCGACAATTGTTCATCTGCTGAATCGGGATATCCATGTCATAGATTTCCCGAAGAGATTCTGAGTTTATAATATCGTTCGTCGGACCATCTTTGACGACGCGGCCTTCTTTTAAAGCGACAATGCGATCTGAATAGACAGAAGCAAAGTTGATGTCGTGAAGAACGATGACAACCGTTTTGCCGAGTTCATCTACAAGGCGGCGTAAAATCTTCATAATTTGAACGGAGTGTTTCATGTCCAAGTTATTCAATGGTTCATCCAGCAAGATGTAATCTGTATCTTGCGCGATGACCATTGCGATGAACGCACGCTGTCTTTGACCGCCCGACAGCTCTTCTAAGTACATATCTTGCATACTCATTAAGTCCATATAGTCGAGTGCCTGATTTACGATTTGGATGTCTTCAGCTTGCAGACGTCCTTTGGAATGCGGGAAACGACCGAACGATACGAGTTCACGGATTGTTAACCGGACGTTCATGAAGTTCGATTGCTTCAAAATGGACACGCGTTTAGAAAAGTCATTGGACTTCATCTTTTTAACGTTGTTGTTGTCAACGAGCACTTCACCTGTGTCTGCATCCAGCAGCCGGCTTACCATGGACAAAAGCGTCGACTTGCCTGCTCCGTTCGGTCCGATGAAAGAAGTAATTTTACCTGGATGAATATCCACGCTCACTTTTTCAACGACTGCTTTATTCCCATAGGCTTTTGTCAATTCTCGAACCTGGATCATGCAGATCGACTCTCCTTTAATAGTAAGTAGATGAAGTATGCTCCACCAACGAAGTTAATGATGACGCTTAGCGTTGTCGAGAAAGTGAATACTCTTTCAACAACCCACTGTCCGCCAACTAGCGCAATGATACTCATGACGGAAGCACCCGCAATCAAAATTGAGTGCTTGTATGTTTTGAAAAACTGATAGGACAGATTGGCAACGATGAGCCCGAAAAATGTAATCGGACCAACGAGCGCCGTCGATACAGCAATCAGAACTGAAGATAGGATAAGCATCGTTTTAACGATACTATCGTGATTGACACCCAGGTTAATGGCTGTATCACGACCGAGTGACAGGACATCCAATTCGTTGAACTTCCGCCACCCAATGATAAGTGTAATGATCAGGATTCCCAGGGACCACCAGACTAGATCTCCATTAATGTTATTGAAGCTGGCGAAGGATTTGTCTTGCACCCTCAAAAATTCGTTCGGGTCTATCAGTACTTGCAAAAACGTTGAGATACTCTGGAAAAAGGTACCAACGATAATCCCAACGAGTAACAGAAAGTAGATTGGACGCTTTCCTGCTTTAAATAAGAACTGATAAAGCAGCAGGGCGAAGACGACCATTGCACCGACGGATAACACAAAGTTCACTTGCTTATTTACAATTGTGACGTGGGTGGACCCAAGGAAAAAGATCAGCACGGTTTGCAGCAAGATATACAGGGAATCGAGTCCCATAATACTTGGTGTCAAAATACGGTTGTGCGTAATTGTTTGGAAGATAACTGTCGAATACGCAATCGCTACACCAGTTAATGCCATGGCAACGACTTTAATACCTCGTCGCGGCAACGCATAATCATAACTCCCATTCAATCCTTGGAACAAATACAGTCCGCAAAATACTAGAGCAGCAACAGCGAGTATAAGCAATTTTGTACGATTACGCATAGACTTTCCTCCTAAACAGCATATAGAGGAAGATTGCGCTGCCGATAACGCCTACCATTAAGCTAATTGAAATCTCATAAGGATAAATAATGACCCGTCCGAGAATGTCACACACGAGTAAAAAAATCGCGCCTAGCATAGCTGTATGCGGCAATGTTTTTTCCAAATTGTCTCCTTTAATAATGGAAACAATATTAGGGATGATAAGTCCTAGGAACGGAATAACACCCACAGTCAAAACGACAGTCGTCGTAATTAATGCGACTAATATCAGCCCGATGTTCACAATCCTTCGATAAGCCAGCCCCAAATTTTTAGAGAAGTCCTCTCCCATTCCAGCTACCGTAAACCGGTTTGCATAGAGATAGGTAATGATGAGAACGGGGATACTTATGTATAGTAATTCGTAACGGCCTTTCATAATGAGAGAGAAATCTCCCTGAAGCCAGGAGGACATGTTTTGAATCACATTTGCTTTGTAAGCAAAAAACGTAGTGATCGACGATAATATATTACCGAACATGAGACCTACAAGCGGTATGAAAATAGCATCTTTAAATTTAACTTGGTCTAATATTTTCATGAACAACAAGGTGCCGCCTAACGCAAACGCAAATGCGACGAGCATTTTCTCAATGGTTGAGGTATCCGTAAACAACAACATTGAAACGAGAATTCCAAGCTTAGCAGCATCCAAAGTACCCGCCGTTGTCGGAGATACGAATTTGTTGCGGCTGAGCTGCTGCATGATCAGACCCGTAATACTCATTCCTGCACCTGCAAGCAAAATCGCAAGTAATCGAGGCAGTCGGCTAATGAGAAAGATTTCAGTTTCCTCAGAGCGGAAGTCCAGCAGGTCTTTCGGTGAAATATGGCTCACTCCCACAAACAAAGAAAGCAGCGAGAGGAGAATTAGCGCAATCATCAAATAACGTTTCTTCATGAAGAACTCCGATATCTAGATATTTGCGGACTCGAATTGCTTAAATGAAAACAATTATCAGTTAGCCGCAAGTCCCATTATAGCAAATGCAAATTGGAAGTCAACAGATAACTGACAATGATTCTCACTTAATCCCGAACAAGGTGAGAATGGGTTTGTAATGAGAATGATGTAAAATACTTGGTGTCCCAAAAGAAAAATCAGACGCAAAAAAACAAGCTGGGGGAATCGATCATATTCTCCCAGCCTGTTTTATTAGTGCTCTTATTCTCCAATCTTATTTCCAGACATATCATACGCGTTGCTGCGCACTTCGTCTGGAATTACGATTTCCTCAAGCTCATTCACTTTGCTCATCTTGGCATTGATATTCTGGATAGTCACTGTCCGATAGCCGGCTATATCCATAATCGCGTCCAGTTTCATGTCAAACGAATTCGTATAGTATGTTTCTTTGTCCAGGTGAAGAGTGAGGTCAATTTTTTTCACATCTATGTTTTCAAGTGCTCCTTCTTCATCTCCCATTTCCTGCCCGGCTACGGAAGTTTGATCCATGAGTTCCTTTAAGAGTCCGCTGAATTTATCACCTGCGGCGGATAAGTTCAAAATATATTCATCACCTGATTCTTCAAGCGTAAACTCTTTCGTAAAGTCTTTAAACACTTCCAAGTCCATCATTGCATTGGAGCTGTCCATTCCCGCAAGCATTTCTTCTTGCATTTCAACCGGAACGAAAATCCAGTCGCCCTCCATATCTGGTGTCTGAAGGTACAGTTCATCCCCTGCCCCATACATTTCAAGGTCCATGTTTTCCTCTGCATCGCCAACCATCTCCATTTTCTGATGAAGAGACATCGGCTCCGTTACCATATCCATCGTTATTGAAATAGTATTCTTCATGCTCATCGGTTCTTCATCTGTGGTCTTCAAATTTTGTTCGATTGCAAAATCTGCATGCATGCTTTTAATTGATTCAGAGGCTTCTAACGACTTTTGATAAACCTCTTGAGCAGTGAGTTCATTTTTTTCAACTTCCTTACCCGTTTCTTTGCCCTTACTGGCCGTATCTGTATTTGCATCCGCTTTTACATTTGGCTCTTCTGCTGATCCACACGCACCAAGCGCAAGCACGAGCAAGCCCGCTGCAATTCCTTTTGTCCATTTTTTCATGAAATCTTCTCCTTTTTTAGAAACTAGATTACATATTAGTCTACGACAGTAAATCCGTTCGGTTTCAGAATTTTTTCAAGAGTTCTTAAAATCCTCCTTTTAATCCACACCCTATATTCCCAACAAAAGTCCCGGGTTTAAGAACATTCGGAGAGTTATGTCGAACTTTTCTATTAAACCATGTATACTAACTCTAAAATTGCAAAAAGGACGGATATCATGCTGAAACAGTTTTTCTCCTATTACAAACCGCACAAAAGACTTTTTATAATCGATTTCTCGAGTGCTGTATTTGTCGCGCTGCTTGAACTGGCATTCCCACTTGCCGTTCAAGGGTTCATTGACAAACTCTTGCCTGATCGTGATTGGGGCTTGATTACTACAGTTGGTATTTTGCTGCTCGTCATCTATCTATTCAGCACATTCCTTCAATACATTGTCAGCTATCTTGGACACAAACTGGGCATTAATATCGAAACCGATATGCGCGAAAAACTGTTCAACCATGTTCAAAAGCAGTCGTTCCGATTCTTTGATAATACCAAAACGGGACATATTATGACGCGGATCACAACAGATCTTTTCGACATCGGAGAGCTTGCCCATCACGGACCCGAAGATGCGTTCATCGCAATCATGACCATCATAGGTGCATTCATCCTCATGTACTCCATCAATCCAGAACTGGCTCTCATTGCAATTGTTATGGTGCCCTTCCTGATTGTCTTAGTCGCTTTCTGCAATAAAGCTATGAATTCGGCTTGGCTCAATATGTATGGAAAAATTGCAGAAGTGAATGGGCGTGTAGAAGATTCAGTATCAGGCTCGAGAGTCGTAAAGTCATTTACAAACGAAAGTTTTGAATTGGCTCGTTTCCAAAAAGACAACGGCAACTTCCGGATTGCCAAATTAGTCGCATATAACGTAATGGCTTGGACGACTTCTTCCATTTACATGATGACACGGCTTGTCACACTCGTTATTTTGGTGGTGGGTGCGTGGTTTACAATCCAGGAGAAACTATCTATTGGAGAATTGGTCAGCTTCATTCTTTTCGTCAATATCCTCATTAAACCCGTAGATAAAATCAGCGCATTGCTGGAGCTCTATCCTAAAGGGATGGCTGGATTCAGCAGGTTCCAGGACTTGCTGAACCAAGATCCGGAAATCATCGATATCCCCGATGCGATTGACGTCGCACACTTAAACGGAGATATCACATTATCAAATGTCACCTTTGGTTATGATGGCGGAAAGCCTGTGCTTAACAACCTGAGCTTGTCGATACAATCTGGACAAACCATTGCGTTTGTCGGACCCTCCGGCGCAGGGAAGACTACGATTTGTTCATTGATCCCGCGGTTTTATGATGTGAATGAAGGACAGATTACAATCGACGGAATGGATATCCGCAATATGAGTCAGCGTTCGCTGCGCCGTCAAATTGGTATCGTCCAACAAGATGTTTTCCTCTTTACCGGCACCGTCAAGGAGAACATTGCGTACGGTGATTTAAATGCTCCGGACGATGCAATCTATGAAGCTGCAAAGCGTGCCCATTTAGAAGAATTTATCTCCAATCTTCCTGATGGTTATGAAACGCAGATTGGTGAACGCGGGTTAAAATTGTCCGGTGGCCAAAAACAGCGTCTCGCAATTGCGCGTATGTTCTTAAAAAATCCTCCAATTCTTATTTTGGATGAAGCAACTTCCGCCCTCGATACAGAAACCGAGCGCATTATTCAAGAATCTCTTACAGAGCTTTCTGCGAATCGAACGACTCTCGTCATTGCTCACAGACTTGCAACAATTCGCGATGCAGACCGTGTCGTTGTTGTCACACCTGAAGGGATTGCAGAAGATGGCGGGTACGCTGAACTCGTTGCTCAGAACGGAATCTTCTCAAAATTACACGCAAATCAGTTTCATCAGGTTTAAGAAATCGGGAAGCGGGCATACTACTACTATCCCACCCCCTTTCTCTTATAGAAAAAAAGAACGGCACCGCCATTACTGGCAGTGCCGTTCTTTTCTGTTTAATGGCTGACGATGAATTCCTCAAGTTTCTTTCGTTCACGTTCGTCCATCTCCACAACCATCAGAGTGCCTTCTTCTTCATACTCTGTCGACTTCACATAGGTCTCTTCATTTAAATAAGATACCAAATCTCCACGGTCAAATGGAACGAGGAGTTTACACGTAATATGTTTTTGATAGACTTTGTGCTCGATCAACGTCACTAATTCATCAATTCCTGCACCGGTCTTCGCTGAAAGCCAAATCTGGTCATCCTGTACGCGTGGAAACTCCACGTCATTTGCCAAATCCGATTTGTTATAGACATACAGCGTCGGGATGTCTTCCACACCGACTTCTTGAAGTGTCTTGTTCGTGATGTCAATCATATGACGGTACTCTGGATTTGAAACGTCTACCACGTGCAATAGCAAGTCTGCTTCACGGGCTTCCTCCAATGTAGAACGGAAGGCTTTTACGAGATGGTGAGGCAGCTTCGCCACAAACCCTACTGTATCAGTCAGGATGAATGGTTTCCGATCTATCAGCGTTACGCTTCTTACTGATGTGTCCAGTGTTGCAAATAACATGTCCTTCTCCATCACAGTTTTCGCTTCGTTTCCATCCGCTTCAGAAAGAATTCTGTTCATCAACGTGGATTTCCCGGCATTCGTGTAGCCAACGATTGAAACGACAGGTGTTCCGCTGCGTTTTCGTTGTTTCCGCTGGACATCCCGCTGTTGCTTCATACCTTCTAGTTCTCTTCTCAACTTCGCAATCTGTTCTTCAATTTTACGGCGATCGAGTTCTAATTTAGTCTCACCCGCACCTTTGTTTTGGAAGCCTCCGCCAGTGCCCCCGCCTTGCCGGCCGAGTGATGCTCGCAAGCCTACAAGTCTTGGCAATGTATATTGCAATTCTGCAAGCTCGACTTGCATGCGCGCTTCGTGGGTTCTCGCTCTTCTCGCAAATATATCGAGAATGAGCATTGTCCGGTCAATGATCTTTACTTCCAGGTCACGCTCCAAGTTCCGTAACTGCGAAGGAGACAGCTCATCGTTAAAAATGATTAAGTTTGCGCCGGCTTCATCTGCAAACAAACGCACTTCATCAATTTTTCCTTTACCGATATAACCTGTCGGGTGCTTCCGCTCTAACTTTTGGACAACACTTCCGACAACCTTTACCCCTACAGCCGCTGCAAGATTGCCAAGTTCCTCTAATTCGTATTCAAAATGGTCATCGTTTTGCTCTTCTACCCCAACGAGTATGGCGATTTCTTTTAGTTGTTCCATTTCATCCATTCAAACACCTTCTTCCACTCATTTACCTTACTATTCAGCTTGCCCCGTCATAACCGCAAGCATACGATTTCGTTCACCGGGATTTTCCATGAAACGAAACCGGACATCATTTAATTTCAGACTCTCTGTATCTTCAGGCGTTACACCAAGAATCGTGCACCATCGTTCAAGTGCCCGCTCAACGTCATCCGTTACTAGCACGCATTCCTCAATTCGCTCTGCATTCCTGTCATTAGTGATCGCACCTTCTGCACGCAATGTATTGCGTCTAGTTTCTTCACTTTCTTCCCATTGAATGAAAAACGGTGCCGGAAGATCTGTAAAATTCTCATCAAGAACAAATAACATCTTCCACTTTTTCAGGTTGCCTGAAGAGGTTAGTCGAGACGCATCAAGCACGCCAGAAGTCTTCATGTCCATGTCCAAAAGTCTGTCGTTTAGCGCTAGTATATCTTCTGTAGAAACACATAATGTGCCCCATCCTTCTCCAAATGTTGATAAGTCGTATTTCAATAGTTCGACTAACGGATGAGAGGAGGATTTCGCTTTATTTGCGTTTTCAATTGCCAGCCATTCCATGTAAGCATTTTGCATGTATAGCAGCGCATTGTACGTTCCCCATTGCTCGTGTCTCCCGCCAACAATTGCCCCTGGATTTTGTGAAGCTACTGCTTCAGGAGTGCGTTCTGTAAACCATACGACATGATCGAGTTTCATAACGAGTTCCCCCTTTATTAGTATCATACCGTAAGAGCAGTAAGAAACCATGAAAAAAGCCACCCACGTTAAATGAGGCCACTGAAAAAGTCCATTGAAGTTAGTTATGTGTGGACGACTGTTGATTTGCGCTCCAGGCGGATGCGTTCCGAGGGGCTTGATTTCAGCCTCCTCGTCGCTTCGCTTCTGCGGGGTCTTCAACCTTCGCTGATCCCTCCGGAGTCGCGGCCTTCTGCTTCAATCAACGGGGATTCTTCAGTCATCCATAAAACTATGTTCTAAATCTTATTTTAAAAGCGAGTCCATCACTATGAAACCAGTGATGGGCTCTTAACGTTTGTTGTATAATAAGTGTATTACATTCAGGTGGTTGTCTATTTGGCATGCAAATACAAGGATCAATGTCGATTTTCGCAGTCAATCTCAAATGAATTATCACCTTAATGAAGGAAGCAGAGTAAGGAAAACCAAGAGAAGAGACACCAATTCGTTTAAAATTTGAACGAATTGGTGTCTCTTTATTTGATCATACAATTTGTTGGCTTGAAAACATAAGTTTTTCAGTGCCCTCCGTTAAATGGACGGCTTTCTAAAATCAGCTATCGCGTTTTAACAGGTCCAATGATTCTGTAAATTCGCGTTCGATTTCTTTGTTTTCTTTATACGTTGCAAGACTCACAAAATACGTAACGAGCAGACAAACGATGAATCCAGGAATGATTTCATATAATGTGCCTGTAAGTGCGGGAATGTTGCCCCATACCCCCACAACAATCGCACCCGCAACCATTCCGAACAATGCACCTTTAGCTGTCAGTTTACGCCAGTACAATGACAAGAGAATAATTGGACCGAATGCTCCCCCGAAACCAGCCCAGGCGAATGATACAAGTTTCAAGATGGACTCATTGTTCGGCCAAGCCAGCACCATTGCAATGAGGGATACGACAAGTACTGCCATACGGCCGAGGAATACGTATTGCTTATCCGTACCGTCTGTTTTATAGATTGCTTTATATAAATCTTCGATCAATGCAGAAGATGTTACAATCAGCTGAGAAGAAATTGTACTCATGACAGCCGCTAAAACTGCTGCAAGCATGATTCCCGCAATGAGTGGATGGAAAATAATTTGCCCCAGTGCAATGAAGATTGTTTCTGAGTCTACTAACTCTGCACCAGGATTCTGCTGGTAGTAAGCAATCCCGACGAGCGCTGTTGCGACTGCGCCGAGCAGGCTTAAAATCATCCAGCTAATCCCGATGCGGCGAGCACTTTTTGTTTCTTTCACTGATTTAATCGCCATGAAACGCACGATAATGTGCGGTTGACCGAAATACCCGAGTCCCCATGCAACCGATGATATGACACCAAGAACAGTGGCTCCTTTTACAAGACTGAGCATATCCGGATTTACTGCACGGATTGACTCAGCAGTTTCAGGAATTCCACCTGTTACAAACACAGCAACTACTGGAACTAGAATGAGTGCCAGGAACATGATCAAACCTTGAACGAAGTCTGTATAACTTACAGCAAGGAACCCTCCGAACAATGTGTATCCTACAACAACGACAGATACTATAATCAGTCCAACGTGATAATCCAATCCGAATGAGCTGAGGAAAAACTTACCGCCTGCAACCATTCCAGAAGATACGTAAAATGTAAAGAAGATTAGAATAATTAGTCCGGAAGCAATTCTCAATAATCTTGATTTATCTTTCAATCGGTTTTCAAGAAAACTTGGAATCGTGATTGAATCATTTGTTACTTGGGTATATACCCGTAGACGAGGCGCTACAAAGTACCAGTTCAGATACGCTCCGGTAGTTAAACCGATTGCAATCCAAATCTCTGGCAGCCCTTTGTCAAAGATTGCACCCGGCAATCCAAGCAGCAGCCAGCCCGACATATCTGCAGCTCCGGCACTGAGTGCTGTAACTGCTGGACCAAGTGAGCGTCCACCCAGCATGTAATCTGTTAAGTTAGATGTACGACGGTACGCGTACCACCCTATGAACACCATGGCTGCCATATAAAGTATAATAGAAATCAGTTTGTATACATCAGCTGACATAGTTCAATCCCCCTTTAATTTGTTCTCTATAACCGCAAACGCTTTCATTAATATACGCGAGCCCGGTCAAATTCATTATAGGCAAGTTCAGTGTATTACGCCATACCTATTTTCGATTTATTTCCCGGGAAATCGCCGCTATTCGACAGGAGGAATTGATTTGGATCACGAAAGGTTTTTAAATGATGCGATTCGACTGGCAACAGATAGTGTCTTACAAGGAGGCGGGCCCTATGGCGCTGTCATTGTACGTGACGGAGAAATTATTGCAAGCGGGGTCAATTCTGTAGAGACAGACCACGACCCGTCAGCCCATGCGGAATTGACTGCAATTCGAGAAGCGTGTCGAACTTTGGCTTCTACAGACCTATCGGACACCATTCTATATGCAAGTGGTGAGCCGTGTCCGATGTGTTTAGCGGCTTCTTACCAGGCACGCGTTGGAGAAATCTATTACGCATGCAGCAAAAAAGAAGCGATGGAAGTTTTGCCAAAACCCGATAACACGGAACACTTTTACAGTGACCAGGAGAAGCCTGGTGCCATGCGGGATGTTCCCTTCATCCGTATTGAAACCAGACATAAGCTGGAACCCTTTATGACTGCTTCCAATCAGCAAGCCAGTCAGTAAAACTACATGAGGAGGATGTACACATGCCTTGGACAAAAAATGATTATCCGGATTCTTATAAAAACCTAGATGGGGATGTCCGCAGCAAAGCGATTGAAATTGCAAACGCCTTACTGCGCGAAGGTTATGAGGATGGCCGTGCAATTTCCATCGGACTTTCGCAGGCAAGGGAATCGATTGAAGGCAATGCAGAAAACCGTCCGCACTTTGAAGTCCGTAAACGTGAAGATAATTGGGCGTTCAGCAAAAAGAACACTTCATCTATTATTTATAAAGAAGAAACGAAAAGCGCCCTTCTCGATAAAGCAAAGCCATACACAACAGAGCATGATGGAGTATTAATCATCTATCGTGAAGATGGGACAAAAGAACACACATTGTATGAATGAACAAACCGCATGTCCAGATTGGACATGCGGTTTGTTATGAATGCATCGCTTTTTCTTGGGACATTTCGCGCAGCTTGAACTTTTGGATTTTTCCTGAAGCGGTCATTGGATACTCATTCGTAAATTCAATGTAACGGGGTATTTTGTGGTGTGAGATAGCTCCCTTACAGAATGCACGAATTTCGTCCTCATCCAATTTTATTCCTTCTTTCGGGATGACCCACGCCATGAGTTCTTCTCCGTATCGCTCGTCAGGCACTCCTACAACTTGGACGTCAGAAACCCCGGGATAGGTGTACAAAAACTCTTCCACTTCACGAGGATAAATATTTTCTCCGCCGCGAATGACCATGTCTTTCATACGGCCGGTGATATCCAGATATCCATCTTCGTCCAGTCTTGCAATATCTCCTGTATGCAGCCAGCCTTCTGTGTCAACCGCTTCACGTGTTGCTTCAGGGTTATTATAATAGCCTTTCATGACATGATACCCCCGAGTACAAAGTTCCCCTGAATCTCCAATCGGAAGTTCATCGCCACTTGCAGGATCTATAATTTTCACTTCTACATGAGGATGCGGTTTACCGACAGTAGATACCCGCTTTTCAATAGGATCATCTGTCTTCGTTTGAGAAATGACAGGGGAAGCCTCCGTCAATCCATAACAGATCGTGATTTCAGCCGCTCCCATCTCCTCAATCACTTGCTTCATCACTTCAATCGGACACGTAGATCCTGCCATAATCCCTGTTCGTAAGTTGGAAGTGTCAAAGGTTTTGAAATCAGGATGATTCAATTCCGCGATGAACATTGTTGGAACGCCGTGCAACGCTGTACATTTCTCATCCTGAACTGCGCGCAACACGCCCGCAGCTTCGAATTGTTCAACAATGACCATTGTCGCTCCATGCGTAACCGCTGCAAGCGTCCCTAAGACGCAACCGAAACAATGGAAGAATGGAACTGGGATGCATAACCGGTCTTTTTCCGTTAACTTCATCGTCTCTGCAATCATATTCCCATTATTGACCACGTTATTGTGAGTGAGCATAACCCCTTTTGGAAAGCCTGTCGTACCAGAGGTGTACTGAATATTAATCACATCATCTGGATGCAGCGTTTGTTTGCGCTGCTCCAGCTCTTCATCCACTACCATTTCTGCATGTTGCAGAAATTCAGACCAATTATAAATGCCCGCCTCATTTTTCTCGGTCATCAAAATCACACGTTTCAAATTTGGCAGTGCCGGACAATGGATATTCCCGCCGTCACTTTCCCGTTGGGATGGACAAATGGAACGTAAAATTTCCAGATAACTAGTACCTTTAAATCCCTCGTCCAGAATGAGAGTAGTGGCTTCAGACTGCTGCAGTAAATACTTTAACTCAGCTGCCTGATAATTCGTGTTGACCGTAACTAGAACAGCGCCCATTTTACCGGTCGCAAATTGACTCAGTAACCATTGTGGTTTGTTATCTGACCAAATCGCAACGTGTTCTCCTTTTTGAATTCCAATTCCCATAAACGCTTTTGCCAGTTGATTCGTTTCTTTGTCGAATTCAGCGTACGTTCTTCTTAAGTGTCGTTCCGGGTACACATACGCTTCGTTTTCCGGGTGTTGAATTGCTTGCACACTTAAAATTTCTCCGACTGTTTTGTTCATCAGCTCCACTTCTCCATCCCCCTATCTAATTCTAAGTTCCTTCTATACTATCATATTTTTCTGATTGTGATGAATAATTATTGAATTTTAAAAAATACATTTTTCGACAAAAAACAAGCAAAGGATGGCTCCCCTTGCTTGCACACTCTTGCGTCTGGAGTTACTCAATAGGAGTAACTCTTCCTCGTTCATCTTTATAGAATACATGATGTCTTTCTAACTTCGTGGGTGAATCCAGTCCTGCTGCTGCGGCGATTCTGAATAGCCCTTCACGCATAGTTAAAATATAATTGGTGACGCGATACTTTTTCTCTTCAACTACCAGACCGCGCTGTAAGTGAGGATCCGTCGTAGCTACACCCGCCGGACATTCATTGGTATGACAGCGCTGTGCCATAATACAACCGACCGAAATCATAAACCCGCGGGCAATTTGAACGAGATCTGCACCCATTGCAAGCGCAATCGCCGCTTTGTCTGGTGTGGTCATCTTTCCTGAAGCGATGATTTTCACTCGATCCCGTACTTCATACTTTCTTAAGGCATCGTCAAGAATAATTAAAGCAGATCGAATCGGAAGGCCCACTGAATCTGCTAAATCCTGATACGTCGCACCCGATCCGCCCTCTGATCCATCTACGGAGATAAAGTCCGGTCCCATTCCCGTCTCTTTCATAAAAGATGCCAATTCTTCTGCATCAGAGATTCCGCCAATAACAATTTTAATGCCCACAGGTTTTCCTGAGTGGCTCCGAATTCTTTCAATAAATGAAAACATCGATGGAAAGTCATCAAACTGATGGAAACGGTTCGGGCTATTAATCGTCTTAAATGGGGTCACATTACGAATCATGGCAATCTCTTCCGTCACTTTTGAACCTTCAACGTGCCCTCCGCGCATTTTAGCTCCCTGTGCCAGTTTCAGTTCAAATGCACGGACTTTTGGATTTTCCGCCTTCTCCGTCAGCAGGTTCCAATCGAATTCCCCCTCACTTGTGCGGAATCCAAATAAACCGGAACCGATCTGTGCGATAATATCCGCATCTCCAGCCAAATGGTGGGGAGATAAGCCGCCCTCTCCTGTATTCATCCAAGCACCCGTCGCCATACCGATTCCCTTGGAAAGCGCCGTAATTGCATTCTCACCAAGTGCTCCATAACTCATGGCGGATTGCCCAAGCAAGCTGCGAACACGAAAAGGATTCTTACAGGCCGGTCCGATTACAACTGCATCTTCATTAGGAAGCAACCATGGGTCTGCCGCTACTTCTTCACGGTGTTCTCTGCGTGAGAATAACCCTTCTCCATCTACTATATAACGCATTGAATCGACTTTACGATGGTTATCAACGCGCATTTCTTCGTTCTGTTTCGTAAACATCGCATTCCGCAAATAATAACCAGGCGCATCAAAATCGCGTTTTGAACCGAATCCGATAACGCTCTTTAAGTATTTTCCCGGTAAAACCATATGCAAATAATCTTCCCGGCTAAACGGTTTCCCTTCGTTATCATTGTCAAATAAATACTGTCTGAATTCCGGTCCCACTTTTTCAATCATATAGCGAATCCTGCCGAGTATAGGATAATTCCGCAAAATAGCATGCTGTTTCTGCTTACGATCAAATAGGTATACATATAAAACCGCTAAAATTGGAATGACAATTACTGCGGAAATGATCAGCATGGTGGTGAGCGACAGTTCTTCTAAAAAACTCATAAGCTCCACTCCTTTTCTATACTCTCAATCTGGTGTACCATTAATCACAATCACTTGTTGGAGGCGATTCATAATGGTCATTGACTTACTTAAATCCCATTCGTCTGTTCGCTCCTATACAGACGAACGGTTATCGAAAGAAACAGTCCGCGAATTGGTCTCAGCCGGGCAGCATGCTGCAAGTTCCCATTTCGTCCAAGCCTATTCTGTTATCCACGTAACTGATGAAGCCATTCGTGAAAAGCTCGGAAATTATTCCAAAAATCCTCATCAATTTAATGGTGCTGGGGCGGCATTAGTCTTTTGTGCTGATTTCCATAGGTTACAAGCTGCAGCCGCATTACATGATCGGTCAATCGTCTTTTCTCATGCAGAAGCTATGCTTGTCGGCACCATTGATGTGGCGCTGTTCGCACAAAATATAGCCATCGCAGCCGAGTCAAAAGGGTACGGCATCTGCTATATTGGCGGCGTGCGCAATAATCCGGCTGATATTAGCAAGTTGCTGAACCTTCCGAATGGTGTCGTTCCTATGTTTGGGATGACCATCGGCGTTCCTGCCAAAATTAATGAAGTCAAGCCGCGTCTGCCAGTGGATGCGGTACTTCACGAGAATATGTATGATGCCAGCAACTATGAAAAGGTTCTTCGTGACTACGACGCAACGATGGCAGCCTATTATGAAACGAGAAGCTCCAATCAGAAGATCGCCGGCTGGACGGAACAGATGGCCGACTTTTTGGAATCTCCCCAGCGTCCTCATATGAAACAATTTTTAAGAGAACAAGGATTTGAGTTTGAGTAAGACAGCTCTTTCTTCCCTACCTCTCTTGTAAAGGAGTCAAACCTAATGGAGTTTGAAAATTTGATTACCGACTTAGCACACCGCCTCACGGATGGAACTTTTGTACGTGCAACGTTCAGTCAGCCCCGCACGAAAGCAGATGGGCTCATGCGTATTAAGGCGAAGCCCATAGAGTTGAAGGGTGAATTGCACATCCAGTTTGAAGAACAGTTTGAGCGCGTGTTGAATCACCATAATATTTCCGCTGAAGGCGTCGAACTATTTTTAACGAATGTTTTAATGCGTTTCAAACAAGTTCAGGCTGAATTCACAGGTGAAACGATTCAAATACAGCTGACTAAAAAGTTTAAAGTTTCCTGGAAGTCCAATGTTACAGAATCATCCCGGACTGCTGACTTATCTCACAATCGCAAAAAGAATTATTTGCTGGAAGAAGGCACCCCCTATCCGTTTTTAATTCGACTTGGCGTACAAACCGCAGATGGACGGGTTAAGAAACAAAAGCACGATAAGTTCAGACAAATTAACCGGTTTATCGAATACATCGACGATGCACTGAGTCACCTTCCAAAAGATCGGACTGTCCGGATTCTGGACTTTGGTTCAGGCAAGTCGTATTTAACGTTCGCCTTGTATCATTATCTTCATATTGAAAAAGGACTCGATATCCACGTAACTGGACTCGATTTGAAGAAGGAAGTCATTGAAGAATGCTCAGAGATTGCACGCGACCTAAACTA
>JARIBI010000098.1 GCA_029257435.1 Sporosarcina sp. | reverse complement strand
AGAGGTTGTAAAGGTGAGTGCAAACCCGCCAACAGGGAAAGTTGGATTACGAAAAGCAGCGGGGCCTGCTTTGCGGCTAATGACCGCAGAACATTGATGCCCAGTAAAGTGACACTTGTACAAATAGATTGTCATTGTAACTACCATGCACTAATTTACAGCTCTTCGCGAGGGTGGGTTCGGGGACTGCATACATAAAAAAAGCATCTGTTGAAAGTGGAACAGATGCTTTTTTCACTATATGGAACCTAACATAAAGAAGACGGCAAACAAGAGAATCCATCCGACGAAACTCAGTGCAAAAGCGATGGCCATCAGGATTCCAATCGTTCCGAATCCTTTCCAGGCAGAAAAATTGTGGACAATCCCAATTGCTTTTGACATGATGACAGTCCCATACACGGTAAGGCCCATTAATCCTAAAAATAGAATGGGTGACAGTGCGAAAATGATGACAAACACCGTCGCAGCTGCATCGGACTCTACGTATCTGAGTAGGATTAACGCAACCATCATAGCCCAGGAAAAAGGCAGGATGTAGATCGCTGTTAGTGAACCTAACGGAACAACCGCAAGCATTTTTTTATAAGTTCCTGTACCGCCCAGCCACTTGCCGATCCACGTATAAAGAGCGCTATTCAAAAACCAGCCTACCGTTGTCAGGATAAACAATCCGAAAAATGCTATAGGAAGGATTACTAAAAGTGGAATCTCTTCTATGAAAAGCATTTGCGTGATGGTGAGCGGTGCAATTGCAAGTGCAGCCAAAATGATAATGAGATAGCTATACGACAGGGTCTTATGATTGAGTACATAGTGGATCGTCTCTGTCGGACGACTCCAAATGGATAAAAACGGATTCAATGGAAAACTCCTCTCTGTTAAACTCTACTCTCTACTGTACTACAAAGGGTTGAAGAAAGATTCACATTTTCGAAATCTTAATTAAATGGAAAGGCTGAAAAACTAAATAAAGTTGTACCAATGCAGCTATAAACAGTAAGAAAAAGAAATGAGGATTCCTATGAGAATTGAAGCGAAAACCATTGAAGAATATGTTGAACAGCTTCCTGAAGAGCGACAGCAAGCAATCGAAAAACTGCGTCTGACGATTAAAGAAAACTTGCCGGCCGGATTTGAAGAAACGCTCTCCTATGGCATGATTGGATATGTTATCCCGCATCGTATTTATCCGGATGGGTATCACTGCAAACCGGAAGAACCGCTGCCATTTCTAAGCATAGGCTCTCAAAAAAATTTCATCGGTCTTTATCATATGGGGATCTACGCATTTCCTGAAGTGCATGATTGGTTCGTGGCAGAATATCCAAAGTACGTGAAG
>JARIBI010000025.1 GCA_029257435.1 Sporosarcina sp. | reverse complement strand
TCCGTGGTCGCCGCAAATTCAAGAAACATGTAAATTGAGATAGCCCTTCGTCTTCAAATTATTGAAGAGAAGGGCTATTTGTAGAGCATGCCGAAAGGCTGTGCTTTTTTATATTACGGGCTTACGACGAAAGAACAATTCGTAGGAGATGTCGTCAATGAACTCCTTGTGGATCGTCTTTACAACTCCTATCAACAAAAAATCGGACGGACAAGTAAAGCTGAAATTCGATCTTGGGAAAACTCTCTTCAAAAGATGTCTAACGTTATGCAGGATGATGAGATTCCAAAAGACGCAGCGGTTGCAATTGAGTTTAACATTCCCAATACATCGAAACGAGTGGATTTTTTAATTGCAGGAAATGACGGCGCCCAGGATCATATTGTAATAGTTGAGTTAAAACAATGGGATGAGGTCGAGAAGGTTCCTACGCGCGATGGGGTCGTCCGGTCTTATGTAGGAAAAGGAATGCGCGAACTCGTCCATCCATCTTATCAGGCATGGTCGTATGCTGCATTAATTGAGGACTTTAACGAAAACGTCCAGCAGCAGGAAATTCAATTAAAGCCTTGTGCTTATTTACATAATTACAGAAAAACAGAAAACGATCCGTTAACAGATGTCCACTATGCTCCTCACCTTGAACAAGCGCCTGTTTTTGCAAAAGGCGAAATCCAAAAGCTTCGGTCTTTCATTAAAAAGTACATTCGTCTAGGTGATCAAAACCGTTTAATTTATCAAATTGAAAACGGAAGAATACGTCCATCGAAATCTCTTCAGGACACGTTGAACAACATGCTGAAAGGGAACGAAGAATTCATCATGATTGACGAGCAGAAAGTTTTCTATGAAGAGGCATTCCACTTAGCACTCAACAGTGTTCGAACTAACAGGAAACAAGTCATGATTGTAGAAGGCGGTCCAGGAACAGGGAAATCCGTGCTGGCCATCAATCTTCTTGTCAAATTGATTGGTCAGGAATTAGTGGCGATGTATGTCACTAAAAATGCTGCTCCACGAAATATCTATTCAACCAAGTTGAAAAAGGACTTCAAAAAGTCGCATATCGATAATCTATTCAAAGGCTCTGGCAGCTTTACTGAAGCTGAACTCAACGAATTCGATATCTTAATTGTAGATGAAGCGCATCGATTAAATGAGAAATCGGGGATGTTTAAGAACAAAGGGGAAAATCAAGTCAAGGAATTGATCAAAGGCTCCCATTTCACTATCTTTTTCATCGATGAACACCAAAAAGTAACACTGAGCGATATCGGCAGTACGGAGATAATCGAAAAATACGCGGAAGAATTTGGTGCAGAAGTTATCACTAGAAAACTCGTTTCTCAGTTCAGATGTGACGGGTCAGATGGCTACATTTCATGGCTGGATGATGTGTTGGAAATTAGAAATACTGCCAATACGAACGAAATGGGGATGGACTACGACTTCCGAATTTTTGACGATCCGAACGCTATGCTGGATGAAATTGAGAAGCTGAATGAGCACAATAATAAATCTCGTATGATGGCGGGCTACTGTTGGGAATGGCCGAAGTCAAACCGACTCGACGTCGACCACTTTGACATCACTTTACCAGAGCATGATTTTGGCATCAGTTGGAACATAGAAAACACATGGGCAATCGAAAATTCCTCAGTTCGTGAAGCAGGCTGCATCCATACCGCACAAGGACTCGAATTCGATTATGTCGGCGTGATTATAGGTGATGATTTAAGAATGGAAAATGGACAGCTAGTCACAGACTTCACCAAACGAGCTAAAACCGATCAATCACTAAAGGGAATCAAAAAGCTTGCGAAAGAAGATCCGGAGAAGGCCCATGCACTGGCAGATCCGATTATTCGGAATACGTACCGGACGTTGATGACAAGGGGGCAGAAGGGGTGCTTTGTATACTGCACGAATCCTGAGCTGCAGGGGTATTTGAAAGAACGGTTGGAGATGGTGACGATGTATCAGAGGAAGAGGGAGCAGGATTTGTATTTGGTGGATGAGAAAAGGGAGTATTGAATTTTTATAGTAGATACCGTTCGTGACTATGTGACTGTGCGCGGAATTATCGTAAATGTTAAAACAAAAATGAAAGTTTCTTGCACAGGCACCTATTACTATACATAAAAATCTCTTACTCAAAGTAAAATAGCAGTTTGAAAGGAAGTACTCATGAGCTACATTCCAGCGATAATAACAGCATCTGTAGCATTTTTAGCAGCAATAATAGCGCAAGTAGTTAATAATTACTTTGTGATATCTCGGGATAACAAAAATTATCATAAACAGATTCATAGTAATCTTATATCAAATTACTTAGCCAATATATTAAGGAACATTTACTTGTATAATAAACCTTTTGATGAAAAGAACAATATATTTCCTGACCTGCATAATACAATTCTATTAATGGAAAAGGATTTAAAATACTTTAATCCAAAACTACAATCCAGATATTCCATCTATACCGTAAATAGATTTTTATCTGATGCCAACTCTAATATAGAAAAAAGACTTGAGTTTGAAATAGCATTTTATTTTCTTCAATATGCAAAAGAGATATTTATAAAATCTAATATACAAACAGAGGAAGACTTTATAGAAATGCTGAATTATGCAGCGAAAAATTTCGCATACCTAGCTATATGTACAGAACTTGAGGGTTATAACATAGCAAAAAATAATCTAATTTCAATAAACCAATTTTCTATTGATGTACTGGAAGTATATACAATTGAGGAATTATCTAATATTATGAATGACTATGAAAACCAGTTAGCAGAGATTTTAATTCTACAAGTTGAAAATGAAATAAAATCTGTGCTTGCGTAAAAAACGAAGCCTATTATATAAAATATATTGAGTTAAACACAAAGAAACCATGGTTTTTAAGTTATTGAGAAGTACAAATTACGAGATGCCATCCACAGATAGATGCCATCTTATGAATTAAGACGATAGCCTACTACTATTAGAACTTAGTACGGATTTTCGATGAAGAAGTTTGATTTCGTTGCCTATGTACGACACAACTCTGAAACAAATCCGAATAGTATTCGAGTTGTGTGGTGAATAGGCGGAGCTTCTTATTTATTAGGTGTCTTGATTTCTTGGAGATGTATAAGTGTGACAACCATATTTATATGAAAAACTGGAGGTTGGAATAAATGCAAGCGAGTGATTATATTAATTGGTGGGAAGGTAATAAAGAAACAGGATTGGAGGATGTTAAGACAACTTTTATAGCCCTCTTCTCTAAAGCAGAACTTTTACCATCAATTTATCACCCGATTTTATATAAGTATATTAATAATTCACAAATAAAACATTGGAACAAAGAGATTTTTACTTTTTGTAAGGATAAAATTCAAGAATTTGAGGATCAAGTAGGAATGGAAGTCATGTCTTTGACCTTACTGTCGAATTTCCATCTCATAATCCATGCTTTTCAAAGCATATTAGATTTAGAAGAAAGAATTATGATAATGGAAAGGTTTAAAGGTAATGAAGAACTAAAAGCAAAGATTTTCAGTATTAATATTTATAATGATTTACTGAATACAGCGTTCAGTAACACATTGAAACTATTTATTGAATTTCAAAGTTTAACCGAAGGTAGTAATCTATTTCAAAAGAATTTAACAACACAAATTGAATGTTTAGCTAGTCCAAAAAGAGGATACCAAAAAGTTACAGATTTAGCAGATTCGAATATTCGAAATGCGATATCTCACGGCGGTGTAAAAGTAAGTGGAACAAAGATGTTGTTTTCTTTTACAAAAGGAGCGAAACACTTACAACACGAATCCACGGTATATGACTTCAAAGATTCTATTTTGAAGCTATACGACGGAATAACTGCCATTATATTAGCTTGGTTTGGTTATTTATGTGAAAAAAACATTTCTTATAATGAAGTATATGGAAATAACTTTGTTCACAAGGATACCTCGCTTTTTTTTGAGAGGCTATCTATGTCGACGTTGCATACGACATGTGATAAAATCATTCAACTAGAAGTTGAAAATAAAGAAGAAAAAAGAAATCATGTAAATGTCGAATTCATAGGCATAGATTTAGATATTGATTCAAGAATTTTTCTTGGGATGTGTGCTGCGGAGAGAATATTTCACCTTAGAAAGTTATCTATAAAAGATACTATTATGGTTTCGTTTCAATCTTCTAAAGTTGCAAGCTCTTTTTTTACAATCGATTGTTCTGTAGTTAGTGACTTAACAAATGGCGCAATTGATATTGAAAATGCATGGAAACATGTAGTAGACGGCAAAAATGTATTGATGTTTCCAATCAATGACGAAGATAGAAATGAATTTGAAGATTCTTTTCGTTATTATCCAGATATAGAGACTAAGGATTATCGATTAACAGAAATCGAAGATATTAGTTTAGAAGATAAGAAAAGATTTAAAGCAGTTGCGTATCTTAAAAGAGCAACTAGACCCCGTCATGTACGAGAAGTGGTTGAGGAAATAATTAATCATATTAAGGCTCTGGAGAACTATGGATTTTCCTCTCACAAAGTAAAGAGAGGGAAAATGGAAGCAGATATAATTTATTTGGTTCTATATAAAAAAGAGGTTCGTAGGGGGAATGATAGGTCCCTATTTCCAGGAAACAATAATTTTGTTGCACAAATTCAGTATGACATTGATATGAAATTTCCAATTCGCAACGGGTTAGTAGACTCTCATCTTAAATGTCGACGTGAAGAAGCGATAGAATATAATTGGAATCCTAATTTTTAGGATTTGTTATAGGGTATGTACCTGGATCACACACAATACATGAACCAATCAGATAATATTTTTAAAACCTAAGATAACCGGCTCTATAAAATATATAGAGCCGGTTTTTAGTTTAGGTATCTGAACCATCCATTATTATATGAGTAAAAGAGGCTAATTAATCAAACTCTTGGCAGCGTCAGCCATAAAGTGATCAAGGAAGCAAAATGTCCGGTGACAATCATTAAATAAGCGAGAATTCGTATATATATCTTTACTTCAGAAAACCCACCAGCAGATTTACTGTTGGGTTTTTTAGTGAGATTTTATGCTGAAGCAGCTATTTACATTTCCAGCCCCGCAATACCAAATCCTCCAGGACCGGAATGCGTCGAGATCATCGCTCCAGCTTCAATCCACATACTATTCCCGAATCCTTGTTCCATCGCAATTTCATCGATCCGTTGTTTGATCGTC
>JARIBI010000157.1 GCA_029257435.1 Sporosarcina sp. | reverse complement strand
TTGAGAAGCCTCTTTAACCAAGTTGATCGCTTCCTGAATAGCATCCGTCCGAGCTTTCTGTGTTTGATATTTATTTTGTGAACTCACCATCTTGTCAACGGTTGTTGCATTAGCAACGTCGAATGCCATATCACTCGAGATTTCCATTTCATCCGCTAGCCATTGATTGAGTTTAGTAATTACTTTTTCCATTTGATTGCTCCTTCTGAGCGTCTCTGCGCTCTTCGTTTTTGATATAGATTATCATCCAAGTGATAGCCAGCAGGACCCATGGCAATAATTGCAGGAGCAGTTGCCCTTTTTCGATTAATGTCAGCATGCAATTCAACCCTTTCTGTGGTATACTTGGTTCAAATAAATTTTGTTTATCAGCCGATTTGACACGCCTATGTCAGTCGGCTTTTTTGTGCGTAAATTTAAATGCTTGAGCATGGATGCCGTTTGCCTTGAGTTTCGCAACAAGTATGTTTGTGCCATCATCTAGCACCTTTTCGTATTTCATTTTGCGAATTTGATGGAGATTGTTCAGCATGTCTTCTGTGCGGACAATCGCTTCATCTACTTCATCAGTCCAGTTACATAATTCGATGGTACCGATTTGGTGCTGCACCATTTTCTTTAGCTCAATGACTGTTTCAATGTCTTCCGGTCTGTAATTTGTAAGTTTCATGCCATGCCTCCCCAAAATATAAATCCACCCACAAGGCGCGTTAACATATCTGTCAAAGCGATGATGTCTACACCTTGTACAAATGCAATCCCCATCTCCATTGGGGTCGTAGAGCTTAAAGCATCTGGTTTAATCCTTGCTTTGATAATCTGCAGCCACCGGAGAAGATCCTCAGCTGATAACGACATTTCATCTCGTTCCAATTTCGATATGGTACTTCTAGCAATGTGTATTTCCTCTGCCATCGCCTCTTGCGTCAATCCGACGCCTTTCCTTGTCTGTCGCAACAATGGTCCGAATTTCACCTCTTACCCTCCTTAATGTTCTGATTCTGAACATGTTCAACTGCTGAACTTGTTCACCGGTTGAACAGCTTGTATCTCAATTCCCTAGTAAACTTATTAATGAAGGAACCCCTCCTTCACCTCGCAACAAAATCCGCTTAACGAAAACCTTTCATCTAGCCGGGTTGCCGCCCGGCCCTCGTTTACTCCGCTAGCCTCAACCGTTGCTGATCGTTCGCTTTCTTAATTTCCAAACGCAATGCCGTGCTCGGTGTCCACTCCTGTATATACTGCAAAGCTTCTTCAAAACGAACTTTCGGTAACTCTCCGTATCTAGGAACCTCGAAGTAATTCTTAAACTCGTTCCAAAATAATGAGAAAACCTTCCTGCTAAGTTCCGAATAGGCTACTGAATCCTTACCGCCTAAACATTCAACAATTCTTCCGCGAGCATTCTTTCCGATCCTCTGTTCTTGTGGCCCGTTTATTCGCATGTTGTCTTTTAAATACCTCACGTCGGTTTCAACGACTTCCAGCCGTTCTTCTTGCTTGAGTGCAGTTTGGAGTAAAAGCTTTGTATTGGAAGGTTGTTTTAGCTGGTCTTCCATTTGATTGAACGCTTGAATGTACTTCAACTTAAATTCCATCGCCCTATATCCAGTGAAACCCATTGCCAATAATGTAAAACCATCACGATTGATATAGAACATTCTGTACTCTTGTTTGTTCTGTTCATGAATATAAGTAGATTCAATAAATAGGTCTGCGAATTTTTGCGCAACCCCTTCTTTCAACTCGTCCAGTGACTTCAAAACATCCCTATGGTTCTTCCCAAAATTCTTTGCAACTTCTAACGAAGTAGTAACTGGCTTTTGATTGTGTATGATGACTAATTCTGTCAATTTAATTCCTCCTTTTGGTAGGTATTCTGTCCTTCTGTGTCGAATGGTGACTATAGAAGGAGGTGTATACAATGGCGAACTTTTACTACTACAACTCAAACGTGGACAACAAAGGTAATCATGAAGTACACGCAAACGGATGTAACCACATGCCTAGCGACTACAACAAAAATCTAATAGGTTACGAATCCGACTGCAAAGCAGCCATACAACGAGCTAAACAAAAGACCGGGAAGTCTAATTTCGATGGCTGTTATTATTGCTGCAACGAATGCCATAAAGGCTAACACTTAAGCAGGAGGGCTAGTCCCTCTTGTCTTCAACGGTATAGCGTTGTCGTAGTAGAATTCTCGAACCAATGTTGCCGCTTTATCAAATTCTTTTAAAGTAAATCCCTTATCAATGCACTCGTGACAAATCAGGGTTACAAGTTCGTTGAATGCCACTTCTTTTTCTTTCTCCATCCCTCTCACCTCCTACCCAATTTTCGTTTCACTGTCCACATTGCCAGTCAGCCAGTTCTCAATGGTCCCTCTATGGAAGAGAATTCGACCACGCACCTTCTTGTGAGGAATCTCATCTGTACGCACCATGGTGTACACGGTAGTGCAACCGACTCCTAACAGCTCTGCTACCTCGTTGACTGTGAGTGTTATTTTCTCCACGTTGTCTCACCTCTTATCCAACTTGTTTTTTATTTTTGATAAAAAAGTTATCATCAGAAGTTAAAAAAATATCTGGGAATAAATCTCTCATACTGACTCCAAAGAATCTCTCATATTTAATCATGGTCGGTAATCCAGCGTTGGCATCTCCTTTCTCTATTTTTCTTACATATACAGCCGAAATACCCAATTTATCTGCCAGCTCTTTTTGGGTAAGTGAATGTTTTATGCGTAGCTCCTTTAACAACTTACGATCCATTGTCACAACCTCCTTTCGATAACTTTCTTATCAATAACTCAACTATACACGATAAGTTTTTTATCGTCAATAATTATTTGAAAAGAAATTTATCATTGATACAAATTTTATCGACTATAGTGTAATATTCAAATAAGCGAGGTGTTTCAATTATGGAAGAGGATAAGTTTTTAGGGAGCCGACTGAAAAGTCTTAGAGGTAAGAAAACTCAGCAGGAGGTAGCGGATTCGTTAGGACTATCCCGTGCTAGTTATTCTCATTATGAAAATAATAGAGTTGAACCAGATGCAGCTATGTTATCTAAGATGGCTGACTATTTCGATGTTTCTATAGACTATCTTTTAGGTAGAGAAGCAGTTAAGAAGAATAAATCTGCTAATATAGAGAGTGATCTAAATGATGAGCAAACTAATTTAATGTTTGATGGCTGGTTGGAAATGTCAGAGGAACAACGCCAGGAAGCACTGGACTTTATGGAGTTTCTTAAATCGAAGAATAAGGGGAAATGATATGGACAATCTACTTGCTGTCTTTGTAATCTTAGTCATACTCGGATTCTTTGCAAGCATTGGAACGGGAATAGTCTTTCTGATGATGCGCAGCAAGACGCCTGGTTTCTTAAAGAAAGGATTCTACTCATCCGTGGGAATATTTTTGGGAGCGCTTATCCTCATGCTTGTTTCTCTATATTCATTAGATGGTCCTGATGAGGAAAATGTAGCTTCCAAGACGCAAAGCAATTTTACACCTGACGACGTCACTAATGTCGAAGTGGAAGAATCTCCATCTGTCTTTTCTTACGACGAATCGTCTGCATTTGCAGAAGAAAATGGAAACTTTACTCTGCCGATTAAAGTGAAATCAGGATACACTGCCGAAATCGATGAGTTTGACACTGTGGATGAAGCTGAACTAAAAGAAGTGGGAACAGATATGTATGAACTGACTGGCAGTATAGACAAAGGTGATATTGCAGGGAGTTACTACATCGTGTTTACAAAAGGCAATGACACTGTAGGCGAGCGTATATATATTGACAACGATCTTGCTTATGATCCTAAGCTCGATACATCTGTTCTTGAAGTGGCCACTAATGACGGTTATATTTTGGATGTAGAGATGGATATAGAAGAAGTAATGGGAGAATACCTAAAAATAGATGACGAGGAAGTAGCAGTCGTCGAAGAAGTTCAAGTGAACGACAATGCAGGTAAGAAGGACGGTAGCAAGTTAATCCTCATCCATCTCAACACCCCCATGGGGTTGACAAGCAACAAAACGCAACAGAAAATTGACATGCAAACACTTGAGATTACAAAGGCTATTTATGAGAATCCTTCCATCGATTTTGACATAGACAGTATTACTTACTCCTGGTCAGTTCCGATAGTTGATAAGGAAGGAACCGTAGAGAATGTCTTCGCTACAAAAATCTCTTTGGAAAGAAAGACGCTCGAATCATTGAACTATGATCGATTGAAGGGCATTGACGTCAAGCGGATAGCTGATCAATATCAGTCAGATATTAAATAACCAGGCACATTCCTTGTGCCTCTTTTTACACACTCGAGAAGAACATACATTCCCATACAGAGAGAGGGATTACATGACATCAACGGAATCGCGTACTGAAAAGTTTGTAAGAGAGTTTTATTCCGAAAATGGAGTTACACAACCATCACATCTAGGAATTCAAAATATTGCACCTTTGGTTGGTCTTGAAGTTATAATTCACCCAGAATTATCATTGTTTTGGAATGACACAATTGTAATTAGAGAAGGAACAGAGCGACAACATTGGCAGCGCTTTGGGCATGAGGTATGTCATTTCTTACGACACTGCGGAGATCAGCGTTATATGCACGAGCTCTTTATAGAATTGCAAGAAAATCAGGCGCGTAATTTCGCCTATCACTTTTGCGTTCCCTCGTTCATGTTGGAGGAAATCGATTTGCCGAACAATATGGCGCAATCAGCTGGAATGATTGCAAAAATATTTGGAGTAGAATACTCCTTTGCTGAAAGACGTATTGAGCAATACTATCAAAAAATAGGAGGGTTCGTATGGCGAGTATAGAACCGCGAGGTAAAAACTCTTATCGCTTCACAGTCTATCTGCCTAAAAATGCAAAAGGAGAATATCCGAAAGAACGAAAAACTATCACCATCGAAGAAAAGTACACACCTAAGCAATTGCGTGAGTATTTGAATCATGAGTATCTGAAATTTAAAAATGAGGTTTTATCCGGTAATTACATACGTCCAGAAGCCATGTCCTTTAAATCATTTGTACATGAATGGGACAACAAATATGCATCAAAACTGGCCAGAACAACACATGGTAACCATTTAAGAAAACTGGACTTACATATAATACCGGAGATTGGTCATATGGAAATGACACAACTAAATGAATTTACTCTTATGAAATTGATAGATGGACTTCAGCGTAAGGATGGGAAAGATACTCCCCTCTCCTTTCATTCAAAACAGGATGTTTATCGAACTCTTAAGAGTATCTTTAAATACGCGGTGATGTGGAAGGTACTGAAGACGAATCCAATGGATGGTGTGGAGCAACCGAAACCAACAGATACCGAGGAAGAAGTAGAGGATCTGCAAGTGTACGATGAAAATGAGATACCCGGACTAATGGAGATTATACAAAGTGAGAAGCCACATTGGAGAGCTATGTTCACTCTTGCTTTAGCAGCCGGGCTACGACGCGGGGAGTTGTTAGGGTTACAATGGAATGACATTGACTTTGAAAAGAACCAAATTACAATACGTCGTACCATCGTACTTACTAAAGGTGGTCCACATATTAAAAAGACTAAGACACGATCATCACGCCGCACAGTCACTTTGCCCGGAAGTATGATGGAAGAATTAATTATGTACAAAGAACACCACGAAAACGACAGATTAGATTCAGGAGAGCGATGGATCGAGAAAGAATATGATTGGGTATTCGTTCGTAGCGATGGTCGTCATATGTATCCGTCAAGCCCGACAAACAGATGGGCTAAAATGTTAGAGAAACATAAATTTCGTTATATACGGTTACACGATCTTCGACATACCTCTGCCAGCTTACTGATTGCACAAGGAGTACATGCTAAAATTATATCTGAGCGCTTGGGACATTCTGATATATCTGTTACAATGAACACATACGGTCATGCATTTAAATCTGCAGATCGAGCAGCGGCGGACAAGATGGAAAGTATCTTCACGAAAAAATGATTGGGGTTACACTGGGGTTAAATTGGGGTTAAAATTAACCCCAACACCTGATAATCGATGATAAATGCCAACAAGCGTTTTACGTTAAGCCGCAATATAAAAGCTTTCCTAGCACTTCCTGTTAAATGGTGAAATGGAAACATTCACATTTGAGGAGTGGTGGTTTAAAACTTTCTATGAACCGTAATACGGCAAAGGCGGCCATAATCAAAACGCACCCTCCCATGTGGAAAGTGCGTTTTTTTGTGTACATTGAATTTCATTGTCTTATTCGTTATTTATCAGTTCGTTCCGTGTACAGGGACGTCAGCCTCTTTTAACAGCCCGCACGCCAATAACCCTTTCAAAATACCGTCATTTGAACAGGTATCTGTCACCAGATCCGCTTTTTCCTTGAGTTCCGGAATAGCGTTCCCCATGGCGATTCCTGTGCCGACGAATTCTAGCATTTCAAAATCATTCGGGCCATCACCAAATGCATAACTATTTTCAACAGAAATATCGAGATGCTCCATCAATTTACGAATTCCAACTGCCTTGGATGCGCCTTTTGGCAACATGTCCACCGCGTTTTCATCCCAATGAATAAAGACATAGTCCTTTTCATAACGGTCTTTATACGACTGCATATCTTCCACATTACCGTAAAGCTGAATCTGATGAACCGGAGAATGAACGAAGATTTCTTCATCCACATCTGGATATTTCAATTTCAATCGGCCAAGACTCCCCCCCACTAAAGGATGATTCGCCTCATTGGCAGCAAACATTTCAGAATTGGAATACGTAATGCCATGCCCATTTTCTTTTGCCAGCGCACTTAACTCCGTCAGCATTTCTGTGTCCATGGGATTAGAGAATAATTCTTCGTTTTTATAGACAACATGCTGACCATTCATCGAAACATACGAATCGAATTCTAGATCTGTCAACAGTTCTTTGAACATTCTTGGAGCGCGTCCTGTGCAAATGACCGTAATAATCCCTTTTTCACGGAGTGCATGCAATGCTTCTTTGGTCGATGGCAAGATCGTTTTGTCGTGACTCATCAACGTTCCATCCAAGTCGAAAAACACGATTTTTTGATTGTTCATTTCCATTCCTCCTAGCTGCGCAGTAAGTCAGGTACATTTCCAGGCTCATGTATCTTGCTTTAATCTACTTTTTCAACTACATATTTATCTTTTAAAGCTTGCTGTAAAGAGCTATGTGTTTCAATTGTTGAGAAATCCAATCCTAACTGAATCGATGTCTGTGCAATTTCTGGCCGTATCCCAGTAATCGTTGACTTCACACCAAGCAAATTGAGTACTTGAATGACTTCATATATTTGGTTCGCGACCATTGTGTCAATAATCGATACTCCTGATAAATCGATAAATAATTTTATTATATCTGTTTCGATACACTTGGCAGGTACCACTTCCAAAATAGCCTTCGCACGTTCCGTATCAATGTCTCCAACCAGCGGTAAAATCCCGATATTATCGTTGATTTTAATAATAGGGGAACTTAGCTCACCGATTAGACTTTGCTGAGCGCTTAAACGCGTCGTCATGAGTGTGAAATACATGGTAGAGAAGGCCGTAAGCAATTCGTCGAAAGCTAAATGGATCGTTTCCCCCCACTGCAGAACTACTGTAACAGGAACTGATTCCGTTTGCTGTCCAACGAATCGTTCAATTTGTCTCCAGAATACTTTGCGGACACGGCTGATGGCATCGACCACTTCAAATATCGGCGTATTCGATGCAATTCGGCTTTTCGCAATCACTTCTGCCCATTCTTTTTTTTGCTCGTCAAAGTTCCCTGAAGGTCCTAACAAACTGCTGGCAATCGTCAGGTTCGTTAAATTATTCTGCTCTCTTAACCTTTGCTCAGTAGCTGGGCTCGCATCACTTGAGTAAATCGACTCCTGACCGGAATCACGAAGTGCAAGCCATTCGTTAGTGATTGTGGTGTTATTGTCTATTAAATAGATATATAATTCTTTATTCCAATCCATCATCACTTTGTATGCTCCTATCTCTTACTAATATGTACATGCTAACCCTCTACTCATCTTACATCAGAATCACATTTTTTGCAGAAAAAACCGGAGAGTTTCCTCTCCGGATAAGTGCTTAGTTTAAGATCTTCACACGAACTTTCTTTACCCCCCAGGACAACGCAGAATCTAAACCTGGTATGAACACATCAATTTTATGTCCTTTAATCGCGCCGCCTGTATCCCCGGCAATTGCTTCACCATATCCTTCCACCCAAACGCGAGATCCGAGCGGGATGACAGAAGGATCGACCGCAATTACTTTTTGGTTTGGATTCGCCCGCAAATTAATACCGATTTTCGTAGTACCGGAGCAGCCGTTACAATATGCGGTATATGCAGTAGCAGTCATAGTTAGTTCTCGTCCCGTCTCTGTTGAAGCAGGAACAGTGGCAGGGGCGGAAGCAGTTTTGGATGAAACTGCTGTCTTAGCCGTTGTTGGAGTTGAAGTTTTCGATTGCTGCTTGGTTACAGGTGCAGCTGCTATCACCTGTTTCATCTTTTTCATGTTTGTCGTGGAGCCCGGCGCTTCTAACGAAACATTTAGCACTTCTCCCGGATGTATAAGTTCACTTGCAAGTGCATTCCACTCAATTAATGATTGCAATGGGACGGAGTGCGCTAACGCTATTCTGTATAAGTTATCTCCAGGTTGTACCGTATACGTAAGAGAAGGTTTCTCTTCCAATAGCGGGTTATCGGCAATCAGTTCTGTGCCGACTGCAGGTTGAAACGGATAGACATCCCTTCCTTCCGCTGTTTCTGATTCATCTGTTGAAACAGATTCGCTCGACTCGGCAACAACGGGTGCTGCCGCCAATCCAAATGCCACCAGGAAAACAATGGCTTGTACAATCTTTTTCAAATGAATTCCTCCTTCAATGATTAAAAATGCGCGCCACATATATGATTCGACTGACGCTGTTTGTAAGTATTACCACTCATATACTTTTTAATCATTCATTTGATAATTGAAGAGTTTCTACCGATACACATGAAAAAGTAGCAGACTCCCATTACTTGGGAAGCTGCTACTTTTTTAGTGAATGTTTGCTACCATTTCATTTCTCGAAGTTTATCGATCAATACTTGCTGAGAATCCCCCGTAATTGGCCACATTTCGATTTCTGTAATCAGTTCTTGCCTGGAGCCGAAGCCTTTTACAAACCCATTAAGCCGCGCTGCAAACGTGGAATTCACAAGCATTTCCAGGTGAGGAAAGAACGCTTGAATTTGCTCCAGCGCCTGTGGATACCTCTTGAGATAGTACTTTTGATGGCGTGTTTCTGCTGGCGTAAACGATTCAAACGGAGCGATTTCCGTTTCGATGGTTTCTCCCAAAGTTGATTCCATTTCCTTTTTGACACGCAGGATGTCTTGAAGCTGTTTTTCGTTCCGATAGCGAAGAATGGACAAATATTGCCGCCCTTTATACGCATCCCGATTCGGATAATGATGATTCCAGAAAACATTCAGCAGCGTTTCATAAGAAATACGTGTGGGATCAAAGTCTATTTCTATCGTTTCTGAATGATCTCCAAGTTTCCGATATGTAGGACGCTCCATAGTGCCTCCTGCATATCCGACCCGGGTTCTAAGCACACCGGATATGCCGCCGAATCTGGCTTCAGGTCCCCAAAAGCACCCCATTCCAAACAAAGCTGTTTCAAATGGCACTTCATGTAATCCTTGCTCTATTTCTAAAATGGTTACTGTCTGCATGATATCACCTCGTCTATTTCACTGTACCCAATTTGATGCGAGGGCTAATCTCTTTGTGTGGATGGAAGGGGGTTGGGAATCGGCCAGATTGGGTTATGTATCGGCCACTTGCGGCGTGGAATCGGACAGGTGCGGGACGAAATCAGCCAGTTGGGGTTATGTATCGGCCAAATGCCATGGGGAATCGGCCACATAGCGGAATATATCGGCCACGGGACACAATTCAGCCGCGGAAAGGAATTAATTGGTAGTGCTTCGCTTGTTTTAAGATGGGCTTCCCCTTTGCTTGGGTGGAATCGGCCACATAGCGGAATATATCGGCCACGGGACACAATTCAGCTGCGGTAAGGGATTAATTGGTAGCGCTTCGCTTGTTTTAAGATGGGCTTCCCCTTTGCTTGGCTGGAATCGGCCAGATCATGGTTGGAATCAGCCAGATGAAGCCAAGAATCGGCCAAATGCAGCCTACAATCGGCCACATAGCGGAATATATCGGCCACGGGACACAATTCAGCCGCGGTAAGGGATTAATTGGTAGCGCTTCGCTTGTTTTAAGATGGGCTAGCCCTTTGCTTGGGTGGAATCGGCCAGATCATGATTGGAATCAGCCAGATGAAGCCAACAATCGGCCACATAGCGGAATATATCGACCACGGGACACAATTCAGCCGCAGGAAGGAATTAATTGGCAGCGCTTCGCTTGTTTTAAGATGGGCTACCCCTGTGCTTGGGTGGAATCGGCCAGATCGTGATTGGAATCAGCCAGGTGAAGATGAGTATCGGCCAAATGCAACGTGGAATCGGACAGATGAAGCATACAATCGGCCACATAGCGGAATATATCGGCCACGGGACACAATTCAGCCGCGGTAAGGGATTAATTAGTAGCGCTTCGCTTGTTTTAAGATGGGCTACCCCTTTGCTTGGGTGGAATCGGCCAGATCGTGATTGGAATCAGCCAGATGAAGCTGAGTATCGGCCAAATGCAGCCTATAATCGGCCAAATAGCGGAATTTATCGGCCACGAGACACAATTCGGCCGCAGCAAGGGATTAATTGGCAGCACTAAGCCACTCAATTCACACTTCCTCACAAAAAAACTGCAAGTACACCAATCTCCATTGGCACACTTGCAGCTTTTATCATTAGAACATTTTCGTCGTCCAGGTTTCGCCGTTCCACATTTTGTTCACGACGCCTTCGTAAAAATCTGGCTCGTGGGAAATGAGCAGAACGCTTCCTTTGAATTCGGTCAGCGCACGCTTCAGTTCAGCTTTTGCATCGACATCCAAGTGATTCGTCGGCTCATCCAGTACAAGTAAATTGGTTTCCTGATTGACGAGCTTGCACAAACGAACTTTTGCCCGCTCTCCCCCACTCAATACTTTTACTTTACTCTCAATGTGCTTCGTAGTCAGACCTACACGCGCAAGAGCTGCGCGCACTTCATACTGTGTAAAGTGAGGGAATTCACTCCAAATTTCTTCCAAGCACGTTTTGTCGCTGTCTGATTTCATCTCTTGTTCAAAATAACCGATAGCCAAATGCTCGCCACGCTCAACGGATCCCGACAATGCTGGAATCTCTCCAAGTAAACTCTTCAGCAACGTCGTTTTACCGATACCGTTCGCCCCAGACAACGCGATTTTTTGACCGCGCTCCATTTCAAGATCAAGTGGACTTGATAACGGTTCATCATAACCGATTACAAGTTGGTTTGTTTGAAACAGATACTTACTCGGAGTCCGTGCCATCTTGAAATCAAAACGCGGTTTCGGCTTTTCAGAATCCAATTCAATCATGTCCATCTTATCCAACTTTTTCTGACGTGATTGCGCCATTTTACTCGTCGCAGCATTCGCTTTGTTCCGAGCTACAAAGTCTTTCAACCCCGCAATTTCCTTTTGCTGTTTCTTGTAGGCTGCTTCCACTTGCTGCTTCTTCATCTCATGGACACGTAAAAATTCATCGTAATCTCCTGGATACCGTGTGATTTCCTGATTCTCCATATGGTAAATCAAGTTCACCACACTGTTCAAAAACGGGATATCGTGGGAAATCAGTACAAATGAGCTTGGATAGTTTTGCAAATACGTGCGAAGCCATTCAATATGCTCCACATCCAAATAGTTCGTCGGCTCATCCAATAGCAAAATATCAGGCTTCTCTAACAGCAATTTACCAAGCAATACTTTCGTACGCTGACCGCCGCTTAAATCATTCACATCGCGGTCCAGACCGAATTCATCCAACCCAAGACCATTTGCCACCTCTTCTACTTTTGAATCCAAAATATAAAAATCCTGCTGCTCCAGATCATCTTGAATCTGACCCGTCTCTTCCAAAATTGCTTCCAATTCATCCGGATCTACTTCAGCCATCTTCGCAAACAGCCCATTCATTTCACTTTCCATGTCGTACAAATATTGAAACGCTGTGCGCAATACATCGCGGATCGTACTTCCTTGTTTCAACGCAGCATGCTGATCTAAATAACCAACACGAACACGTTTCGCCCAAGATACTGTTCCCGCGTCTGGTTCAAGTTTGCGCGTGATTATATTCATAAACGTCGATTTTCCTTCTCCATTTGCACC
>JARIBI010000139.1 GCA_029257435.1 Sporosarcina sp. | reverse complement strand
CCAATTATATCCCCAAACCCCAGCAGCACCTAGTATGCCCACTGCCATTATAACTACAATAATCTTCCGCATATAGAACACCCCTTTCCCTCTGACTTCATCATATCCGATTCCTTGCACAAATTTGACAGTCGTTTGCCTGAAATTTAAATCAGACTTAAGTCTGACTATAGCTAGATTGTGTCTTAGAAGGAATGTATTGCTTGCTTAGAATATGGCGTTCATAGCAGTAGTTCTTCTGCCGTAACATCGGTAACGCTTAACTCGAAACACTTAAACCATTTGGGACATGTCTATAAATTAGACCTTTGATTTCCCGTGCCCGAAACTATTGTGATTGTCAGTTCCACAAGTCGCGCCCTTACTAATTGTTTATTATCATAATGTACTAAGCCGTAGTTCATAAAAGTACTGCACAATTGGATGCTTTAACTTCATCTTTTCAGTCATGTTTACGATTCTTTTTTCTTACTCGTCTGTCCACCAAAGCTAGAATATTCAATAGGATATCAGTGTTATAGATGCTTTCCTCTATAGGAGTGGTTAAAAACGTATTAGCTACAACAATATAATTTGATTTACTTAATGTTGACTGCGCTGACAAAAGCTCATTTGCTTATTCCAATAACTTTCTCCCTCTTGCAACTACTTGTAGACAATCATCCGGATCCATCCCCTCGGTAAGTTTGTAATCGCTCCAATTTCCTCAATGCTGATTGGAAGTTGGATATATGAATCACCTTAATTTCTAGCTCTGTCTGATAACATCTGATTAAGGTAGTTAGATCACGCGTATTGAATACAAGGTTTATATGTAACTTGAATTTCTGATGTATCGATAATATGTAGCGAATAAAATATCAGGTCTGATGAAACAATAAATTGTTCATCTACATGTTACCTAAGAAATGAAAAAGAAGCTTCTCAAGAGTTGATACATTCAATGAGAGGCTTCGATTATAATCCTTTATGTTAGATTCGCTGCCTGCGCAACGTGCAGTTGGTAAACTGCTTGGATCTATTCAGGAATTGTATTTTACACAGGCAGCCCTAATTATAACAGCATACTTAAATACGATTCAAAGTTTACACCAGCCACTGTGGGAATCCGCTCTTCAGATGTCGACTGGATGGCGGCAGTTAAAAACTTCTCTGCAAGCTCCATCGTCTCTACAGGATCCTTACCGCGCATCAACCCGCCCATCATGACAGAGGCAAACAGATCACCTGTTCCGGAATAACTCTTGCCGTTATATTCTTGAAATCTGTGATACGAACGGGTGCCATCGATGTATAGGTTACCGACGCGTTTTGTTCCTGACAGTTTCGGCGGATTCAAACCGGTGATGATGACCTTTGTGTTAGTATCTGACTGTAGCTGCCTCCCAGCCTCATCAACAGCGGCTACATAACCCTCATTCGTCCGATACGTCTGCAGTTTGTCATACGACAGTCCTGTCAGTAAACAACATTCTGTCACATTCGGTGTAATGACATCTGCACGCTTCACCAGTTCCTTCATATAGCCAATCAACTCGCTAGTAAACACATCATACATGTGTCCCCTGTCCCCCATGACCGGGTCAACGAGAAGCGTTGTCTCTTCCTTGTAGAACGTATGTAAAAAAGAAAAAATATTTTCAATCTGCTCTTTTCCTGTCACAAACCCCGTATGAATCCCATCAAACGCAGCGCCCATCTTGTGCCACTCGTCTGTGAAATGAGTCATCCTCGACGTTAAATCTTCACAATAATAGCTGGGATACTCTGTCTGAGACGTTAAAATGGCAGTCGGCAGAGGAACTGCCTGTACCCCCATGACAGATAACACCGGGATGGCCGCTGTGAGCGAGCACTTTCCAAAAGAAGACATGTCCTGGATAATTGCAACTTTTTTCAATAAATCCCCCACCTAACTCTTCGATATATTCATTTCTCCAATCGTACCATAAGAAAGGGAAACCACGTATACCGCAAATCTCAAATCCCTCCTCAGCTAACTGGCCCCTAACACTTTAATCAAACTGACACTTTTATGATGGTCAGTCATTCAGTAAAATAAGAATTATCAACATTCGATAACGCGAGGAGATGGATCCACCCATGCAAAAGGTAGAACGCCAAACATCGATCCAAATACGCACAAACACGATGGATTTAGTGCTGACAGCCATCCTGTCGACCATTGTGTTACTGTCCACTGTCTTCATTAACATCAAGCTTCCAATCGGACAAGGCGGCCTCATCCATTTAGGGACAGCAGCACTTTTCACCGTTGCCATTCTATTCGGCCCTAAAAAGGGAGCGCTTGCTGGAGCAATCGGAATGGGCCTGTTCGATATTTTCGGCGGCTGGATGATCTGGGCGCCCACGACGATCATCGCGCGTGCCTTACAAGGATACATCGTCGGGAAAATCGCATGGTCAAATGGTCACCGGGGAGAAAACACCCTGCTCAACATCCTGGCAGCTGTTGCATCCATACCGGTTATGCTCGCCGTGTACTACATGGGACAAGCCATCATGTACAACAATTGGGCCGCACCCTTAGCATCCATCCCAGGAGACCTCATTCAATGCGGGGTCGGGTTGCTGATTGCCATCCCGCTGTCCATCGCTTTGAAAAAAACTCCCTTCTTTCGGAGGAAACTTTAATGGAAAAAGCAGCAAAGACCAGCCATTGGCTCTCTTTGCTGCTTTTATTTATATTG
>JARIBI010000072.1 GCA_029257435.1 Sporosarcina sp. | reverse complement strand
TGTCGACAAATAGTTTTATTTTCACACTATTCTAAATACAAAATATGTCGTATAATGGAACTATTAAACAGTTATAGGAGCTGAATTGGAATGAACTGTGAAAGTTATTTGTTGGATAGCCAAGCTTTGGCACTCATGTCGCATAAGGATGATCAAGGAAGTCGATCCAAAATTATTACGCTGCATGGGATTTACACTTCTAAAAAATCACCTGTGCAACTTCTTAACTTAGTATGTGTCCGTAACCGCTCTACGAAGCTGAGACGAAAACGAGAGGCGTGCGAAATCTTGAAATTCAAGCAAAAACCTCCATTCATTTTATCTGAAGGGATCGGCGTTTTTCCGACCAGCTCCTCTAAACACGATACGTGCTGTTGGATTTTCAATCATTTCTTTACAACTGCGGAAATCGATAAAAAGACGACTGAACTTACGTTTTCCTCTGATATTAAAGTAATCGTACCAGCATCCCTTCATATCATTCATCAGCAGAATGGCCGCTTGCACACACTTCTCAGTCATTCCTCTCAGTCTAAAAAAGAACTGTATTTTGAGCAATTTCTATTTAGAAATGAATGGCAAAACCGTTAACGAGCCAACGTTTTGAAGCGACCACTTTGCTGGCCGCTTTTTATTTTTTTGATGCATGTATGAAAAACAACTTTTGACAAAAGCTAAGGATGGATGATTTTTCAGTCGGAAAATGAATCCTAATTAGAAAAGGAGTTGAAACCATGCGAATCGTTTCACGAATTGCACTCGTTCTCGTCATAATCGGGGCGTTGAATTGGGGACTCATTGGACTGTTCCAATTTGACTTAGTTGCCACATTGTTCGGCGGTCAAGCTTCGGTGTTATCCAGAATTGTTTACACCTTAGTCGGGATCAGCGGGATTGTCAGTCTTGGGATTTTGTTTGAAACGAACGATGCGACGGATCCTGATGTGGAGCACACAAGGTTCTCCAATCCAAATTACGGGACAGAATTCGGCGATGAACCCGATTTCACAGAACTTCGGGATGATGCTCGACGTCGGTCAGATGATGATACGAAGCTTTAATACAAAAACCGCCAAATCAATTGATTCTGGCGGTTTTTGCATAATTTACGCCCTTTGACGCAAATAGCAGGCAAGCTGTAGCTGAAGGGCATCGTCCGTATTTTTCAAAGAAAGGTCTAGCGTTTCTTCAATTCTTTTCAATCGCTGGTACAACGTATTGATGTGTATGTGAAGCTTATTAGCGGCTTCTCCTGCTGAGCGATTACTTGCAAAGAACGCAAGAAGCGTCTGCTCCAGTGTTCCGTCTGTGCGATCCGCATCTCGAAGCGGATCAAATATATCGGTTATGAATTTATTTACTTCTTCTGTATTGCGGCTCGTAAACAATCGGCTAATACCAATATCGGTATAGCGAACGAGATGATGATTTCGCTGGCCTGCAAGTGGATTGGTCAATGCGATTTCTGCTTCTCGATACGATTGCTCGATTTGACCCGGCTTTTGAACCAGTGAACCAATGCCGCCATGAAGCGCGTACTCTGAATCTGCCTTTGACCGGCTGACCACTAACTCCTCCAGCTTCTTCTCAAAAAACGACAACTCCGATATTCC
>JARIBI010000200.1 GCA_029257435.1 Sporosarcina sp. | reverse complement strand
CCCTATCACTTCAAAGCCCCCTGCGACAAACCTTTCTGAAGTTGCTTTTGTCCGATAAACAACAGCAATAACGTCGGAATGATGACGACGATGACACCAGCCATGACCACCCCCCAATCGGTTGACATCTCCTGAGACTGCAGCTGCTTTAATCCAATTTGAACCGTTCGCACTGAACTATTGGTCGTGATCAGCAGCGGCCATAAGTACATATTCCACGTTGTCAGGAATCCATATGCCCCGAGTGTGACCAGACTCGTTTTCGAGACCGGCAAAATCACTTTCCAAAAGAATGCAAACCTGCCGAGACCTGCAATTTGTGACGCCTCCTGCAACTCTTTCGGAATCGTTTTAAAATGCTGACGCAGCAAGAACGTTCCGAAAGCGAGCGCGAAAAACGGCAACGACATCCCTTGATACGTATTCAGCCAGTCGAGCTTTTGAATCGTGAAGAAGTTCGGAATCATCGTCGCTTCCCACGGAATCATCATCGTCGAGATGAATAAGAAGAATACGAAATCCCTTCCTTTAAACGGGATGAACACAAATGCATAGGCCGCTAGACTGCAAACGATTAATTGTCCGAACATTACTGTAATGGACACAATGAAACTGTTTAACAAGTAGTTCATCAGCGGAAGTCGATCAAACACCTTCACATAGTTATCAAACTTGAAGGCTTCCGGGAAAAATCGTCCTTGTAGAATTTCCGGTCCGCTCATAAACGAAATCATGAGCGCATACAACACAGGGAAGAACACCATAAACGAAGTAACAATCAATAAAAAGTAAATCCAGACTTTCTTAAGCGTCGAGTCTCTCACTGATAATGCACCTTCTTTTCGAGAAGCTTAAATTGAAGGATCGTAACTACCAGGATGATGATAAACAGAATGACCGCTTGCGCACTGGCAGTTCCAAACTGATAATTGATGAACGCTTCCCGATAAATCGAGTAGACAATCAGGTTTGTCGATTGGGAAGGCCCGCCTTTCGTCAAAATGTCAATTTGGCCAAAGGTCTGGAACGCATTGATCAAAGAAATCGTGATAATGAAAAACAATGTTGGGGACAGCATGGGAATCGTAATACGCCGAAGTCTGTAAAAATAGCCAGCCCCGTCAATTCGTGAGCTTTCGTACAAATGCTCATCGATATTCTGCAATCCTCCGAGAAGAATCAGAAAGGAGAATCCGGTGTTCATCCAAATTGTGGAGATTGCAATCGACAGCAGTGCCCACTCCGGATCCAGCAGCCACTGAATTTGCGGGAGATTCATGGCGAGCAGGATCCGATTGAATAACCCTACGCTCGGATGAAACAGAAATAACCAAATCACTGAGGATGCCGCAACAGATATCCCCATCGTCGACGAATACATCGTTCTGAAAAAGCCGATTCCTTTCAATTTCTCATTTGCGAGCAACGCGAAAAATAATGCTAGAATAATTCCGATGGGCACTGTATACAAGACAAATAACCCGGTTGCCTGCATACTATTCAAAAATGCTGAAGATGTGAGCAAGTAGCTGTAGTTTTCAAAACCGACATTAACCGCCGCATTCCCGTTTTGATCCGTCAAAAAGAAACTTAGATAAATCGTCCGGATCATCGGATAAAATAGGAATACCGCAAATAAGATGATGGATGGCAGCAGATATAAAAATCCAACACGCACATTTGAAGAACGTTTCCACATACCAGGAGCTCGAACTGTCGTCATAAGCTCACCTCTTTCGCAATCGAAAGGTGCTCAAGACCTTCAGGTTTACGAATCAGCTCTCCTGTCTCTTCATCAAATACACAGAAGAATTCAGAACCTAACAGAATCGGAACATGATCGCCAATCGCAATATCCCATTGGCCACTCCATTTTGCCATCCATTCCCGCTGCCCTACTTGGAATGAAAATACAGTCTCATTCCCTAAAATCTCTACATTCGTCACTTCAACTTGTATCTTATTCCCGACTTCATTTCCTGTAAGAACCGGTTTTATTTGCTCCGGACGAATTCCTGCGAGCAGCGACCTTGCAGAGCTCGCAATCAATTGGTCTTCATTCATCGGGATATGAATTGTATCCTCTATGAAAATTCCTGATTTCGTCGATTCCATTCTAGCTGGACTGACATTCATCGGCGGTGATCCGATAAACGTCGCAACAAAAGGATTTGCTGGAAAGTTGTAGATATCGACGGGCTTTCCGACTTGCTGGATCTTTCCTTCATGCAGAATCATAATCCGGTCACCCATCGTCATCGCTTCTACTTGGTCGTGCGTTACGTAGATCATCGTAATGCCGAGTTTACGCTGAATTCTGCGAATCTCTGTCCTCATATGCGCTCTCAGCTTGGCATCTAAGTTAGATAGAGGCTCATCCATTAAACAAATTGGCGCTTCACTTACAATCGCTCGTGCAAGCGCAACCCGCTGCCGCTGCCCTCCTGAAAGTTCACGAGGTTTCCGCTTCAAAAGATCGGTTAACCCAAGCATCTCTGCGACTTCGTTCGCCCTTTCTGTTTGAACACCTTTCTTCACTTTCTTAACATCGAGACCAAACGTAATATTTTGACGGACGGTTAGATGTGGATACAGCGCATAGTTTTGAAAAACCATCGATAGTTCTCGCTTGTCAGGAGATAAATGATTTGCGATTTTCCCGCCGATTTGAATTACTCCATCTGTAATCTCTTCCAGGCCGGCGATCATCCGCAGCATCGTGCTCTTACCGCATCCAGAAGGACCGACCAGCACAAAAAATTCTCCCGGTTCGATGGTTACGTCGATTTTCGAAATCACATCGACTTGTTTGTCATATGACTTTGACACGTCAATCAGTTCGACTCTTTTCATCCAATCCATCCTTTCGGGTAGTCAACTTCCATTTGACCTGTCACTCTTAACAAGGTCATGGTATCATTTTACGTAACAGGTTTTCGCACTTTTTACATAAGTTAACATCTTCTTTACATGCGCTTTACATTTCAATAGAATCGGAGGATATCACTTTGAAAGTTTTAAAGGTTGCCAGTTTACTCATTCTTTTGCTTTCCGGCTGCTCTTCCGATTACCAAAAGCCTGTTGCCCTGCCCGAAGAACCGTTTCTTGTCATTGCTCACCGCGGGGCTTCCGCCTATGCGCCCGCTCACACATTTCCTTCTTACGAGCTGGCGATTGACATGGGCGCCCATTATATAGAACTCGATCTGCACCGGACAAAAGACGGTAAACTGGTTGTTCTTCACAACGATTCAATTGAATTGAATGGCAGTGAATTGGAGATTGATGAAATCACTTCCGATACATTAGGCGCTTTCAAACCTGCCGAAGAATTCAACCAGCCGACAAACGAATTCGCTTCGCAAAGATTCTCAAGTCTTCGAGTCCCTTCTTTGGAACAAGTACTCCGTGAATTCGGTGATCAGACAAATTACTATATAGAAATCAAGTCTCCGGATCGATATCCCGGCATCGAACAGCAGCTTATTGACCAGTTGGCGGGGCATGATCTGTTAAACCGCGAGGACTCAATTCCGAAAGTAATCATTCAATCATTCAGCAGTGACAGCCTGAAAAAAGTACATGAAATGAGTCCGGAAACTCCTTTAATTCAACTCTATTCATTTAAGAAAAAAGCGAATTTGTCACCTTCAAAACTGAAACAAGTCACTCACTACGCATCCGGGATCGGAGTAAACGCAACCGCCGTTACGGAACAGCTCGTAGATGCAGTCCACCAAGCAGGGCTTGCTATACATCCTTTTACAGTCAATGAAACAGAGCAATTTTCTTCTCTTTTCTCGATGGGAATAGATGGAGTTTTCACTGATAAGCCCGACCTGATCATCCAACTTTTAAATCAAGATTCTGGAAGTGATTAAATTTTCAGAACATATACACCATAATGTATGCTTACATTCACTGCCATATCCAAATTTATTATTTTAGCCGAGATTAAAAAGCGCTAGTCAGATTCGGCCAAAATCCTTTTCAAGATATGAATACCCCATAAGCGACGCACATCCTTCTTATGGAGGGTTTGCCGCAAAATAATAGAGCCGTTCCGAAAAGTCATGAACTGACATTTCGAAACGGCTCCGGAATTTTTCGTATAAAGAATTCGCACGTGCTGATAAACGCTGACTTTCTTTATTCAAGCAAAAGCAGCTTTGCAACTTTATGCAGTTCAATCCCCTTCTATTATTCCCCTTTAGTATTCCCTTCTTCCATTGCAGTATTCGTTCGTTCAGCTGCTTCTGCAAGTGCTGTCTGATAATCCTTCCCTTCGTACATCTTTTCCAATGCGCTCACAATGGCCTGCCGGGATTCACGATGTGCCGCGAACAGAGCGCCTTGGTTTACAGAAGAGGATTCTGCGTCGTGCAGCTGATCCATCACTACTTGATAGAAAGGCTGGTCCTCCCATTTTGATTGAACTATTTCTTCGTCAACCGATTTCGGATTGATGGCTAAATAACCAGTTTTCACATGCCATTCTGCTTGAACCTCTGGCGTTAAAAAGTAAGTGAGAAACTTAAGGGCCCCTTCTTGCTGCTCATTGTCAATTTCTTTTGACACCCATACGGATGAGCCGCTAGTGACCACGCCTTCTCTTCTTAACTCATCTCCTCCTGGCACAAAGGCAACACCCACATTAAACGATGCGTCAGAACTTACTTTTTCGATATGAGACGAAGATTCCAGATAGATTGCCGTCTTTTCAGAAACAAACGCATCACGTGTATCCTCCCAGTCTGTCCCAAAGCTTTTGAATGTCCCGGCTTCATTCATATCCTGTAATGTACGGAATACTAGACGTCCTGCGTCGCTGCTGAATTCAGCCTTTGTCGCATTTCCCGCCCGGCCATTACGTTCGTTGACGTATTCGCCGCCTATAATCGCGAGCCAGTTTTCAAAAAGCCAGCCATTAGAGGGCATTGAAAATCCTGTTCTTTGATCAGTTGTCAGAGTCGCCGATGAATGGATCAGTTCAGAAATCAATTCAGGTCCTGTTTCCGGATCAAGTCCTGCCTCTTTAAATAGGTCTTTGTTGTATACCATCATTGGTATCGATGCAGTTAAAGGAATGGAAACCAATTTGCCCTGATAGTTGTAATGGTTCAAAACAGCAGCGTCCAACCCACTAATGTCAATCCCGCCACTATCCGCTAACATTTGTATCGGCTCACCTTTATCACTGTCTAACATAGATTGTGTATCCATATCTTCTATTTGAATTAATGCAGGCGCCTCTTTTGTTCCGCTCACTTGCTGCCATTTCTCCATCGCTTTTTCATAGTCGCCTTGAAATTCAACGGTCACTTCAACTATATCTTGTAATTCATTAAATCCTTCCACGATGCTTTCTAATGCTACTTGGTCTTCATCAGACAAATTGTGCCAAAATTTAATGGAAGGTGTTTTCATATCTGATTCGTTTGGCTGATCTGTGTTAGATTGAGAATGGTCTTTTCCTGTTGCCGGATTCTCATCCTTTGTGTCGGATTCTTGATTTGTACATGCAGCAAGAACACCTAGAGTTAAGAATGTTACGATAAGCAAAACAGCATTCAGCATTTTCCTCATATCGTTCTCCACCTCTTCTCTCAATTTTTTTCTAATGGCATAATCAGATGGAAAGATCATTCGTTTAAATATATTTATTTTTCAGATTAATACTAACATAGATCACGTTTCTATTCTTTTCCAATGGACTTTCACGACTAATGTCACACGGAAATAAATTAAATTTCTTAGCGTTTTTCTTAAATCATAATCGAATTATCCTATTCATATGTCTAGAAATTTGTCGATACATGACGTATATCCTCACGATGGATGATTTCCCATTAACTTCAATTCCCCACATTACCTTTAGAATGGCGGTCAATATATGGAGCTTGCGACACAGCGTTTTAAATATAAACGTCTTTTTTTACTTATTATCTTTGTAGTTCTTCTGCCAATTATTTGTGAAGCACTGCTCATTCAGTTTTATCATCTTGACTTTAAAAATAAGATTTGGTACAACCTATTAGGGACTAGTATTATGCTTCTATTCTCTATTCCGATTTTCATTTATTTGATCCAAAAAACGGAAAGCACTGCCTCTTCTTTACACAAGCAGCTGATTGAGAATGACAAGATTCATCGGAAGCTGACGCTTTCCAATATTGAATTGGACTATAACGCCAATCATGATTTTCTGACAGGTCTTCAAAATCGTTACAAACTTTTTCAAGTCCTCGATAAAATGGCTGTAAAGCGTTCAGAGCTTGCGATTCTATTTATAGACCTCGATCGTTTCAAGTCCATCAATGACACTATGGGCCATTTATCGGGAGATATATTTATAAAAATGGTCAGTATGCGTCTGAAACAAGCGATTCCAATGGGAGCCCAAGTGTTTCGTCACGGTGGCGATGAGTTCGTGATTATATCTGAATTGCCAAATTCAAGAGCTGTTGAAGTTGCTGAGCAGATACTCCATGTTTTTAAAGAACCGTTCGAAGTCAATAGCACATTGCTGTATACATCTGCAAGTATCGGCATCAGTCACCTGCCCGAACACGGTTCAGATTCAGTGACCTTATTAAAAAATGCGGACCGGGCCATGTACCGGGCAAAAGAGGCAGGCGGCAACACCTACAAAGTATTCGCCCAGTTGGCAGAAGATAATGACCAGAAACAATTGATTTTGGAAAATGATCTCCGGAATGCATGCGAAACGGATCAATTACTCGTTCACTACCAGCCTGTCGTTGACCTTTCAACAGGACGCCTTAAAAGTTTTGAGGCGCTGGTGCGTTGGAAACACCCTGAGTTGGGACTTATCCCGCCTGGAGAATTCATCCCCCTGGCAGAGCGTTCAGGGTTGATCAACGAAATCGGCACATGGGTGCTAGAATCTGCGTGTGAACAAGTAAAACAATGGCAAAGTTTAAATGACAAGTTAGGTCTTGCAGTAAATGTCTCCATTCGCCAGTTCAGAAATCTTCAATTCCCGAGTGTCGTCAGAGATGTTCTCGAAATTACTCAGTTTCCTCCTCATCTGCTTATTTTGGAAATTACTGAATCCATGATGCAGGATGATTACGAGTCTGTCCGAATTATCGAAGAAATACGTGCACTTGGCGTAAAATTAGCGATTGACGACTTTGGAACAGGTTATTCGTCTTTAAGCAAGCTTGGATTTTTACCAATTGATTATTTAAAAATTGACCGTTCCTTTACCATGGAAATGCTGACTCATCCACCGATTCAATCCATTGTAAAAACGATTATCGATATGGGTCGTAACCTCAATATGGAGCTTATTGCTGAAGGAATCGAAGAGGATGACCAATCGTCAATTCTTGCAAACTTCGGTTGTCAATTTGGTCAAGGCTACTTGTTCAGCAAACCACTGCCTGCTGAGGAGATAGAAACTGCGTATTGCCTTTCTTCATTGTTGAAAGTTAACTGAATGAAAAAGCTGCTAAACCGTCTCTAAAGACGCGTTAGCAGCTTTTTTGATTTTCGGAAGAGGAGTGAAAAAAATCCACACATCTATTAATAGATGTGTGGATAGGATGGATTGCTCAGTTCCAGTGGCCTTGATCGATCAATTGTTTTTTACTCTTGAATGCATAAAGTATCGCAACAATGTTAATGACGAACATCGCAACGATGATCCAAAGAACCATTGTGTATGTTCCAGTGAAGTCATAAACATAACCATATGCAGGCAACGCGATGATAGAAGCAACTGCTAGTCCCAGTGAAGCCATCGCATAGATCTGGCTATAGTCTTTACTACCGAACAATGTAGAAGCAAGCGTTGGCGCAAGTGTACCAATTGACGATGCCATGAAACCAAGTATACCGGCAGCGATTGTAATGAGTGTCGCACTTTCAGAGAAGAATAGTAACATGAAGATTGACAAAATACCTAGCATCATCGCAAGCAATGATGTATTTTTCGAACCGATTTTATCACTAAGAACACCGAGGATAAGCGCGCCCAGTAAAACACCGATCATATAAATCCCCATGACTGTTCCAGAAAACTCAACAGAATATCCTTTGTTCGCAAGGAACGTTGGGATGTGAATCGAGAAACTTGCAATTGCAGTGATTAGGAAGAAGAAAAGTGTCAATGCATAAAATGCACCGGATTTCTTTGCAACTGCCACCGCAATCCCTTTATCATTCATGTCTGCCGCTGTTTCACCATCTGCAGCTGCGCCATACGGCTGTAATCCTTTGTCTTTTGGTGATTTACGGATAAGCAAGAGAATTACTGGAATAACGATGATCAAAACAGTGACACCGACAATGATGTAAGTTTGGCTCCAGCCTCTGGTTGCAATGAGATTCCCGATGGCAGGCTGAGAAATCGCACCAAGTGCTCCCGCTGCTGCCCCCATGATTCCAAGTGCAAGTCCGTTACTTTTCTTGAACCATTGGTTGATTAAAACCGGACCCGCAATAACAGTGATGAACACGCCGCCTACTGCCAAAGGAATCGAGAAGAGGTACCAGCCCCATACGGCTTTCATGAAACCGAATGCAGCAAATGCTCCTGCCTGTAAAATAATTGCACCAATTAAAAGTGCTTTAATATCATACTTCGCCATCATCTTTCCGCCAATCGGCAAGAAAATCAATGTGACAATTGAAGAAATACTTAAGTAAAGCGTTAGATTCCCAATACCAATTCCTAAGTCCTTAGCAACCGGAGTGATGAAAAGACCCGCTGTATTATTAAGTGCACCTTTTCCTAGACCGACCATCAAACAAAGTCCTACTAGAATCCACCAGGCATAGTGAATTTTACTTTTTGTCTTATCCATAAAATTACCACCTTGTACTTATTTTTTATTGCTAGTATCCACATAAGCCGCGACATTTCCAACTGATATAGTATACCACCTTTCAGAAGTTTTTTGACGTTTAATTTAATAAAAAAATTCTTCCCAGAAGTCTGAAAAGAATTATCAATGTACTATCCAACTGTTTGTAGAAATCGATACGATGAAGATCCGTTTTCCTGCTTACAGCACCCTTTACTTAGAACTACCATCATCCAGTTCATCTACATAAGGCATCGCTGTTAAAGCGCCTGCCTTTGTGACGCATAAAGCCCCCATTTGATTGCCAAAACGAATCACTTTTTGCCATTCAGATGTATTCTTCGGGAACCCATTTAGATGAAGCTGACGTAAAATCCCTGCCATGAATGCATCCCCCGCTCCAGTTGTATCCACAGGGATGGCTTTTGGAGAAGGTATTTGAAAATGTTCACCATGAATGATCGCGAGCGTGCCAAGTTCACCTTGCGTAATCAAGACTACAGGAATCGAAAAAGCCGATAGTTGGATTATTCCCTCATCCAACGTATCCGTATTCATCATGAACATCAGCTCTTCTTCCGTCAGTTTAACGAGATCTGCACTAGTCAGAAATGAAACTGTTGTTTCGCGGCAAAGTTCCTCACTTTCCCAACGCAGCGGTCGAATATTCGCATCGAATGAAACAAGCGTTTCCGTTTCTCTCGCAAGGTCCACTGCTTTCCGGGTCGTTTCAAGAGCCGTCGGATGAAACATTGTACCTGAACAAATATGTAAAATAGATGCTTGTTGGAAAGTTTCTCGTTGTAAATCATTTGTAGTTACTTGCAAATCTGGTGTTTCGTTTTGATAGTTTGAAAAGACGCGGTCATGGTCAGATGTTAAATGGACATATACCCCGTTTACCCGTTTTTCCGGCTTTAAAATTGAAGGGGTCAAGTCCACTCCTTCCTTCTCCAGTTCTTTGCGCACAAACTCTGACGTTTCGTCGTCTCCAGTTATGGTGATGAAAGATACGGGTGCACCTAATCGTGCGATACCAGCTGCTACATTAACTGTCGCTCCGCCTAAATAAGTATTAAATGATGAATTTCTCTCATTTTCTGCAATGTAATCGACGAATACATCGCCATAAATCAGTACATGTTTCTTCATCATATATGGTGTACTCCATTTCTGAGTTTTTATACAGTTTATCATGGAAGTGCTGCAGATAGAAGAGTTGCTATTTTGCGCATCTTCAACTCAAAATGACGATTAGTCTCTACCCACACTGCAAATCACAATCTCCTTTGAAGGGCAAAAAGCTGCGTTATCCTAAGACAACGCAGCTATAAATCGAATTAGTGATTTGCTAACAAATGCTCAGATTGAGCTTTGTGTTTTGCATAGAGGGAATTGTTCGGCTGTAATTCAATTGCATATTCAATCGCCGCGATCGCATCTTCGTGACGACCCAGCGAGCGTAAACTGTTCGCTGGATGGAACCAGAAATCATAGCGTTCGGGATGTCTTCGAAAAAGCTCTGCCATTACTTCAATGGCTTTTTCGTGCCTTCCGAGTTCCCGTAAGTAATTCGACTTGTGATAGAGGAAGAAGGAGTTTTCGAGCGCTAATGCAGCAAACTATTGTCGATGCCCGGCAGCTCGCTGCAAATTTAGTCGGCGCAGCAGATCATACGGAGATCGGATTCGGTCAGCATGCAACAAACTTCTTCCATTTGTATGCACATCATCTTGGAAGAGACTTGCGTGCAGGGGACCATATTATCATTACACAAGCGGATCATCACGCAAATGTGAATCCATAGATGGAACTGGCAGAACGAGATATTCACGTTCACTTATGTAATGTCGATTTTCAAGGAAAATTTTCGGTCCTCACATGGGCTTCGGATATATAAATAGAGATCGACTCGAACGGCTGGAGGGCTGGCGGATCCAGAAAGAATTAGGGAAAGACGCCTATTTCTTTGAAGTCGGCTCGCAAAACCATGAAGGAATTGAAGGGGTCATCGGCTCTATGGAATACTTAACACAACTAACAAAAGATGCCGAAGCTAATGGGCTTGTATTAGATGAAGCCCTGTTTGGGAGCATACGTCCAAGCCGCCGTAACATTACCGGTGCGATGCATTTTGTTCATTTGTATGAACAGCAGCTCACAAATCACTTCCTTGCTAAACTTACAGAAGCAGAAGGTGTTATCTTATATGGAAAGAACGCAGCTCATGCAGATGAACGGTTACCCGTGTTCTCGTTCAATATTGAAGGAATTGAAACGGATATACTTGGTCATGCCTTGAATGATGCGGGTATCGAAGCGCGGACTGGGAACTATTTAGCGATTAACCTTATGAAGTGATTAGCTGCACCGTTCGGAGGAAGCGCTCTTCGGATCAGTCTCGTCCATTACAATACGGTCGAGGAGATCGATCGATTCTTTACCATTTTATCCATCGTTATTGAACAATTGAAATCACACGTTCACTGATCATAAACCGATTGAATTAATAAAATGCCCGCATCTGTTGGTTAAACAGATGCGGGCATTCAGTTTGTCCGCTGTTAACGTCCGCAGCATTTCTTATACTTCTTCCCGCTTCCGCATGGGCATGGTTCGTTGCGTCCGACTTTGACTTCAGGTGCAGCAGGCTGCTCCGTCAATGGTTTCAAGTCAGAACGTTCCAATTCAAACATCTCTTGAGGGGTATGCCCTCTGTTCTCAATAAGACGAACCGCATTCGCAACATTAATAGCAACAGGAACGATTTGTTTCACACGCTCTTCAGGCAAGAGACCTGCCTGCGCCATCAATCGTCCGATGACTTCCATGAAATTCGCATGCCACATCGATAATCCTGTCATGAACGTATGGAGCATCCGATCAATTTGAATCTGAGGAATGTTCTCCTTCTGGAATAACTTCTCCAAATGAACCAATTCAGGTGTTTGATCAAAATACCCGGGGTCCGCATAGCGAAGCAGCTGTTCTTTTGGGGGCTGATAATACGGTTTTTCAATGGTTTCCCTGACAAATTGTTCTGGAACGATTCCGGCAAGTTTCGGACCAAGGAAAACGGAATCTTTAAAGAGAATATCTTCTTTTTTCAGGCTCGACGCCACCTTGTCCGTTGTCAGGAAATCTTGCAAATTTTTCACTGTAAGCTGGTCTTCATTTTGAATGTTATACAGAGTAACCACTTGTTCAAACTGGACCAATCCATATAACCGGGTCATCGCTTTGATATACAGCTCTATATCTTCTTGCTGCGCAGAATTCAGTCCATGGTCTGCCTGCTTCTTGGAATCCGATTTTGCAGGTTTTGCGGCTGCTTGCTCCTCTGACAGTTCAGATTCGCGATACGGGTCGCTAATAACCACGTAATTTTTATGATGAATATGATCCCATTCCGTTTTCTTATATTTAACCAATTTCAGCATGTCATTGATTCGATCTTTATCATAAGAGTGATATCTCGCACCGGATACCCATTGCTTCATATGCTCGTGCTCGGGATGTGCGGGATCATTCATAATGGCCAGGAATGAGGAATATCCCGGCGGCCCTCCCACGTCTTCTGGCGGTGCTGTTCCTTCCCCGTCCAGCAACGTCGGGAAACCGAAGTGATAATCTTCTACGATTTCTTCGAGGTCAATCGAGAAGCGCCAATCATCCCCAAAGTCATATGTGTACATCAATTGCTTGTGTTTCTCCAAATATTTATCAATTTTCACTCGCGTCGGAAGCTTAGGAGTGAGTGTATTAGAGTGTTTAAGTTCCTCACGCTGGACCGGATTGTCTGTTATGCACAAACCATCTACCTCAACTTCAAAAAAGTGATACGGACGATCCGTATGGTAACTCTCAAAGTTTGTCATTTGCTGAATCATTTCATGGAGACGATTAAACGTCGCCCCTGCTGGCATAATCACTCTTCGCCGTACGGCAGGTTCTACGTGAACCATTGTAATGTTTACGATATAAGACTTCATTGAGTCACCTCATCTATTGCATATATTAGGTTGCTAGTGAGATTAAGTGTATCATAATTTCCCCGCGCATTGCGGTTGCAGGAGCCGGGATAGCGAAATTGCTTAGTTTTTCCAGCTCCTCGCATCCGTTGCAAGTGAATTCTAAAAATTCATTGACATTGAAACAGCTACCCTTTATGATTAATTTAACATTCAGAAAGCAGGTGATGACTATGACGAACTTCAACTTGACACATGTAAATTGGATTGGACCCATACCTTCACCTGCCATGCCCTAAACTCGGCATGTTTCTTCTGATATGCGCGTGAAAGCATGGAGTCCGATCCAGGACACTATGCTTTTTTTATATGCCCATATTTAGGAGGAATTGAATTGAACACACTACAAAGTTACGGTTGGAACGATCTTCACCAACTGCATTGGAATGAACAGAAACACGATTTCAAATCAGGCAACTGCATAGCTGGACGCGTGATCTTAGAACATAAACATATGTATCGGGTTATCACTGAACACGGTGAGTGGCTTGCTGTCTGCTCCGGATCTTTACTCCATCACGCACTCGACCGAAGAGATTATCCTGCCGTCGGAGACTGGGTCGCAATTGAACAAATGCCCGGCGAAGAACGTGGAATCATCCATTCGATCCTGCCAAGAACTTCTATTTTTTCCCGGAAAACCGCGGGAGACTCCATGTCTGAACAGCTGATTGCAGTCAATGTCGATATCGTATTTTTGGTCACTTCCATGAATGATGATTTCAACATTCGGAGACTGGAACGATACTTGGTCGCGGCCTTTGACTCCGGCGCAATTCCAGTAATTGTACTGACAAAAGCAGATCTAAGTGATACTCCAGATGATTTTATTAACCAAGCACGCGACATTGCATTCGGCACTGATGTACTCGCTGTCAGCAGTAAAACGGGTGCCGGAATTGATCAGCTCACAACTTGGCTTAAAGGCGGGAAAACCGCGTCTTTACTAGGCTCCTCAGGTGTCGGGAAGTCTTCGTTAGTCAACGCAATCTGCGGGGATCAGACGATGACGGTCCAAAATATCCGGGAAGATGATGCCAAAGGACGCCATACAACAACTCACCGCGAACTCATACCGCTCCCTGCAGGCGGCGTCTTGATAGACACACCCGGTATGCGGGAATTTCAATTATGGAACGACAGTGAGGATATTGAAGGCAGTTTTTCAGATATTGACGCACTTTCCGAGTCATGCAAATTCAATGACTGCAGCCATCGATCCGAGCCGGGATGTGCCATTTCACAAGCGTTAAGTGACGGATCTCTTGCGGAAGACCGTTTCGCCAGTTACCTTAAATTGCAGCGGGAAATCGCATACTTGGATCGAAAAACGGATGCACAAGCACAAGCTGCTGAACGAAAACGATGGAAAGCTCTTACAAAATCACAGCGCAAATGATGCCAGGACCAAAAAAAACGAAAGCGGCTCTGGAGTCGGCTGCTTTCGCGTTTTCTTATTTTAAAATGGCTTCCACAACCAGCTGGACAATTAAGCCTACAATGACTAAGCGCAGTAGGACACGAACGTGTTGCGGGTTCAGTTTTTCTGCAATGCGCACTCCAATTTGAGCGCCAGACAAAGAGCCTAAGACAAGTACGAACGCAATCGGCCAAATAATTTTCCCCATCGCGATATAGCTGACGGCAGCTCCTAACCCGCTAGAAAACGAAGCGAGCCGAACAAATCCAATTGAACGCATGTAGGAAATCCGTAATTGATTGAACAAATAGAGCAGGAGCGTACCCTGCCCTGGGCCGAATAAACCATCGTACAACCCGATGCCGACCAATCCAGCTACGCCGGTTTTCGAAGGCTGCAGCATCGCTTGTCCCGCAAAGTCTGCTTTCGATAGAAATGATGTGAAAAATGCACCGACCAGCAAGACAATCGCAAGTTTATAAAGTGCGGACTCTGGAATATGGGTTGCGGTAATTCCGCCCAATGTGCCTGCTGTCAGGGAGACTGGTAAAATCCACCATGATTCACGGAGTGTAATCTCCTTTTTTAATAATACAGTTAGAAACGTAGTGAAGGAACTGAAAGTCGTGGAGATTTTACTGGCTCCGATCACAGAATGGATTGGAATACCCATTAGCAGCATCGCGGGCATCGTAATCAGTCCCCCGCCTCCTGCTAGCGTACCAAGCATCATTGCAATCAGTGCTATAAAAAAGAGCAAAATGTATTCCATCGTCATCTGCCTCCTCATCTGTTGTAGTATACCTCTCTCCGACAGATAAGGTAATTCGTTAGTTTCGAATGAATAACATAAGAACTTCTTATAGTACATTTATTACATCAATCACCACACATCCAACGATCACGCTTCAGAGGAAGTGTTCACCTTGTCGATTTGTTTCTTTTTCTTTTTCCATTCAGGATAAGATTTACTGATGAATGGAATTTCGTCGCATCCTTGAGCTTTGTTGGTATAGACAGCCATTACGAATAACACGTTTGCCATCAGCTGAGCGAAATCGAAAAGAATTTCTGGAACGTCGCGTTCTAACGATACTTTGTGGAGAGCACGTACCGATTTCTTAGCTTCACTTCGGCACACGTGAAGGACAGTGGCCGCATGGGTGCCTTGCGGGAGTACGAATTGTTCGATCAATTCCCCCAGTTCGTTCACATACTCATCGTATACGTCACTCAGACGCTGCAAGTCTTCGGGGAAGATCGCTTGTTTCCCGCGGACTGAGCCATTTAAGTGGTAGGCCAGCGGTTGGAGCCAGCGAAGATCGGTTTGAACTTTCTCAACGTCTTCAGTCAAAGATAAGGCTTCCCCGATTCGAGTCGTCAATGAATCTGTCCGAATTTCAAAGTCTACCATCGATGCAGATTCTCTCATGAATGGATAACAAATATAACGCATATCTTTTTTCATTTGAATACCTTCTTCCTATGGGGTTCATTTGAGCCAGTATAGCATAATAAAAGAACATGACATTTGCACAACGATGAATAAAAACCTTGAATTATCATTGGAGGTACGGCATGCTGACTGCAAAACAACTTAAAGGAATACAGCACTTACAACAACAATGTGAGCAGCACGACACGATTGAACTGAAATTAAATTGGGAGATGCTTCGGGAACGGACAGACGACTCACTGGATTTCTTTGTTTGGAGGGACGAAGAACTCATCGCCTACTTAGCATTATACGGATTCGGTTCCACAGTCGAAGTTTGCGGCATGGTGACTCCGGAAGAACGCAGAAATGGACACTTTACAAAGCTCTGGCATGAAGCGCTGCAAGTGATTGAAGATAAAGGGTTCAAGAAGGTGTTATTCAATGCACCTGGAACTTCAGATTCCGCGAAAGGATGGATGGCAGCCCAGCCGTGTGACTATTCGTTTTCCGAGTTTCATATGCATTGGCATCAGAAGGAACTGGCAGAAACGAAAGACATCGCATTGAGAACGGCTGTCCCGGAAGACAAAACGTTTGAAACTGCTTTGGACGCAGAAGCGTTTTCGTTTTCATTAGAAGATGCGGAGTCCTACTACAGTGAGCGCTTATCGCGTGTTGAAGAACAACGCTACATTATAGAAGCAAGAGGAATCTCAATCGGCAAAATCCGAGTAACCCGCAGTCCCAATGAATCCTACATTTCGGGATTTGCAGTCCTCGCTGATTTCAGAGGCAAAGGCTATGGCGGTCAAGCGCTGCAACGGATTGTTCAACACGAAATTCCAACTGGAAATATCATTAAATTAGATGTAGAAACTAAAAATGAAGGCGCATTGAAATTGTATGAGAGAATCGGATTTGTCCAGCAAGAGCGGCAAGATTATTATGAAGTTCTCCGCAACTTAGCAGTCAAATAGGAAGACACGGTTGTCTTGTTCAGGCATTTCGATACAGTTTGGACAGAAGAATACGGCACATTGAAGCCCTGTTCATCGTGAAGAGCTGACAACAGCTCTTCTCCAGCTTGAGGATGACTCCCTCGGAAGATGGACGCATGGGTTTATTGGGCGAAGCCCGTGTGATTAGGAATGAAGGTATTACCGGAGCATGCATTTTAAGATGTGCAAGTTTAGAATCTGCTCTAAACGGTTCGTAAAGCATTGTATTTGCTGCTTCGTCTACTTTCGGAATGCTTTCCGATGAACGGTCTATAGTCATCGCCCGAACGGACCGTTAGCTGTATTATTACACTATAAATTACTTATGTTAATGCGCTGGTTTTCATTTATATGGCGTGCTGGTTCTCATTATCATAGTCTCGGATTTGTCTGTCAGTTATGGGTGTTTGTCGATCATCTAGATGAAGTTCTCCATCACTCACGGACATTTCTCCGACACTTCACGGAGTTTCTCGATAACGGCACACAATTCAACTGCGTTGAGGGACGGGCTAGATAACGGAGAATAGTGGAATCGGCCAGCTTCGTATTGGAATCGGCCACTTGGCTTTGGGAATCGGCCAGATACCGGGGGGAATCGGCCACTTGGAGCAAACAATCGGCCATGTCCTTGAATTTATCGGCACCTGCACACAATTCAACTGCGTTAAGGGATTTATTGGTGGCGCTTCGCGCGTTTAGGGATGGCTAGATAACGGAGAATAGTGGAATCGGCCAGCTTCGTGTTGGAATCGGCCACATAGCTTGCGGAATCGGCCAGACCCCGGGGTGAATCGGCCACTTGGAGCAAACAATCGGCCATTCAGCTTGGACAATCGGCCAATCCCAAGAATTCATCGCCCCCCACTCCCCTTCATGCAAATAAGCACCCGCAGCTGCGGGTGCTTTTTTTGCAATTCATCTACATAAACATACCAGCGATTGTACCGCTCATCAGGTTTGCGAGCGTACCTGCGATGACTGCTTTGAAACCTAGTTTCGCAACAACGGCGCGCTGGTTTTCAGCAAATGCTGTCATGCTGGCAATTAGGATTCCGAGGGATCCGATGTTCGCGAATCCACATAACGAGAATGTCAAGATTGCGACGGTTTTATCCGACAGCGCTTCAATCATTGGCTGGAATGATGTGAATGCGACCATCTCGTTCAAGATTACTTTTTGACCGAGCAAGTTACCTGCTGTCATTGCTTCAGACCAAGGCACGCCCATTGCGAACGCCAGTGGGGAGAAGATGTACCCGAAAATCTGCTGAAGTGAAATGTCTGGATGACCGAACCAGCCACCGATTCCGCCAAGAATGCCGTTCGCCATGGCTAGAAGCGAGATGAATGCAATCAGCATTGCAATAATTAGCCCTGCCATTTTCAATCCTTCAGCAGCACCTTTTGTGACTGCATCGATTGCGCCTGGCTTCACTCCGCCTTCGCTAATCAATTCTTTCGGTTCATCATCTACAACGTTTTTCGGAACTTCTGTTTCAGGAATTAAAATTTTAGCAAACACGAGGCCTGCCGGAGCCGCCATAAAACTTGCAGACAGCAAATAATTGATTGGGATACCGAGTGCTGCGTATGCGAGCATCGTTCCGCCCGCTACTGATGCGAGTCCGCCCACCATGACAGCGAACAATTCTGAACGTGTTAATGTTTTAATGTATGGCTTAATAATAAGCGGTGCTTCTTGAAGCCCTAAGAAAATATTAGAGGCTGCAGTAAGGGATTCCGGCTTGCTTGTTCCTAGAACTTTTGCCAATCCTCCGCCGACAATCCGGACGAAAAATTGCATAATGCCCAAGTGGTAAAGCAGAGAAATGAGCGCAGTGACGAAAATCGCCATTGCTGCCACCCGGATTCCAAAGATGAAACCTGTCGGAGCGGATGAATCCGCGAGACTTCCAAATACGAATGCGAGTCCTTCATTTCCGTAATGGATCACGTTTTGGATACTGCCAGAAAACTTTTCAATTACTGCTCGGCCGCCTGAAGACTTTAAAACGAGGTAACCAAAGAAAATTTGCATCGTAACTCCAATTACTACGACGCGGTAATTGATTTTGCGTTTGTTGTCTGAGAGCAAAAAAGCAACGAAAAGAATGACGAGACACCCAAGTAAGCCAGTTAAGATGTTCATTAGTATCTCCTCATGTAAATGCATTGTAACACGATGTGTAATCGGTTTCATATAATTTACCACAGGTTGAATAGGAGCGTCAATAACAAATTGTGACATACTATTTAACGCACCTTGAATGGTTCCATAATATTTGGTATATTTGTGTAAATGATTACTTAACAGAGGAGATACTGATGGCTACAATTAAAGATGTAAGCAAGTTAGCAGGCGTTTCAGTAGCAACCGTTTCCCGATACTTGAACAAGAACGGCTATGTCAGTAAAGAATCTGCAGCTACCATCTCAGAAGTCATTGATAAGCTCAATTATCGGCCGAATAATATCGCAAGGAGTCTTGCTGGGATGAAAACCGCTACTATCGGTTTGATGGTCCCCGATATTCTGAATCCTTTTTTCCCTGAGCTCGCCCGCTCAATCGAAGATGCTGCCAACGAATACGGCTACACGGTCGTGTTATGCAACACAGATAACGACTCGTTGAAAGAACAAAAGTACATAGACACACTGCTTCAAAAACAAGTCGACGGAATCATTATTTCTTCCTATACAATCGAGCCCGAACACTTAAACGGACTGCAAAAACAGTCCATCCCTGTCGTTCTGATGGACAATGTGTTTTCCAATGACTTTGTGGTTTCCCTTACCGTTGAAAACCGGCGCGGCGGTGAACTGGCCGTCGAGCATTTGCTCACACAAGGATGCTCGAAAATTGCCCATATATGCGGGCCCTTGACGATTACTTCATCCCGGGAACGGACCGCCGGCTTTGAGGATGCAAGCCGCAGAACGGACTGGTTCACCCCGAGTTTGATCGGCTATAGTGATTTCACCGTTAATGGCGGCTATATCACGATGAAAGAGCTGCTGACGCTTCATCCAAATTTAGACGGTGTGTTTGCAAGCAATGACTTAATGGCGGCAGGTGCGCTGAAAGCCTTGCATGAAGCAGGGAAACGCGTTCCTCGGGACGTGAAAGTGATCGGTTTTGACGGAATCGGGTTAGAGATGATGACACCGGAACTGTCGACGATTGCCCAGCCGATATACGAACTCGGCAAAACCGCAATGGATTCACTGGTCAGGTTAATCCGAAAAGAACCAGACATCGTTACCGACCGAGTCTTTCCGGTCTCCCTAATTGCCAAACAATCTACGATGAATGAATAAAAGGAGCTCCCTTAATGGGCGAGCTCCTTCCGTTTATCACTGGATATAATTTCCATGACTACAGACAGCAGCACTCCGACAAGCAAGCCGTTGCTAATGAGCGGCTGGAGCATCTGCTTTCTATTTGAAAAATTGAATAAAAAAAGTCTGACATTCCGTTGTCAGACTCCTCCCAATTGGTTACTTCCCTAACGTGTCCACAAGTTTCCGGATGAATCGTGCGTCATCCACTGCCATGCATACGTCCACATTCGGTTCTTTCTTGTAATAATTTTTGAAGTCACAAACGGTTTGTCCATCACACAGCTCACTTTTCGTTTCAACGTCAACGAAGTACTTCTCCGTTTTCACGAGTGTACGATCGAGGGCAACTCCAACTGCGAGCGGATCATGCATCGAACATGCCTCGTGACCGTTTCGCTTTAAATAATGATTCATGTAATGAACCGTGGATTCCGCAACGAAGTCCCGTGCAGGACCTGGTTGAATGGCTTCGACGTCTTTTTTCGTCAGCAATGTGTTCGCTGTCACATCAAGTCCAACTAACGTAATCGGAATCCCTGAATGGAAGACAATTTTTGCAGCTTCCGGATCGATGTACATGTTGTACTCTGCGGTTGGTGTAATATTGCCTGGATGGTCGACAGCCCCTCCCATGATAACGAATTCTTTCAGCCACTCTTTGAGACGCGGCTCTTTGCGGATTGCAAGCGCCATATTTGTGAGTGGGGCAAGCAGAATTACTGTAATCTCACCCGGATGCTGTTTCGCTTGTTCGATGATGAAATCAGGTGCAAATCCTTCATCGCGTATTTCCACTTTCATGTCTTTCAGCGCGCCGCCAATTCCGTCATTCCCGTGTACACTCACTTCGAAAAAGGGTTCGCGTATTAATGGGCGGGATGCTCCTTGAACCACTTTCAAGTCGTCACGACCAAGCAATGTCGTCACTTTACGTGTATTGATCGTCGCTTGTTCTAAAGACGTGTTGCCGTTCACCGTCGTAATGCCGAGGATGTCAGCTTCCCCGCTCTTTTCCGCAAGTAAAATCCCGATTGCGTCGTCAATACCAGTATCTACGTCAATGATCACTTTTTTCATGCTTGTCCCACCTTTTCATATTCTAGTAGTTCCGTAATGCAGTGTAAGCCTGTCGCAACGCCATATTTCAGCGCATCCAAATTTACACGGTAGTTAGCGTTATGCCAAGGAAAGTTCTCCTTTTCAGATGAACCCGTGCCCCAATACATGAAGATCGAAGGAACTTCGCTTGCAACGATTGAGAAATCGTCGCCGCACATATACGGGTGTTCATTGACAACAACAAATTGGTCTCCAAACGTTGAAGTGACCGATTTGTTAACACGTCTGTCAGTTCAGGATCATTCCAGCTCGCTGGATAGCCTTTGCTGTAGGTATATTCATACGATCCGCCCCAGATATCAGTGATGGAACGAAGCAGCACTTCAAGTTGCGATGCAATTTTATCTTGGGTTTCTGTTTTAATGGTACGAACTGTTCCTGAGATTTCCACACGGCCGCAGAGTATGTTGGAAGTCGTCCCGCCATTGATAGTTCCGAACATGATGACTCCGTTATCAAATTGTTAAAATCGCGAGACCGATCGTCGTGTGCGCATCGTGACCGCACGCATGCATGACACCTTTATTTGTCGAGCTATAGTCGAGTCCAGTGTCTTCTTCGATTGGCAATGCGTCAATGTCGCAACGCATAAGAATCGTCTTTACAGAGGCCGCTCCCGAAATTTCCGCGCAGACACCTGTTTTCGCCATCGCTCTGTGTGTAGTGCCAATGTGATCCGATTCTTGCTAAATGAAGCCTTGAGTATTCGTTTCTTCCATACTCAATTAGGGGTTCATGTGTAAATGCTTGTATGTATCCCGGAGATACCCGTCGAGGCGTTCTTCAATCCTTTGGACAGAAATCGTTTCCATCGTATCGTTTCCTTTTTGTGTGAATTAATCCAAATCAGCTGCAAATGGCATACCGTCTTGCGCGCCGAACTTCGTGACTGCCCGGGCTGCAACTTTTGTTGCGAATGCAAGCATTTCAGGAAGTGATTTTTCTTCCGCAATGCTGATGGCAAGCGCACCGTTAAACGAGTCACCTGCGCCAGTCGTATCAACGACTTCCACTTTTTCAGCAGGTGTAACGACAAGTTTGCCGTCTTGCAAATGTGCGCTTCCTTGCTCGCCAAGTGTGACGATCATCGTTTGGTTATACGCAGCTTCCCACTCCGTCATAAGTTTTTCGAGCTCGTCATTGGTTGTGAACGAGCGCTCAGCAAGTAACGCAAATTCCGTTTCATTCGGTGTCAAATAATCGACGAGGTGCAGCAATTCTGCAGGCAATGTTTGTGCAGGTGCTGGATTCAGGATCGTTTTTACATTATGTTTGTTTGCGATTTCCAAGACTTTTTGAACCGTTTCAAGAGGAATTTCGAGTTGCGTTAACAACACGTCCGATTGAGCGATAAGCCGCTCCATTTCTGGAGTGATTTTATCAGGAGTCAGTGTGAAATTCGCACCAGGAACAACGACGATACAGTTGTCATGATTGACGTGAAAAATGTCCGCGATGCCTGTTTTAACGTCTTCGACTTGGTCGATAAACGCCGTGTTCACTTGGTTTTCAGCCATTTGTTCGAGTAAGCTTTTCCCGAATTCGTCTTGCCCGACAGCCCCAATCATTGTAACATCGCCGCCGAGGCGTGCAATGCTGACTGCTTGATTGGCGCCTTTTCCTCCGGGAAGGTAGTTGACTTCGTTCCCTAGAATCGTTTCTCCGATTTGGGGCAAGCGATCTGTTGAGATAATAATATCCATATTTAAACTGCCGACAACGACAATACGTTTCTCCAATTCATCACCTGTTTTCAAGTAGTAGTAGACAGGAACTTCATTTCTATATGTAACCGATTACACATTTTTAGGATAGCATAGAGCGTTTGGTTGGGGCAATGATTTTCCGTAAGGGAGTTGAAGATTTTTTGAGTAGTCAATTAAATTGGAGCATTTAGGGGGAGGCCGACACATATTCGTCGTTGGCCGACGCTTGGAATGTGTTCTTGATCACTAAGTGCCCTTTACCAATTAACTCTTTGTATTTCTCCGACATTTAGCGGAATTTCTAGATAACGGCACACAATTCAACTACGTTAAGGGATTAATTGGTGGCGCTTCGCTCGTTGAGGGATGGGCTGCATCGCTGCCGCGGGGGAATCGGCCACTTGGCGCTGAGTATCGGCCAGATGCCGGGAAGAATCGGCCACTTGGCAACAGGAATCGGCCATATTCCGCTGACAATCGGACACTCGAGCAAATTAATCAGCCACGGCACACAATTCAACAGCGTTAAGGGATTTATTGGTGGCGCTTCGCGCGTTGAGAGACGGGCTGCATCGCTGCCGCGGTTGAATCGGACACTTGGCACTGAATATCGGCCAGATGCCAGGAAGAATCGGCCACTCGGCAATAGGAATCGGACAGATCCGGCTGATAATCGGACACTCGAGCGAATTAATCAGCCACGGCACACAATTCAACCACATTAAGGGATTAATTGGTGGCGCTTCGCGCGTTGAGGGATGGGCTGCCGCGCTGCGCGGTTGAATCGGCCACTTGGCGCTGAGTATCGGCCAGATGCCGGGAAGAATCCGCCACTTGGCAACAGGAATCGGACATATCCGGCCCACAATCGGACACTCGAGCAAATTAATCAGCCACGGCACACAATTCAACCACTTTAAAGGATTAATTGGTGGCGCTTCCCGCGTTGAGGGACGGGCTACCGCGCTGCAGCGGGGGAATCGGACACTTGGCGCTGAGTATCGGCCAAATGCCGGGAAGAATCGGCCACTCAGCAACAGGAATCGGACATATCCCGCTGACAATCGGACACTCGAGCGAATTAATCAGCCACGCGTCACAACTCCCCCCATAGGATTCCGCCCACCTCCTATTGCAGACGCCCCTTCCCCCTCTTTCAACTTGCATATACTGCAGAGTACACCGAGGAGGCAAGGATTATGCAGTGGATTATGATACTTTTCCTAGGCATCGCTGCCAACTTAGATAATTTAGGGATTGGATTGGCGTATGGCATTCAAAAGACGAAGATCCCCCTTCGCTCGAACGTTACCATTGCGCTCGTATCTATGATAGTTACGTATTTTGCAATGGTCACAGGTGACAGATTGTCGACCTATATATCTGCCGGGACTGCTGATTTTATAGGTGGTTTGTTGCTATGTGGTATTGGGATTTGGATGTTGCTCCAGCCAAAGCCTGTACAACCGAATCCATTTGAAAATCCCACGGTTGCAGACATTGACGGTGACCGGATTATTTCCATTCCCGAAGCGCTCCCTCTTGGCTTTTTGCTATCTGCAAATTGTTTGGCGGCGGGATTCGGAATGGGCGTTAGCGGCAGCTCCATGCTTGGCACGATTTCCTCGGTCGGATTCTTTTCATTGATCACAATTGGTGCCAGCCATCGATTCGGATTCCTTCTTGCACGTACTTGGATTGGCAAGTATCCTGCTGGAATTGCTGGCGGATTACTTATCGTGATCGGTTTAGTTGAAATCCTATTTTAACGCTGCATCCCCCACATAAAAAGCTCGTCCCTCTTCCGCGAGAAGGGTACGAGCTTTTGCGGCGTTCACTTCGGAATGAGACAGTATGTCCTTCACCGCAATGCAGCGAATTGACTCTGATAGCCGCTGCTTGCTACGGCTTACAGGGCGGCAAGTTGACGACGAGCTAACTCGCCGTCACAAGTGCGTCAACCGTTTCATGTCATGATAATCCGTGCCCGCCTTTACCAATCACTACAATCGGAAAATTATCTTCTGCTTAAGACGAATAGCCCTCCATCACTTCAATTGAATTTATATACGTTACTACAGTATCAAAAGCAATCAACCCCAAATTTCATTCATTTAGGTGAATCGAACTATACTATCCGGTGAATAAATAGTCATTTATAGTCTCATTTTACATCGAAACTGCTGAACTTTCATGGCCTGCATAGGAATAATTCCGGTACAACGAACAAATCCCACTTGCCAGTTATCGGCAAATGGGATTTGGATGATACAGCTACTACTTTTCTATTGAGTTTTCCTTTGCGACTTCTTCACTGGCGGACTTATAGAACGACACTGCCATTAAAATGATTATGAACGAAAAAGGCAATGCCGAAACGATGACTGTATTTTGCAGCCCTTGAGTACCGCCAAAGTACACGACAATCGCTGCCACTGCAGCTTGAATGAGTCCCCAAGCTAATTTAACAGATTGAGCCGGGTTGGACAATCCATTCGTTGTAAACATGCCGAGCACGAATGTTGCAGAGTCTGCCGATGTAATGAAGAAAATGGAAATGACGACAATCGTCAGCAAGGACATCATGAACCCAAGTGGATACTGTTCAAGCATGCCGAATGTCATCGTCTCAATCGGCATATCAGATAACTTTGCCCACCCTAAGTTTTCTACATTGAGGGCAGACGCTCCGAAAATTGAGAAGAAGATGAAACAGACGAAAGATGGAACGAGCAGGACGCCCAGCAAGAACTCTTTTACCGTACGGCCTTTTGAAATACGAGCAATGAAGGAACCGACAAACGGTGACCAGGAAATCCAGAAGGCCCAGTAAAATAATGTCCAGTTGTTAATCCATTCACGGCTACCTGAATTTTGAGGCGCAGATCGGAAACTCATTTCCACAAGATCTGTCACGTAACTGCCGAACGCATTCGTAAACATGTTGAGTATATAAAGGGTTGGACCTGTGATGAAAAGCAGTAGAAAGAGGATAAGCGCAAGTCCCATATTGATGTTACTCAAGTATTTGATGCCTTTTCCGATTCCAGACCATGCAGAAATCATAAATAGCACGGTTGTCACAGTAAGAATCAATAGCTGCATCCAAAACGCGTCTGGTGTATTGAAAAGAAATTGGAATCCGCCACTGATCTGAGCAGAACCAAATCCGAGTGATGCCGCTACACCAATGACGGTTGCTAGTACAGCCAATACGTCAATAATTTTTCCAAGGATGCCTGCCATCAATTTTTCACCAAACAGTGGAATCAACGTGGAGCTGATCAATCCTGGATATTTTTTATGGAATTTAAAGTATGCGAGAGTGAGTCCGACGATTGCGTAGATGCCCCACGCACTGATTCCCCAATGTAAAAATGTGTATTTTAACGAATCTTTGATTGCCACATCTGTTCCGATATCTGCGACAGGCGCAGATTTGAAAGCGTACGTTACCGGTTCTGCCGCCGACCAGAATACGACTCCAATCCCCATTCCTGCACTGAACAACATTGCAAACCATGATAGTAAACTGAATTCAGGTTTCGAATCCGGACTTCCAAGTTTGATATGCCCGAACTTGGAGAAAATCAGGTAAAGACAAAACACAACGATTGCGGCGACAAGCCATAAATAATACCAGCCAAATACGTTGGAAATGCCTGCCGTTATCTTAGTTGTGCTATTTTCCAAAGATTCTGGTGAAATCGCACCCCACGCTACAAGTGCCAGGCACCCTGCAAGCGCATACCAGAAAACTGATGTTACATATTTCAAAGAAGACCATCCTCACTAAGTTGCTCGATTTTATGTGCTAAACAGTTTTACCCCTAGCGATGACTTTCAAACCTTGCTAACTAAAATGGATTTCAATCCACACCATGCAAAAACCCAAGTTCCTATGTTCGGGAACTTGGGTTTTACACATATTTGGTTCGTTCATCCAAATCGCTTAAGCGCTTCAAGCGTTTTGTTACGCTGCTCCATTAACTTTGAATTCTCCAGCAAACGGTACGTCAGCACATCCAAGTAAAACAAACTTGAAATTTGAGTATTGATAAACTTATCATCATCGACAAATACATGGTTGGCAACCAGCACCACTTCATCCGCAAGTGCAGTCAGTTCTTCGGCATCATTCGTTGTAATGACAATGACCCGGGCTCCGCAATCTTTCGCCTGTCGAGTAGCGTCTAACACGCTTTGCGTTTTCCCAGTGTACGAAAAGCACATGTACACGTCTTCTTTCCCAAGCAATGCAGTTTTCATGACCATCGCATGCGCATCCGTGATTGCAGTTGAATCGATTCCCATTCGCTCAATTCTGCTATTGAATTCTTTTGCAATCAACCCCGAATTCCCAATGCCGCAAAATAGAACACGCTTCGCACGAATGAGATCATTTGCGATTCGCTCCGTCTGGCCTGTGTCCATGAATTGCTGAGTGGACGCAATGATGGACTGATAATAGCGGGCTACACTCTCCACTTCTTCATCATTTACACGCTTTTCGGTGCGCGCTGCAAGTAACGCGTACTTCATCTGCTGGAAGCTGGCAAACCGAATTTTTTTGCAAAAGCGGGTGATACTAGAAGGCGAAACATCAATCTCTTCAGCCAAATCCGTAATCGATTTCTGCGCAATATTTTTTTCGTTCAGTAAATGTTCCGCGATTTTACGATCGTTCTCAGTGAACTCCGCGCTGTGCTTTTGCAGGCGATTTTCAAAATCCATAATTATAGTCCTTTCTTATTTCAGCTTTTCCAACATCATAGCATAGCCTAAAACTGCACACACGAACTATAAAATGAGTCCATTCTTACATTGACAATATTGAAAGCGTTTGCTATTCTAATAAAAATATTTCCAGGAGGTGTAGTTATAATGAAAAACTTTTTCGGTAAAGCTCAACAGTTCGGAAAATCGTTCATGCTGCCAATCGCGATTCTGCCTGCGGCTGGTTTGCTGTTAGGAATCGGGGGAGCACTATCCAATCCCAATACGATCAGTTCTTATCCAATCTTAGATCAGTCTTTCTTACAAGCATTGTTTACTATAATGAGCAGCGCGGGTAGTATTGTCTTCGCCAACCTTCCAATCATCTTTGCAGTCGGCATTGCAATCGGTCTAGCCCGTTCGGACAAAGGGACCGCTGCACTGGCAGCTCTTGTCGGTTACTTAGTCATGAACGCAACGATCAATGCGATCTTGACCATCACCGATACACTTGCTGTCGACAATCTTTCGGCTGTCGGACAAGGAAATGCGTTAGGCATTCAAACGCTCGAGATGGGTGTATTCGGCGGTATTGTCGTCGGAATCATGGCCGGAATGCTGCACAATCGATTCAACAAAATTGAGCTGCCTCAGTATTTAGGATTCTTCGGCGGTTCCCGTTTCATTCCCATTGTGACGGCATTTTCATCCATTATTCTTGGAGCAATCATGTATCTCGTATGGCCGCTTTTCCAAAATCTAATTGCAGAGGCTGGGAACTTGGTCAATGCGACAGGGGTCATCGGAACATTCTTATATGGATTTATCCTCCGTATGCTCGGACCTTTCGGATTGCACCACATTTTCTACTTGCCATTTTGGCAAACCGGTTTGGGAGGATCTCTGGAAATCGGCGGTCAGCTTGTTCAAGGTACACAGAACATTTTCTTTGCACAACTAAGTGACCCGACCACAGAACGATTCTTTGAAGGCACTTCCCGCTTCATGTCCGGCCGTTTCATTACGATGATGTTCGGTCTTCTTGGAGCAGCACTTGCGATTTACCACACAGCAAAGCCAGAACACAAAAAGGTCGTCGGCGGTCTTATGCTTTCGGCTGCGCTTACTTCATTCTTAACCGGAATTACAGAACCGCTTGAGTTCTCGTTCCTGTTCATTGCACCTGCCCTATACGTAGTCCACGCCGTATTTGACGGTTTGGCGTTTATGCTGGCTGACATTTTCAATATTACAATCGGTCAGACATTCTCTGGCGGATTCATCGATTTCATGCTCTTTGGTGTATTGCAAGGAGAAGCGAAGACGAACTGGATGTATGTGATCCCCATCGGTATCGTTTGGTTCTTCCTGTACTACTTCACATTCAAGTTCATGATTCGCAAATTCAACTTTAAAACACCCGGACGTGAAGATGAAAAAGCGGTTGAACCTGCCGACGGTCAATCATCTATCGACCCCGAAGCGAGCCGTTCTCATACAATAATCGATGCATTTGGAGGAAAAGAGAATATTCTTGACCTGGATAACTGCGCAACGCGTCTGCGGGTTACAGTAAAAGATCCGGAACTCGTGAAGAAAGAAGTTTTCCCATCGACAGGCAGTAAAGGCGTCATTATGAATGGTACTGGTGTCCAAGTCGTATATGGTCCTCAAGTATCTGTTATAAAGAACGAAGTAGAAGAGCTTTTAGAGCAATAAGGAGGAAATCTTATGCATTTACCATCAGACTTAATCGTCTCATGCCAAGCACTCGAAGACGAGCCGCTGCATTCGTCTTTCATCATGAGTAAACTCGCACTTGCTGCCTATCAAGGCGGCGCAAAAGGGATTCGCGCGAATTCGAAAGAAGATATAGCAGCGATTAAACAAGAAGTGTCCCTACCTGTGATTGGAATTGTGAAACGGAATTATCCGGGATCCGATGTCTACATTACAGCAACTCGGATTGAAGTAGATGAACTGCTCACAAGCAGCTGTGAAGTGATTGCGATGGACGCGACTCTTGCCAAGCGTCCAGCGGAATCCCTTGAAGAACTCGTTCAATACGCTCGTTCGGCTGCCCCTCACGTCGAACTCATGGCAGACATTGCGACTGTGGAAGAAGCCGTTCGCGCAGAACAGCTCGGCTTCGATTACATCGGAACGACCTTACATGGCTACACGGCCAATACGGAAGGAAAAAAAGTGTACCATGACGACTTTTCATTCTTAAAAGAAGTATTGAGCTCAGTAACTGCACCCGTGATTGCAGAAGGCAATATTGCTACACCTGAAATGCTTAAACGGGTGTTTGAACTTGGTGTATACGCTGTGGTTGTCGGCGGTGCAATTACACGTCCGCGAGACATCACCCGTACGTTTGCCAATGAACTGCAAAATGCTCGTACCAATTCCCGTTAAAACACGGTTCATACAACAAACCCCCTTCAAAAACTCTTGAAGGGGGTTTGCTGTATTCATTTTAACTGCAACTTACTCTCTATCGCTTTCCACATCACTTCATACCCAGCGCTCGTTGGATGAGGACTCCTTGTTTCCATCAAGTCTTCATAAGTTGTGTCCGGATGCTGCTCTAAAAACTCATTTACTGCATCGTAATGCGACACGAACACATATCCATTTTCGCTGCTGATTCGTTTTAGAAGATTGTTAATACTTTCCGGTGAAAATTGATAATGTGCGATTTGCTGCGTAGAAGGCGGCGGTGCCATGACAACCATCAGCTTCGAACGCTCGTCTACTTCAGATAAAAGCTTGCGAATCGTTTGTTCATACTGATTGAGGTCCCCAATGAGACGGTCGTTCGTACCAAGCATCACAAAGACAACATCTTCTTTGGATGAAACCAGCTTGTCTTTCCGCTCCAGTGACCACTGAGCCGTTTTCCCGCTAATGCCCGCATTGAAGAAATCGACTTGTCCGAACTCTGGACGTTCAGCATATGCACGGAATCGATTTGCCCACGTATCTGCAAGCTTAGATGATTCACGATAAATCGCTTCCCCGTCTTGTAAAATCACGCGTCCGTCTGCCGGGATTGTATAGCCATTTCCGCCAGCTCCGGCAGTAATACTATCGCCGATCAATTTGATAGACTTCACGTTTCCACTTTTCAATTGATCCGCAAGCACGCTATACGTCTTAGGCATCGCCTCTGTCAACTTGTCCATTTCTGAACGATAGACAAGAACTGCAAATTCTCCGCGTTTCAGCAAATCATCCGTTCCAAATCGAGTTTCTGATTTCCCTTTTGTGATCCCATTAGCAACCAATCCAGCCACAGCTTCAGCATAACGGCTATTGACATCACGGAAGCCAATACGAGAGGCATCTCCTGTTAAATTATACGCTTTGGCGTGGCTGAGCATTAGCGCCATTTCACCCCGTTTTATCGAATCCGTAAATCCGAAGCGCGAATCGCTTTTCCCGCGTATGATTCCTGCATGCTTCAAAGCATTGACAGCCTGTTCTGCACGTGCAGGGACATCTAAAAATCCGCGCGATTCTGCAGGGTTCATCGGCAGCTCCAATGCATTCGCCAATATGACCGCTGCACTTCCTCTCGTAATCGGGTCACCTGTACCAAAAAGTGTCGGCGAAATTCCATTCGTATAGTTTTTTTCCGTTAAATAAGTGACGGCTTCTTTATACGCCGGCGATACATCCCTGAAACCATCTGCCTCTACAATGACTGGTGATATGAAGGATATGGTCAACATCAAAACGATCAGTACCGCCCAGTTGCGATACGTTTTTGCTTCTCTTTTCAATTCATTTCCCCCTGTTGCTTGTAGTTAAGTTCGTTGTATTTTATATCGACTCATTTTTTATTGTTTGAATGATAGGGAATACAAAAGCTTTTTCAAAATATCTATGATGCCACTGTTGAAAACAGATTCCATCAACTATTCAGTTATTAATTACAAAGTCTTACATTCGTCTACATTCAGAAATTCATTCAGAAAAACAAAACCTTTAAATTAAACAGATATAGTTCCTTTGGACTGTATACTTTTTCTTTTTTTATAGATAAGATAGTCTTATCATACAGTGGAGGTTGAACACGATGAGTTGGTCTGTTCTCGGTATTTTTGTCCTTCTAGTCACTTGGGGATTTACAAAGTCAATCACATTAGGAATCGTGCTGTTGCTGACATGCTGCGCACTTTATTTAGGTTACACATTTATAAGAAGTCATACGAAACAACTCGGAAATTCGAACGGTACCCAGCGCTCCTCTCGCCAAGACTTTTTAGCCGGTGAACTGAAGCGACTCAAGGACTTGCGTGAATCAGGTCTGCTAACCGAAGACGAGCTCACTGTTCAAAATAGACTCCTAACTTGCAGCAAACAGAATACTTACATACAATCCTGAAACGGGTTTCTAACAAGCAAATCAGCCATCACTATCGTGGCTGGTTTTTCTATGTTTAGAACCTGTGGTTAAGCTGCTGCAATCAGGACGCAAAAAAACGGACTCTAAACATAAGAATCCGCATTTTAAAGATTTTTACTATCACAACAAACTTTCCAAAGCCTGTTTAACCGTTGCATAATACTTCGTTCCCGCAAAATCCATACCTGAATTGACGATCTTCTGTGCAAGCTCGGGCCGCAGTCCTGTCGTATAGACATCGATCCCCATCAAACTAAGCGCATCTTCTATTTGATGGAGCGACCGGACTACATGATCGTCTACTGAAACGAGCCCCGAGAAATCTGCAATTGTACACTCCACATCCATCTCTGCAATTTTTGGCAGGACATTATTCATAATTGCATAGGAGCGGTCGTCCGTAATTTCACCGATGAACGGAATGACGACAATTCCATCTTGTAAAGGAACGATTGGTGCTGATAATTGCGCGAGTTCGTGTTCCGTTTCGGAACGATAGAGCTCTGATAGCCGTTCAAATGCATAATAGGTTTCATTGAGACTAATATCCAGCATCGTATTCACTTGTTTGTTGACTTGTGCGAACTCTTTTAGAGAAAGTCCAGCTTCTTCGCTGATTTCAACAAGAACATCTGAAAACACCATGCGTGTCGGCGGATAGCGATCTACTATCACTGAGATTTTGCCGCCTATTTCTGTCTGCATAGCTGCGTTGCTGCGGCTCCACTTCATAAGCGCTTCAGGAATTTCAAATTGGTCATCCCGTAATGATTCCCCTAATGATTTCCAAAGTTCCTTGTACATGAGCAGCGCCTGCTGTTGTTCAGCTTCAGGCACTTCACTTGGTATCTCGTCAACGACCCTTTTAACGATTGTGGCCGCCAGCTCATCCGTATGCTGCGCTATATAGTTAATAAATTGATCGAATGACTGCATTCATGATCACACTCCATTAATTTCCTATATTCCATTATACAGTATGCAGCTAGAGGTGACCATTAATCATACAACGGGTTATATGGAGAGTCTCCCTGTTACACACTTTACAGCCCGCGTTTTCAACATTAAAACGGTCCCTACTGAATGTCTCTATTTCGGTAACCATACATTCCTGCACTGAGCAAACCAACAGCGATTACGAACAAACATCCCGCCGCCATCCAGTTCATCATTTCAATCGGCCATTCCGGTACCCAGCCGAATGGTGATATACGGGCTGCCCATTCAGGGACTTGGAACAAACTGCCTAAATATAATGTCATAAACGAATACACAAGATAGAGCCAAATGACGGAACTCCACTTTGGAATGAAACCAATCAGGAAAGCATTCACACCAATCATAACCGCGATAGCAGGAAGCTGGACAGCGCTCGCCCCAAACACTAATTCCAACGAAAGCGGCTTATCCATTACACTTCTTCCCGCTGCCCACAATCCCACAGCCGCAAGTGAATTCATCACCACACCATTCAGGAGTGCAACGAGCACATAAGCTCCCATAATTCGGTATCTGGAAACACGGAGGCCTAATAGACTATCAATCCGCCCTTTCTTTTCTTCACTCGCTAACTTGTGCATCACAAGTATTCCAGGAATTGTCGCTATGAATGCCATAACGAGCATCAGCATCGGTAAAAACTGTTCTGCAATCGGTCGATTTGAATTGCCCGCAAGCATACTCTTCAGCAATTCATTCCCGTCAAAAAAAGACTCCATATCCCCAAGCACGGAACCATACGAAATTCCGAGCATCAGCATTCCAATTGCCCAAATGATCATCCCTGTTCGCTGGAGCCGTAAAACGAGTCCAAGCGGAGATGCCAAATATGCAGAAGCATGGATCCGTCCGGGCTTCGTGCGGATAAACCCTGAGCCAAGATCGCGACGTCCTTGTAAACTTCCCGCGAGCATTCCTAACAACATACTGCTCGTGACAGCTAACACAATCGGCCAGCCATTATTCTCACTGAACGGCTGGACAAATGTGACCCACCCTAAAGGTGAGAACCAGGACACTGCTGATTCAGTGACATCTCCAGCGGAACGAATGAGATACGAAAGGACAAGAACAATCATGGACAGACTTGTTGCCCCGCGTGCGCTCTCTGCAAGTTGGGCACAAACCACTGCCACTCCAGCAAAAAACAATCCAGTCCCGCCAAGCGTCAGCCCGTATAATAGCGCACCCGTACTGTCCAACCCTTCCAATCTTAAGCTCGCTAGCCCCAGCCAAGTAATCAACGTGAGTAGTAGGTTCACACCAACTAGCACACTTAGCGCTGCAATCAGCGGTGAACGGCGGCCGACAGCAAGGGCACGCAGCATTTCTGTAATTCCAGATTCCTCTTCAGCTCGAGTAAAACGCACAGCCAGCAAGATATTCATCAGCGCAACTGCAACTGCGGTCATCAACAGCATTTGATGCGCTGTCATCGCACCGAGCGTATAGTGTTCTAAATTCCCTGGTCCGACCATTGCCGTCATCGCGGGATTCCTCATCGTTTCAGCCATCACATTGCGCTGCTCCTGTGTCGGATAGAGATCTTGGAAAGCGAGCGGAACTGCAAGCGTGATTGCGGCAATGCCCACAACCCAAAGCACTAATCGAACAAAATCACGTCGGACGATGAACCTGGTCAAACGGATGCTTCCTTTCATGAGCTGCCCCATTAGGAATCACCTTCTAAACTAGCTCCAACTTCATCCCCATAATGCTGCATAAATAAATCTTCCAGCGTAGGCGGTGCGCTTTCTAATTTCCGGATACCAAACGGACTCAAATAGGAAATGACCGCCCCGAGTTTTTCACTATCCACTTGAAACGACCAGCTATCGTCAATCCGATTCAGCTCATAGACGCCCACTAGATCTCCAAGCCCATCCGCAGGAGTATTCAGTTGCACAACAAACTTCGTGCGGGTTAAATGGCGCAGTTCGGCAAGCGTACCGACTTCAACGATGACTCCCTGACGGATAATTCCGACACGGTCGCACAACCGTTCCACTTCGGATAGGATATGGCTGGAAAGCAATACACTTTTCCCTTCGGCTTTCACTTCTTCTACACACTCCTGAAATATACGTTCCATTAACGGGTCTAGTCCCGATGTAGGTTCGTCGAGAATGAACAACTCAGCATCGGATGCAAATGCTGCAACTAGCGCGATTTTTTGCCGGTTCCCTTTCGAATAGGTGCGGCACTTTTTGGTCGGATCCAAGTCGAATTTTGCAATCAGCTCATCTCTTCGCTTTGAGTTCAAACGTCCTTGCAGACTCGCAAACAAGTCTATGACCTCCCCGCCCGTCAAATTCGGCCATAAGTTCACATCCCCCGGAACGTATGCGATTCTTTCATGGATCGCAACTGCATCCGTCCAGACATCTTGACCGAAAATCGTGGCCGTCCCCGCATCCCGTTTCAATAACCCTAGCAGCACTCGGATCGTCGTCGATTTCCCAGCACCGTTCGGACCGATGAACCCGAAAACTTCTCCTTTTCTCACTTCGAAGTCTACACCGTCAAGCGCTTTAAACGTCCCAAATGTCTTCGTCAATCCTTTTACGTCAAGTATCTTCATCCCCATTCCCCCAATCCCTGTAGTTGAATATTCAGTCCCCTCTTCTATCTATCAATATACCACTAGATAACGAAGCAAACCCAGCCGATTGAGTCGACTGGATTTGTTTTGTTCAGTATATGTTTGGAAAGGACGGTTATTTTCAATAAGAAACATTCGAAAAGACAGCAGCTTTCACAGCGTCCCCTAAAACGAGTGTCGTTGACTGGAATTTATTGTGCATAATCATTAATTAGGGAGACTTCCATGACGCCCTCTACTGTACACAAGCTGATTCATATAAAACGGCTTTGGTTTATTTAAATCAATTTAATAACTCTGTATAGTTTCTCTCGTATTGGGAAAGAAAAAACGCTCCGCATATGCGAAGCGTCCCTAACAATCTTTATCGTATTCACCGAAAAATCATCTGAACATAGACTTGTTGTTTCTTCGATTCCGTTTCTTCGGGCGCTTGACAAGGACCCATAGACTGAGCAGCGCCAGTAAAATAATACAAATCGAAACGGTCATTATAATTCCTGGATAGGCTTCGTTCCAACCTTCCGGGGATACATGTTTGCTATAAATCCCGATATACGCCCACACTAGAACGAACCCGTATGAGGCAATCCAATTTTTCAACAACGTTGCGATTCCGATAACTGTTCCAACCAGGAGAATAATCACCGTCCAGGTAGAATCTGACAGACCGAAACCATCCCAGTCAATCGATACAAAATACGCTGTGATATTCGCGATGGTCGCAACTGTAATCCATCCAAAATACACACTAAACGGCAGCCGAATGAAGAACTTCTCTTTGAACGACAGATCTGATTTCACCGTCAGGCCGTTAATAATAATCAGACTGATCAGCATAACGAGCATTAAAACAATCGAAATGGCCAGGTGCCCGTAATGCCATGCCAAAATCCAAAGTGCATTAGCGACAGATGAAACTGAAAAATACACCGCGATCTTCTGCATGAGCTGCGTTACAGCCGACCGTTCTCCAGACCGGAAGAATCCGAGCTGATAAATGACATGAAAAGCAAGCAGCACATAAATGAGTCCCCAAATGGCAAACGTATAGCCTGCCGGTGCAAACAAATTACTATACGAATCCGATACTTCTCCAGTAGTCTTCCCGTTCAACGGCAGCGCATTTGCCAGGTAATTCATGACAATCATTACTAGATACGTGACGAGTACAACAACACTCATTTTCCCAAACTTTCTCCGTCGTCCCAATTCAACCACCCCTCTATTAGACAGACATTACTTCTTATCCTATTCCTGAAATGGTTCCGATTAAAACTTCTCTATTGTAACTGCACCTCTTCGGTCCGCTCTGCATACCAATCCGCGAACTCCTTCGCTTCTTGAATCGGCAAGTCCGCAAGCGTTTCATAGCGCACCGGTTTAGCGCGGTTAATAAATCCTATCGTCGCAAGGCCGAACCACTGCTGAAGTTTTGTCCGCTTTACGAATATTTCAATGACTTTGTCGCGCCGCGTGATAAACGTCGTTTTCCCAAATATCCCTTCACTCAGTTGAATGAACCGTCCTCTTCGTGCATAGGACGTATTCCAAAACCCGAGTATCCGGCTGAGTATGATTAGAATCAGAAGTGCGATTGACACAACCGCCCAGCCTGTATCTAATTTGAATACTGCCGGCCTGAAATAAATTAGCAAGATCGTGATGATCAGCCAGAACCAATAAGGTTTGATGAGGCGGGCGATTAATGATTTACGCGGCAATCGGCTGCTGTCTGTAATCACTTCATAGTCAGGCAGCAACTCTGCAATCATGGCATACGCCCGGTTCACCGGCAAAAACGGATACAGCGTGCTGACTTCATCCTCATCCTCTCCAAGATTCCCTGCGCTAATCAGCTTCACTTCAGCAAGTCCAAGAATTCTTTTCATGAAGGATTGAGTAATTTCCACTGCCTGCACACGATTCTTCGCGATGGAAAACGCGGTTTCATCCAAAACCCCTTTAGAAATATAGATCCGCTTTTCGTCTGAAGCAATTTCATAGGTTCCATATTTGACAAACGTCCAAATGATCCCAATCGTCACGGCGAGTGCAACGAGAACTGCTGTCACTCCTGCAATGAGCCAGCCCGATGTCAGAACGGACTCGAGCCAGCCTTCGACATAATCCTCTACATCGAACAGCTGGTTGATTTTAGAAAAGAGGGACGCACCAATTACTACTATGAGTAAAAAGCTAAATGACGTGAACGATGCTTTCACCGTATCGCTCCGGGTTGGAGTGAAGTGCACCATTCGCTTTGGTTTCTCTAGAACCGCTCCGGATTCCTGTGGGTTTGTTACACTTTCAGCATGCATGAATTCCTTTACGAAAGCTTCCAGCCGATTTGCTTCAGAACGTGTTAATACATCGAATTTAACATTGGAGTTCATGCCCGTCGAGCCCGTTTCAAAGGTAAGGGAAGTCATTTTGAACAGTTTATGAAGAAATGACGTATGCCGCTGCACGTTCTGTATTTTGTCATAGTAGATTGTTCGTTCTGTTTTCTCAAAAGTACCCGATTTCAAATGAAACGAAAGCTCACCTGCTGCATATTTCCGGGTAAACCACTTCATAATACTGGCGATGAGTGTCAGGGCTACTGCTGCGATCAAAAGGATACGCCCGAGCCAGGCAAACCACGAGTCCGAATTGAGGTTAACAACTACGACAAACGCGAGGATGGCATAGCTTTTTAAAAATGCGGCGAACTCGAACAGGATGGATAACGGGTGATAGCGCTTCATGTTCATCATTCATCCACTTCCTTGATTTTCGCGCAGCGGGCAATTTGATTTCTAACGTCAATTGCTACTTCCTTTGGCAACCCAGGAATGCCATGACTCGACCCCATCGTTTCGATTTCCAGTGTATACAAACTGAACCGCCTTAATACCGGCCCCTGGCTCGTGGAAACCGCCTGGATTTTCGTCATCGGAATGAGCGCATAGTGTTCATGGAACGCACCCGATTTGATTTGCAGAAATTCATCCGTAACTCCATATCGGAAGTGTTTATGTAAATAGACCGGCCGGAATCCGATGGACCAGATTCCCGATAACACCGTAAGTCCCGCGAGTATGTATACGACCCACTGTGTCCACGTCCACCACGAAAAGTACAAACTGGCGGCGTATACGATCCCTAAAACCACAAGCAGTATCCCATGACTGATAATCGATGCCCACCTAAATGCTGACACTGTACGATCTGCTAATCGCTGGGTCGGTGCTTGAATGTCATTCTTCAATATGAATCCCCCTAGTTTATGCCTACCCTTATTACACCAAATTTCAGCAGGAGTTTCAAAGGATGCGATGGAGCGATTTGTGTCCCGTGGCCGATTAATTCCCACATGTGGCCGATTGTTCGCTAGATTTGGCCGATTCTTAGCGGCGTGTGGCTGATTCTTCCCGCTATGCGGCCGATTTCCTTCGAGATGTGGCCGATTCCATTGGTCAGCGTGCGGACACTGCACGAAATAAGCGGAGCGCTACCAATTAATCCCTTAACGGTAGCAAGTTGTGGCCTGTGGCTGATTAATTCCCTCATGTGGCCGATTGTTCGCTGGATTTGGCCGATTCTTGGCGACGTGTGGCTGATTCTTCCCGCTATGCGGCCGATTCCCTTCGAGATCTGGCCGATTCCATTGGTCAGCGTGCGGACACTGCACGAAACAAGCGCAGCGCTACCAATTAATCCCTTAATCCCAGTGAGTTGTGTCCCGTGGCTGATTAATTCCCACATGTGGCCGATTCTTAGCGGCGTGTGGCTGATTCTTCCCGCTATGCGGCCGATTTCCTTCGAGATGTGGCCGATTCCGCCCACCCCACACAAAAAATCCCGCAGCGCATCTATCGCTCGCGGGATTCTAGCTTTTATTTGCCTAATACATCTTTTGCTGCATTTCCCAGCACATGCAACTCATGCATCGGCCGTGTCATCGCGACATACAGCAACTTACGATCAATTGGTGAAACTCGAAATGGATCGTCAAATGCCGCCATAATGACAGCGTCAAACTCCAGTCCTTTCGACAAGACACTTGGCACAATCAGCATGCGAGAATCGTCAATGTCGCTTTGGTCATCGAGCAATTGGACTGCCATGCCCCCCTCTGACAACACTTTAAAAAGGCGCATCGCTTCGGCATTCGTTTTACAAATCATTGCAACAGATCGATGCCCTCGTCCTACAATCGTTTCATAGATTTCACTCACCCGGCTGACGTCCAGTTCATTCATCTCATAAAATACAGGTTCGATTCCATGCCGGACGACGGGCTCGACCAAAGGCAAATCTTCCTCCATTTGCGCAAGTACTAGATTTGCCAAATTCATGATTTCAATCGTCGTTCGATAACTTTTCTGAAGTGTCGTATACGTAGCGGTCGGCAGCATTTTTCTCACCGAATCCCATGACGTTAGCGCTCGATAACTATGAATTCCCTGCGCCAAGTCACCTACCAGCGTGAACAATTCCGTCTCTAGTCCGTCGTGCAGCGCCGCCAGCTGATATTCACTGTAATCTTGCGCTTCATCAATGAAAACGACACGCATTTTCCATTCACTCTCGATGCCTTTCAGCTGTACATGCAAATCGTAAAGTGCGGCCAAATCCTCTGTTTCCCACGTGTTTTTCGCATGGACTTCCTGGAATGAAACCTTGAACGCTTCTGACCACTCTGGCGCAAGTTCTGTTTGCAAGCCGGAATCCGTCAACAGACTCCGATACAGTTGCTTCACGTTGAACTTTTTAAATCGCTTCATATAGGAAGCAACCTTTTGCTTGCCTTCTTTTTCTATCTTCGGTAGCCGTTCATCCCGCTCGTCCATGATGCGCGTGATCCGAGCCCGGCGCTTTTCATCGTCACGAATGCCGTATAACGCTTTATCAAGCGCGGCCTCATATTTATCCGACAATAACTGATAAAGTTGTTTGCGTTTCCGTGTCACTTCAGATTTCATGATTAGTTTAATGCGCTCCAGCCGCTTTTCAATCGGCAAGTAGCCGAAGTCATCCAAGAACAGTTTGCGTAATCGCTTCGCACCCATGATTCGATAGTTTTCAATGAATACATCTTCAAAAAGTGCCACTGTCTGCTGCTCAAGTTTTTTCACGTACCTTGCGATGATGGTGCGATACACTTCAGACCCTTTCATCCTCGCAATGGCAATTGTGGTTTCATCCAATGAATCCGATGACGCTAATCTTTCCAATTTGCTATTGGTGTCGGTCAATTTCAGTTTTAACCCCGTCGCATTCAGCACATATTCCTCAAACGTCGTCTGGCAAATACTGCCCACGCCGAGCTCGGGAAGCACGTCCCCGATATAGTCCATGAATAATTTACTGGGTGCGAGAATCATCAGTTTTTCAGCAGGAAAATCCGTTCCTTTTGTATAAAGAAAATAAGAAATACGATGCAATGCAATCGTCGTCTTTCCACTGCCTGCAGCCCCTTGTACAATGATTGGCTTACGCAAACTCGCGCGGATAATATCATTCTGTTCCGACTGGATTGTCGAGATGATTTCCGTCAATCGCACGTCCGCTTTTCCAGCAAGCGCTTCCTGAAGCAACTCATCATTTGTGGTGAGGTCAATATCCCGGACATCCAGCAACTCGCCCTCTTCAATCTGGTATTGCCGCTTCGAATGCAGATGACCGCTCACTTCTTCTCCGCGGACATCGTACGTCATGTCACCTAAACGCCCATCGTAATATACGTTCGCGACAGGTGATCGCCAGTCGACAATGATGGGTTCTTGTGTCTCCTGATGAAACACCGATGTCTTACCGATATACAGAAATTGGTCTTTTTCATCATCAGGCTGAAAGTGGATGCGCGCAAAATACGGCTTCTTCTGGATGGCCTCAAAGGTCTCTTTCTGGGACCTCGCCATTTCGAAAAACCGTGTGTTCGTGAGGATGTTAATGTAACTCATACTGGAATCCAAATAATCCAAATCCGCCATCGCGTGACGAATTTGTTCTTGAGAGGCGTCGACATCACGCTGCGACTCTTCCAAAAGCCGTCGCATGTAATGCACTGTGTAGTCCAGACGCTCAGCCTCAAACTCAAAATCAGGGTGTCTCTGCATGTACAGATCCTCCGCTTTCCTAGAATTTGTCCTGTCGTTTCCGGATATCATAGGGGAAAATTTTAAACAGAAGTCGATTGTACCACTCGGAATTGCGAAGCGCAAGAGTAAATGTCGGAAAATTCCGCACATCAAGTTGTGGCCGATTCATTCTAGCATATGGCCGATTGTTTGTCGGATTTGTCCGATTCTTTAAGCGATACGGTCGAATGTTCTTGTTATATTGCCGATATCCCTTCCAATTTGACCGATTCCCTTCAACAACTAATGTAATAAACATCCTGATGATTCCTGCGTTCCATCTAACTGAATAGTGTGATACTATTAATTTATTACTTGAAAGGAAGTGAATGCAATAATAGTTAAGGAAAGAACTTCACCTATCCTCATAGATGGGCTGAACGCTGCACTTAGAAGAATATCCACACAACACCCCGCCTTCCCCAAAATCCAAGCACAACTCATGAATGTGAATGCTGGATTTGGCGGAGAACAAGAATTGGATCGCGTGTTAAGAAATTACCGATTCCCTGACGAGACATGCATCCTCAATGACTTATCCCTCTCCTCTAGTTCACTATTTCAAATTGACACTCTCCTGATTACGACTGAATTCGCTTTAATCTGTGAAGTGAAAAATATAGCCGGAGACCTTTCCGTACGAGAGAACCCGCCACAATTAATTCGTATAGCAGATGACGGCACAGTTAGCGGCTTCCTGAGCCCGCTAGCACAAGTCAGCAATACATGTCAGCTTTTTGAAGACTGGCTGCTCCAAAGAGATATTCAGCTTCCGGTTTTTGGATGCGTTGTGCTCGCTTATGCGAAACAACGGATTACGCTTCCGCCTAGTGAAATTCCAACATTGTTTCCAAGACTTGTTCCACAACACGTCCGACGCTTGCTGATCGGTACCCCCATTATGACTAAAAATGAAATTTCTCTACTCACGCAATCTTTGTTGAACGCACACAAAGAATATACGCCTAAGTCCATTTGTGCCAAATTCAATATCCAACCTTTTGAAATTAAAGTCGGCGTCGAATGTCCAGGCTGTCATCGTTTAGGGATGCGAAAAGGTGGAAAGGGCTGGTATTGTCCTGTCTGTAAAACCTATTCCAAGGATGCTCATAGACAAGCGATTCGAGATTGGTTTTTGCTAATCGATGAACCACTTTCAAACAAATCCTTTCGAACATTTCTGGAGATGAAAAGTCCCCGATCTGCGTTACGTCTTATCAGAGAAATGGGACTAGTTCCTAACGGGAATAATCGCGGTCGAACATACACTTCTAACTTCGTGAAGCACACGTAATTTGTGTGCTTTTTTTGGTTTGCTTACTGTAGTTTTTCTG